>NZ_JBXCIY010000001.1:0-511904 GCF_056786395.1 Paenibacillus sp. Y951 | reverse complement strand
AACCATTTGTATGCTTATTATAACACGAAACTTCTGGTTCGCCATCCTGTAGGAGAGACAAAATTAATTTACAAAGAAGAACATTACAGAGAGAATCTCAGGCTGTCTATGCCAAGCTATCCAGATATTAATGATCTAGCCAAGAAGAATCTTCGCACGATAGGAGGTGTCTTTGAATGAAGGGAACCTCCTACCAACAAGCCCTACAACAGTTAGAATATTTGAAGTTGAAGCAAATGGTTGCTCATCTGAATGAAGTCGTTGATTACAGTATTCATAACCAATTGTCGTTTATGGATACGCTCGTGAAGTTAATAAGTTACGAGATCGATGTGCGTGAACAGAACATGATCGAAGCAATGGTTAAGGTTGGCGCCTTCCCTCACAAGAAGGAACTCAAAGACTTTGACTTTACCTTCCAACCTTCTGTGAATCGACAGCAAATCTTGGATTTTAGTACACTACGCTTTCTTGCAGCCAATGAAAACATTGTATTTTTAGGGCCGAGTGGGGTTGGGAAGACCCATCTAGCCACATCGATTGGCATTGCTGCAGCCAAGAAAAGAACAAGCACGTATTTTATTAAATGCCACGATCTCATTCAGAATCTAAAGCGTGCCAAATTAGAGAATCGCTTGGAAACTAGACTCAAACACTACACGAAATACAAGCTTCTCATCATCGATGAGATCGGATATCTTCCGATTGAACCTGAGGATGCCAAAATCTTCTTTCAGCTCATCGATATGCGCTATGAGAAGCGAAGCACGATCTTTACAACGAATGTAAATTTCAAAGCATGGGATGAAGTATTTCGCGAACCAAAGTTAGCGAATGCCATCTTAGATCGCATTTTACATCATGCAACGGTCGTCACGATTGTAGGCGAATCTTACCGTTTGAAGGATCACTTTGTGAAAGAAGACAAGTGATTTTGCACATTATTAAACAAGCAAAAGTATACATTCTTAGGTTGACATTTACACGTGAGGTGCGACGGATGAGTAAGCGGCGTAAGGTAGTTATATGCAAAGTTCAATCCACGCACCTACGTGTGGTGCGACTTTGACGATCTAACCTTTATACCGATTCAAAACGAGTTCAATCCACGCACCTACGTGTGGTGCGACTACTAACTCCCCCACTAATTGAGAGTTAATACTACTAGTTCAATCCACGCACCTACGTGTGGTGCGACGTATAGGGATGCGATCGAGAAACACGGTAAAGAAGTTCAATCCATGCACCTACGTGAGGTGCGACGTCAATTTCTCTATGACTATACCAAAATCGCATATTTTTTCCTTAATATCAAGATAAAAGCGCCAATTAATCTAATATTGCTATCAATTCAAGTAATTCAATCCCATTTCATCTAAATATGTAGTGCGAACCTCCCAGGGATTTCATGTTCACTTCACACTCGCACCACGAATAGTTAACGATTTTGTCCCTTTTTTCATTTAGTAACTGTAACCCGTCCGTATTTAAACTCGTTTAACTGATATAATTTCCGCCGCTACTCCAACCATAGCCCGAAGTTTTTTCCTCGCTTCCACTGGCGTTCTCGCATTGATCGGAGCGGTCTTTTGTTCACCATGGACTTCGAACTTTACAACAAAGCATTGTTCACCACATCTCATTTAACATCTTCCTATCTTGCTAGGTTATAACTAGCCTTCAATATATTGCGCATTCAATCCTTCAGCTACTTCTAACATTTTATGATAGATCATTTCATGGGATACGGATACATACACATCTCCGTCAAAATAGCGAAATGGAATTTGCACCTCTCCAACCTGCCACATAAAAAACTCACCCTTAATCGTCATCACCGTTTCACCTGAGCGAGTAGAATATTGTTCCATATGTGTAAAATCAGTTTGTTTTTCAAAAAACGATTTACATTCTTCAAGTGGTATAGTATTTTCGTACTGATCACCATGAAGATTTCTAGTAATTCTATATCTAGTATTCATCTTTAACCCTCACTTTAACAACTTATATGATCCTTCAATTCAATAAATTTAGTATAGCATATATGTACTGCTGCTTTTCCCATATGACATAAAAAAGCAGCCCGCACTTCATTGAAGGAACGAGTTGCTTTTTGAGTTTTTACAATTATATTTCCATTTTGAAGCTATTTCAGTTCTAATACTCTAGTTTTATTCAGTCGCATCCTTATGCTCATGATCGATGGAGGCTTCTTGGATTTGTTCAAACGCCCAGTGAGTATTCGGAACGAATTCGTGTAATGATAACTAGGCATACCTTTAAATAAACTTATTATTTTTGATTATATAATATAGATTCACGAATTCATTACAATACTCTGGATTATCTTTTTGTCGATATTCAATGTATTCGACCAATGCCTCATGTAGTTTCATTACTTCTGTTCCTGATGAACCCTTTTATAATTTTTGTTTTCATTCATTTTATTCAGAATGTTTTTTTGACTTTCAATTAACTTTTCATCAGCAGCTTCTTTGTAATATTCAAGAATAACATCAAGTTGTACTTTCTTCTTATTCCATTTAATTATGAAAAAACCTAGAATGGCTAGTATCGATGCGATGACTCCCGTTGCAATCACAAAGATATCCTCAAAATTACTCAAGTACATATATATTAACTCCCAGTAATTTCTTGAAATTATAATTATAGTTTATATGATATACCTTCTCATTAACTGATTTCACATAAGAAATAGCTGCCAATTGGGCCTAAGCAACCACTGTTTCCAACTACCTCAAGCCATCGTTCTGCAACCATCGAAATTTACTCGACGACTGGTTATTTAATTTCGCTAGAATAGGAATTAAGTTATATTAGATAATCTCATTAATTATAATTTTTTAGCAAATTGATTCAACTGCTCTGACATCTGATGAACCTCTTCGATAAAGTCTGAAATCTGTCTGGAAGACGTCGCCTGCTGATCAACAATTGCCGTCATATGTTCAATGGATACACGCATTCCAGTTATCGCTTCTTCAAATATTTTCAGTGTCTGCTGAATCGTGTTCGTGGAGTTAACCGTATCTTTGGATAGTTTTCGTATTTCACTCGCTACAATGTCGAATCCTCTTCCTTGATCCCCTGCATGAGCAGCTTCAATGGCCGCATTCATACCTAATAAATGCGTTTGGTCAGCTACTCTTCTAACCATCGATACAACTTCATCCGTTTCATTGACCTGATCTACCGTCTGATGAGCGAGCGTAAGAAGCTTCTGTGCAGACTCTGCCAATACAACCGATCCATCCGCAACTTGAGAAAGCTGATTGCTGGCTTGTATTAGTGAAGTAGAGATTTGGTCTGCAATGGCTATTAACTCCGTTTGTTTGCGAAGTTGAATAGCTATGCCACCTATCACATTACCATTGGAGTCATGTAACGGAGTTGCCGTCCCAATAAATTCAAAACCGTAAAATGTAGCAGGTACTTCCGATCTTAGCGCCTCATTATTTCTAATCGCCTGCATTAACGGTTCATCGTGATGCAAAAATTGACCCACACGTATATTCAAATCAATATTTTCTCCAGGCGAATAAGCAATAAATTTTTCTGTATCACAAATAGCAATCGATAAATCAGCAGGAACTGCCGTCTTTAAGATTGGAACCATTGCAACCATAGTTTCTAGCGATTCAATGCAATTCATCTCAGATTCTCCTTAATACTATCTTTATAATAATTAATATCATATCCCATTGGATTAATGACGGGTTCATTCCGTACTCTTCTAATTGTCTTATTATAAAGAGATATTTTACGACTATCAAGGAAAAGTTTAGAATAATGTAAAACCGCAAAAAAGACCCCTCGCGGTGTCTTCTCTGTTACTATTGGATCATCATCTTTTCCATATTCAGGTCCATGAATTTTATCATATATTTTATTTCTCAGCATAATTCCGCTAAATCGGCAGGTAATATAAGCAATATTGCAAGTAATGAAGTGAATATTCTACCTATTAATTTTTTACTCATACGATAGTTTTCAACTCCTTTAATCGGATTTGTTGTTTCGATTGCGCGGGCTTACTTATCGCTAGTTCTCATCACCTTCTCATTTATAAATATTTCTGTAAAAATTGTATCCATGCAGTACGCATTTCTACCGTTTCCATATGTCCACCTGTTGTCTCAATCGTTTGAAAGTTATCTGGATATCCAGCAGCTGAATACGCTTGATCTAAACCTTCTTTCAACAGCTGTACACCTTCCACTGGACATAGACGATCATGCTGACCTGTTAAGCTTAGTCTGGGGCGCGGTACAATTCGATTTTGAATTTCTAAAGTTGTAAAGTGCTTAAGCAAACTAGGAACATAGTAATAGAAACCATGATGGTCTAATCCTCGTTTGCTGATCAATGTATGTGCGTCCACTTGACCACATATATCCACTACTACGTTAATACGCTCATCTAATGCTGCTAACCACCACGACATCAGTCCACCCATAGACATGCCCATCGTAGCTACACGCCCTGCATCAATATCAGATCGAGTTAACATATAATCTAGCAAGCAACGTGTATCGTAGAGCATCATCCCCCACAACACTTTACCTTGCCAAAGCATTTCCTTTACTAATTCACTTTCTGTTTTACCAGTGCGTTCATTAAAACCTCGCATATCCATACAACAAACAGCATATCCCATGCTTGTCAGTGTATGAGCGAAGGAGGGCTGCTGTAAATATGTACTACTACGTACTAATTCATTTCTTCCATTTGCGTAATTACCACCGTGTGAATGATTAAACATAACGAGCGGATAGGGACCCTCTTGCTTTGTCGGTAGAGCAATCGACACAGATACCCGCTCCGTAAACCCAAGTTCTAATAACACGGTTTGTAATCGATATCCGTCTTCCATCTTTTCATCTAATAGTTGTACATCGGTAACACCTTCTGTCGGTAAATCACCTAGCAATTGAAAAAGCATATCATTTGTAGTAGTCATCGTTATTACTCCTCTACTCTCGATTTAATGATCACTTGTCAAATAGCTTATTTAGTCCAAGCAACCTCCATAGATTTGAATACTATAAAATAAAAAATGAAGAAATAACAAGTGGAGGGGAAGTTCTTGTCAGAGCCCGGTGTATCCATTATCACATGCACGAATCATCCTGATTTTCTCATGAACATCTTGAATAATTACCAGAATCAGAACTACAAACGCAAAGAATTGATTATTATTATTAATAAAGATAACATCAATTTAAAGGAATGTCAGGAAAAAGCATCCAAGTATCCCAATGTCAGCGTCTATAAAGTGCCTGAGCGAATCTCATTGGGCCAATGCTTAAATTGCGGCATCAGTAAAGCCAAATATCCCCTTATTGCAAAATTTGACAACGACGATTTTTATTCTCCATACTATTTAAAGGAGCAGGTCAAGGCGCTACTACGTACAGGAAGCCCGGTAGTCGGCAAGCATGCATGTTTGGTCTATCTAACTGCAAGCAAAAAGCTTGTCATTCGGTCTCTATTTGAAAAGAATAAATCTGTAGATTTCGTTCAAGGAGGCACAATCTTATTTCGGAAGAGCATCCTCAAGAAGGTGCGTTTCTCAGATCTCTCACTTGGCGAGGACGTCAAATTTTTACGAGATTGCTCCAAGAAAGGTTATGCCATATATGCTACTTCTCCCTACAACTACGTCTATATTCGTCGAAAAAACAAAAGTACTCACACATGGCAAGTGGGCGATAAAGAATTTCTGCACGGTGGCCAGCCTGTTGCCGTGACCGATAATTTTCGCTATTACGCCGTGCGCAAATATTGAGTGAACTTAGATTAGTCGTTGTTCCATTACATTCAAAACGGACTCACCTTCGAATAAGGCGAGTCCGTTTTTTCCATCGCTAAATTCACATGTTATTCATTAACTATTTATTCTAGTTCCATGTAATAAAGATTGGTTACACTATCTTTTGTAATCGTATGAGCGCCAGGGGCAAGAGATATGCTAACAACACCATTTGTTATTGTATAACTTGTTCCATCAATTTTGATCTTGGACCCGTTTGCCGAATTCAATACCAACGTTAAAGTTGAAGCTTCGGTAGTGGTGAACTCAATACGGGTTGAACTTTCAATTTTCAAACACTGATTAAGTGTCAAACCATTATACTGCACTGTTCCCTTACTTGTTGAAAGACTTCCTTGAATATCGAAGAAATCACTTGCAGTTCCATTCGTCGTAAAATTATGAACATATTCTCCAGTTGTCGGAGCTGTTGGGGTAGGTGTTGCCGTCGGAGTTGGAGTCGCTGTTGGCGCTGGAGTAGGTGTTGCTGTTGGAGTAGGTATTGAATTCCCTCCTACAGATACTAATTGAGTAGTGTAGTTTCTTATTTGAGTCATCAGAGCTGAATTAAGCGCATACGATGCATCATCAACTGAATCGTTAAATTCCCATGCGAAGTCGCCTTTATTTAGACGTCCAGCTTTAGTGGTAACCATTTGTTCAACATCATTAACATTATCAATAGCAGACACATTGACTCCCATATCGTTACTCGTATCAAAGTTGTTATAGACTGTTCCACCTTTTAATGCTTTGTAATCGCTTGGAACAATTTCATTCCTCGATGAAGCCAAGTATGCATCGAATGATGTTGTATGAGCCGAAGTCGTTCCGCTATTGGAGTTAGCATAAATTAGACTTTGAGCATCAATAATCCTGTTGTTATAAGCTTTAATCATGCCGCCGTTCTCTCCAGAAAACGTACCTTCCCCTAAAGCATCAGTACCTTGTAGAGAGCTCATCATCGGAAATTTGGCATGTCTAAAATAATTAGATTCTACAAATGCCGAACCACCCGTTGTAACACCGACGCCGTATTTTGAGACACCATCATAGAAGTTATTATAGATATGAACAGAGGCCACTCTTATACGAGGATGACGAGAATCCGAATGATCAAACCAATTATGGTGGAACGAGACAAAGAATTCCGATGATTCGCTTAGACCGACAAGAGAAGCTTTCCCAGAATCCCAATAGTGATTGTACGAGATTGTAATATAAGTCGAACCTTTTTTAAGGTCTGTGGAACCATCGCCCTTGGCTTGGTCTGCATCTCCGCCTGCAGATCCATAGAAAATATCATTATTATGCACCCAAACATTAGCATTTCCAGTATCCATTGAGATGCCGTCGTCAGGGAATAACATCAAGCCTAAGTTTCTTACTTCTACATTACCAGCGTATCTAAGAAGCATCCCCCAGCCATAAGCATAAGCATCTTCTCCGATACCTTCAATCGTCACATTCATTTCGGAATAATTACTTTTTCCTTTCAATTCAAGATATCCACTGCTGTTCAGTTGTCCACTCATATCATCGTCTGTAACTTTTCCAATTATTCGGATAGCTAGAGGTGTTTTATCATAACCTTTTTGTCTCAGTGCCATAATCTCGCCAATTCCAACACCTGTTTGTACAGCGCCCGAACTGTTGATTTTCACATTAAGAGTAACGGTTTGAGCTGTCTCGGATGTTACATATAGCACTTGAGCGCCAGTTTTGAGGGTTCCGTCATTATTGTAAGCACCTGATCCTGTGCCAAATTGTGAGTTCGGTGAAAAAGCAAATCCAGATCTATCATATGACGTTACGGTTAACGGATTCGTCACAGCATTGGCCGCTGAAGCGCCGGATTGCATGGCTTCAACTTTCATCACATAATTTCCAGTTGCAAGCCCTACAGCATCAGCTCTCCAGTAGGTAGCATATTTTCGGATTAATTGGCTATCTATTTGTTTATATTGTGAATCCGAAGCACTTGCAGGTTTTACATAGACATTGTACCCATCCGCATTACTTACAGATGACCATTTTACATAGGCCGTCTCATTCCAGCCTCCACTACCAGTTATCGAAAGACCGGCAGCATCGACTGTGAGATTTGCGAATCCACCTACTACTAAACATAGTGCAAGAGACAACAACAAAACAATACTGGTTACGTTAGAAACCCCTCTTTTCATTAACAGCCCTCCTGAGTTTTAATTGTTACCGACGCGAATGTAATCGCTTGCAACACAAACTACGAAGCCCTCTTATCACCCCTCAGAAAATCATACTCTTGGAACATCATTATCTTATCAGCTGTAAAAGCGTTTTCGATACAATCATTTACTCATTTCGCCTGCATACCACGACATTTCTGAACTAATGATTATCGGACAAGTGGGATGATACTCAATAAGTCCCTAAAATAAAAGCAGGGCGTGTCCAGAAAGTCAGTTTACACTAACTTTTTGGACACGCCCTACACAGCTAGAGTGGGATACTCAATCCACTCCCGGCCTATTTCATATGATCATATCTTTATTAACTTTTCATTATGCTCGTTCGATCGTGAACTCAAAGCTTAAATTCTCATTCGCTTGAATCAAATACTCATCATGAACTGGAGCACCCCAGCTATCGTCTCCGCCAACACCCATTTGTTTGCCAGCTACCGTTACAACTGTGTAGTGAACATTCGGCAATTCATAATGATGTGCAGCACTTTCAAGTTCGAAAGCAGTGTATGGTGAAATATTGCATTCCACAGGTGCTGTTGCAGGTGAAGATAACTTAATACCTTGTCCAAGCTTATTCGTTACCGCTACACGACGTACACCAGTACGGTTACCCGATTCTTGTGGTACGACATACGCAGACACATTGTCTTTCGCTTCATTACTGAACGTCATTAGACGGGCTCCGAAAGCACGGTCAATATAGTTCTCTTCTGGTCCCATTGCATACCAATCTAATTGATCGTAATCTGCTGGAACTTTGAAGGAAAGCGCGAAGATCGGAAGTTTTGGTAAGTTTTCTGCACCAAAGTATTCTGATTTCACATGGATTGCTCCACCTTCTGTTACCGTATAAGCAACCGTTACCGTCACTGCATCGCTAATATTTAGCTTGTACGTGTATTTTACTGTCACAGCAGTATCCGTTTCGATAAGCTCAAGATTAACGCATTTACGAGTTAAGCTCGCAGCAAACCAAGCACCTGACTCAAAGCCTTGAGCAAAGCCTTTATCATTATCCGTCATTGCTCTCCAGAACAATGGCGCTGGTTGACTAGCAATCATCTCACGACCAGCATAGTTAACTGAAATCAGTGTACCGGCCTGCTTCGAGAACATAATGCTAAAGTCTCTACCATGAACACCAATATTGACATCGCCTTCCGCTACGCGGAATGTACGTTTCGTTGGTGCCACTACTTCTGCTTCAACAATGAAGATATGTTGACCGAAAGCAACTTCATGTCCAACTTCTGCCCATAGAGTAGCTTCCTTCAAATTCAATGAAGCCGTTACTGTATACTCTCCTGCTTCTATCTCCGTATAGAAGTCAACCGGGATATACAATTCATTACCAGCGGCTACATCGATATCAAGTGCAATATCTTCTACTAGCTCGCCGTTATGATGAAGCGCAATCACTAGTTCATAGTCATCCGTTCCAATGAACAGATTCTCATTGACGACTTTTACACCATTAGCATCAGGCGTTAATTTCATATTTTGATAAAGGAATTTCACTTCTTGCATTTTCGGCGATTCTTGACGATCAACATAAACAATTCCATTTGTACAGAAGTTGTAATCAGTCGAACGATCATCAAAGTCACCACCATATGCAAGGAACTCCTTACCATAGCGATCTTCTTTCACAATCACTTGATCGATATAATCCCAGATGAAGCCACCTTGATACATCTCAAATTTATTTTCAAGCTCCGTATATTTGTGCAATCCGCCAACAGAGTTACCCATCGCATGCATATATTCACAGCTAATATAAGGCTTGTCTGGATTACCGTTCAAATACTCTTCGATATCAACAGGTTTGGCATACATACGACTTTCCATATCACTTGTATCATTGTACTTACGGTTATGGAATACTCCCTCATAATGTACAAGACGAGATGGATCTACGCTACGGAAGTAGTTAGAAACGTTCAATAACACTTCACCAGCGTACGCTTCGTTACCTACAGACCAGATTAGAATAGATGGGTGATTCTTATCACGTTCGACCATTGAAATCGCACGATCCATGACGATATCTTGCCATTCTTGCTTGTTCTCAGGAACGTTCCAAGAAGGCTCAACTGCCCCCATTTTTTGCCACGATCCATGTGTTTCAAGGTTCATCTCATCAATTAGATAGACACCATACTCATCACATAGATGATACCAAAGTGATTGGTTAGGATAATGCGATGTACGAACCGCATTCAAGTTGTTTTGCTTAATGGTTCTAATATCCATTAGCATATCTTCATCTGTAATGGCACGTCCACGACGACTATTGAATTCATGACGGTTTACACCTTTGAACACAATACGCTTACCATTAATATGCATAACTTTGTTAATCATCTCAAAACGACGGAATCCAACACGATAAGTAACAACTTCAATTAGTTCACCTTGCTCATCGGATATCATGACGAAAAGCTCATATAGATAAGGTGACTCTGCACTCCAAGGATTAACCTCACCAGCATCTAGCTTAACGGTTACTTTGTTAGCTGAACTTAATATGGAGTTAGTCTCGGCAACTGGCGCACCACTCGCATCATATAATTGCATGGCAATTGTGTAAGCTTTATCGCCTTGTAACGTAAGATCTACAGATAGATCACCCAATGCATACGTATCATCAAGATCGGCATGGATAAACATATCCTGAACATGAATTTCAGGAGTAGCATACAAGTATACATCACGGAAAATACCTGAGAAGCGCCAGAAATCTTGATCCTCTAGCCAGCTACCTGTACTGCGTTGATATACTTCTACCGCTAGTTTATTTTCACCTTCAATTAAGTACGGTGTTAATTCAAATTCTGATGGTGTAAAGCTATCTTCGCTATATCCAACAAATTGACCGTTCAGCCATACGTAAAACGCTGACTCAACACCTTGGAAAGAGATATATGTTTTTTTATCTTTCATTGCTGAAGGAACATTGAAATAAGTAATATAACTGCCAACAGGATTATCGTTCATTGCAACCGCAGGTGGTCTAAGTTCATGTTGACCATCCCATGGATACATCGTATTTACATATTGCGGTTTACCGTGCCCTTGTAGTTGAATATGACCAGGAACTTCGATATAGCCCCAGCTAGAGCTATCATGATTACTTTCAAAGAATGTTGCAGGACGATCTACAGGGTTTGGCGAGTATTGAAATTTCCAGTTGCCATTTAATGAATGACGTAATGCCATCGGAGCCCTTTGCATCGCTTCATCGAACGTTTCATAATAGTTGTGATCAGAATGTGCTTGTACACGATTGACGGCAAATACTGCTGTATCCGTTAACCAAGCTAGTTGTGGTGTAATTGTTGTCATGAAATAAACCCTCCAATTCATAATGTAAAAGCCAGATAATGCCCATGAGGAGCATTGCCTGGCTTAGATAGATCAAGTTACTTCACAGAACCTGTCATACCTGCCACGAAATGCTTCTGCATAAAGAAGAACACAAGTGCTGTAGGAATTGTAGAAATAACAACCGCAGTCATAATAATACCATAATCAGGTGTATAACTCGAACCTAGATTAGAAATTAACATCGGTACGGTTCTCTTCTCTGGTGACTGTAGTACGATTAGTGGCCACAGATAGTTGTTCCAGCTTGACATAAACGTGATAATACCAGCTGCTGCATATGTTGTTTTCATTGTAGGCATAAAAACTCGTATGAACAAACCTAATTCTGTTAATCCATCAATACGACCTGCTTCCAAAAGATCTCTCGGGAACATTTTCGCATTCTGACGGAAGAAGAAAATTAGAAATGCTGTTGTCATTGTTGGCAAAACTACTCCTGCCAATGTGTCTACACCAATAGCTGGTGCTACTGAAGATACTTTCGCGAACATTTGGAATAATGGCACCATAATCGCGGCAAAGGGAATCATCATAGACATTAACATAATTGAGAATACTCTATCTTTTGCTTTAGAACGGAACACTTCAAAACCATAGCCCGCTAATGATGCAATGATTAACGCTAATATCGTCGTAGTTATCGATATTTTGGCGGAGTTCCATAATGCAGGTGCAATATCAACTGTGGCAAATAAGTTTTTAATATTTTCAAACAGATGCGTTCCCGGAATGATCGTTCCCTTTGTTACATCTTTAGATTCATTCGTCGCACTAATAATCATCCAAATAAATGGGAATATCGCGACAATTGAAGCTAGGATTAAAAACGAATACATTGAAATTTGTTTTAACTTATTCATTTGTCGTCACCTGCCAATTTGAACTGCAAGAATGCTAGTATAATTATAATAATTACGATGGAATAAGAAACCGTCGCTGCATAACCAAAATCTGAAGAATACTTGAACGATAGATTATAAATGTATTGAGAAATCGACAATGTGCTATTACCAGGACCGCCTTTTGTTATGTTCACGACCTCATCAAATAGCTGTAATGTACCTATTGTCGATGTAATTGACGTAAATAATATAATCGGTTTAAGCAATGGAATGGTAATACCAAAAAATTGTCTAGTTGCAGAAGCACCATCAATACGTGCCGCCTCATAAATGGAATGATCAATATTCTGTAATGAGGATAAGTAGAAAATCATATTGTAACCCGTCCAACGCCAAGTTATTGCGATAATAATCGTTACTTTCGCCCAAAAAGGATCGTTAATCCATTCGATTGGTGCATTAAGTAAATGTACCTTCATTAACATTTTATTAATTAAACCGTCTGTTGCAAATAAGTATTTGAAAACAATAGAATAAGCTACCAATGATGTAACGGCAGGCAAAAACATTGCTGTCCGGAAAAACCCCTTGAATTTCAAAGTGCTGCTATTCAGTAACACCGAGATAAATAGTGCAAATAGAATCATAACCGGTACTTGGATAATTAAGTAAATCATTGTGTTTGTTAAGGCTGCTCTGAACGTTTTGTCACTAAATAATCTTACATAATTATCAAAACCAACAAACTCAAGATTCATACCATTACCTGATTTGAAAGATAATATTAATGCTTGAATCATCGGATAGAAGTAGAAAATGACAATCATAATACATGCGACACTTATAAAAGCCCATCCTGTAAGATTTGCTTTACTTTGAGAACTTATGCCTTTCTTAGTTGCTTCCACTTAGATAGCCCCTTTCTGCACTGTTGTAATAACAGTAGATTCTCCCGACCCCTGTCTCATAGAAATCAGTTGATCAGAAGAATCTATATGTTACTTCTCTAAATTATAAACAGTAATTTATTTACGGATTTGTGTGTCAGCTTGTGTTTGAGCGTTACTTAATACTTTAGAAAGTTCAGTACCACCCAAGTAGTTTTGCATTTCAGCTGCTAAAATATCCTCAATTGCATAAGTGTGCATACCGTAGTTTACATTTGGAATTTGCTCTGTCCAAGCAGCAAGATCAGAAATAGCTTTTTGACCACCGAAGAACTCATCTGCAGTTGTATAAGCTTCACCAGTTGCAGCGGCTTTCAAAGTACCAATCGCTCCAATATCAGTTACTAAAGTTTGGTAAAGTTCTACGCTAGAACCGAAAGTTGCTTTCAAGAATTCAGCAGCAGCTTCTTTGCCATCAACATTCAATACATACCAAGAGCTACCGCCAAGGTTAGATGCGTGAACAGATTCAGCAACATTTGGAAGCGTTGGGAATGGTACTACTGCCCAATTTCCAGATTGTGAAGCTTCAGCTTTGATTGATGCTGTAATCCAGTTACCTGTAGGAATAGAAGCTACATCACCATTATTGAAAGCACCAACAAATTGACTCCAGTCAGAAATAACTTTTACAATTCCAGAATCCATCATATTTTTGTACGATTCAAAAGCTTGAGTTAAAGCTGCATTGTCAGCGATGCTTGGTGTAACACCATCTTCTTGCAAGTACCAAGAACCAGCGGATTGAATCATCATACGAATTAATCCAAGATCTTTAGGATCTTGTGTAAGCATTTGTTTGCCTGTTTTTTCTTTTACTACTTTACCGATTTCAATGTATTGATCCCAAGTAATATCTTGTAGATCTGCTACAGTGTAACCAGCTTGCTCTAAGTAATCAGTTCTAACATAAAGACCAGTTACACCTGTATCGAAAGGCACACCATATTGTTTACCTTCGTAGCTAGTTGGTCCAATTTTGTAATCTGCGAAATCTGCAGCATTGATGTACTCATCAAGTGCAAAGAAAGAATCTGGATAAGCTTGTAAGAAGCTTTGTGCGCGATAATCTTCGATCAAAACGATTGTCGGAAGAGTTTTCGTAGTACCAGAGTTAAAACCAGCATTCAATTTTTGAATAATATCATCTTGTGCATTTTCAATAATATTCACTGTTAAATCTGAATTTGTCTCAGTGTACATTTCTTTAGCTTTTTCCATTGCACCAACGTTGAAAGCTTTATCCCATGCCCATACTGTAATTTCTTGTTTGCCTGATGGTTGAGTACCAGTGTTTCCAGTATTCGCATTGTTAGAACAAGCCGTTAGAAGCATAAAACTTGCTAACACTACTGTTAATAATTTCTTCATTTTAATTCAGCCCCTTTGTCTTTTCTATACTTTAAGTTGAAAGCGTTTGCCAGCTAACATTTACATTATATCAACTTCATTTACGCTCTCGTTAGAAATATCTTTGTATGGATTGGTCATATCTATTGTTCCTTAAGGGGCTGAAATTATGAATTGTGACTTTTTTTATATTTTTGTATTTTTTTGTGGTGATATTAACGGCATCGTTATAACAATACGTGTACCTTGATCTGCCGAGCTAATAATATTCACGCCATAAGTATCTCCATATAACAATTCAAGGCGATCATTAACGTTGCGAATTCCTATTCCTGAGAAGAAATGACTAGAATGTCGTGTACTTTGTTGCTTTGTAGGCATTTTTTGTTCGATACCTATTCCATTATCGACAATTTCACATACAAGATTGCTTCCTTCTCGTGAAATCATAACGTATATATATCCATCACTTCGCCCTTGGAATGCGTGAAAGAAGGAATTTTCGATAAATGGTTGTATAATTAATTTTGGGATCTGATATTCTTTACATTTCTCATCGATGAAATAACTTACATTTATTTGCTCACCATATCGAATATGGTTGATTAATACGTAATTTTTCAAGTTGACTAGTTCATCTTCCACACTTATTGTTTCACTTACATTGCCTATCGTATTTTGCAATAACTCAATTAAAGCATTTATTGTAAGTGCAGCTTTTTCCTTATTGCCCTGCTGCACCAAAATTTTAATAGATGCTAATGTATTATAGAGGAAATGTGGGTTAATTTGCATCTGTAATGCTGACAGTTCAGCATTGCGTTGATCTTTCTGTGTCTGTATTAATTGATTAATATAGTCATTTAATTCGTCAAGCATGTAGTTGTAGGCATTTCCAAGTTCCTTTATCTCATAACTACCTGATACGGTGAAATAATTGCCAAAATTACGTTTTGTAATTCGAGACATTTGCCTAGCTAATAATGTTAATGATCTCGTAATTCTGCTAGTAATAATAAATACAATGAATAAAGCGATGCAAACAATTAATGCACAAATAACAGCTACTGTTTTAAAGTTCATCATTTGACTTAAAGCAGCACTTTTGTCAATCGTATTCACAATGTACAGATCATACGTTGGCAAATATGTCGCCAACAGAAGATGCTGTTTACCTTCCCTTTTTATTTCCGTTACTTTCACTCCATTATTATCCATCTCAATAATATTCGATAATAATTGTCCTTCATTCGTCCCAATTAAGGACTCTCGATTCGACGAAACGACAAGTCCTTCTTGGTCTATTAACAACAAATCATTTCCAGCGCTTGTGAATCCTGTATAGCTCTTCTTAAATTCTGTTTCTTTGATTGCAAAATATATTACACCATACTGAAAACCGCTTGATCTATCAAATAAAGCTTTGGCAGCAACTATTACTGCGTTTCCTTGTTGCTCAGTCTGATCCAAATGATATTGTAGCTTTTTTGGTTCCTCTAATGCTTTTATCGTAATTTCATCGTCTTTCATATCATAATAAGCAGTAGGCCAAATTGAATTTTTCGTCTCATGACGATTCCCATTCATTCCTGATATCATCATAGAAATGGGATAGACGGAAACTGTGGATTGCAGTCGATTCATCTCCTGCGAAACGAGATAGTGACTGCGTAACGCTTCTACAGTTGATTGATTCTCTACCGTTAAGAAACGCTTAATTTCCCCACTATCATTAGCATTACTTGCTGTCATAGAAACAGCATAGTTCATGTTTTCTACACTTGTTTGAATTTGATTAATAATTTTACTATTCGTAATGCTAAATGTATCCATAAATACTTTCTCGGACATCTGGAGCATGACAGACCAAGTAAGCCATGCTACCATAATTACACTAATCAATGTAACGGAAAACATCTTAATAAATAACCCTTTGTATCTAAATTTGTCCTTCAACCACTTCATAACAGTTCTCTTTTCTGTGTTTGGTTTCCTTTACGATATTGACTAGGTGAAACACTTTTATGTTTTTTAAACACTTTAGTAAAATAACTTTGATCGGAGTAGCCTACCCTCTCACTAATCTCAAAAATTGATAATTCCGCTTGTTGCAGTAATTCAGCAGCCTTGTCCACTCGAACACGATTCAAATACTCACTGAAACCTTCATCATTATGAGCCGAAAAGAAGCTCGAAAGATAAGATGGATTGAAGTGAAAATGATTCGCAATATCCGTTAAATTAATCGGCTCCATATAATGCTGCCTTATATAACTAATAATCATCGTCATGTTGGGATTAGCCGAAGTTTGCTTACTCGTTGCTAATGTTACATTCATTTCATCGATAAAATCATATAATTCTTTTAGGGCGACGGAAGCATGAGTTGCCTCATTAATCGATCTGAAATAATTGTATTTTTTACTTTCTATATGTCCCGTATCCATTTCTAGCTTCCCCAAAATGATTGTAATATTGAATATGATGTTGCCTAGTACCGTTTTGAAGGCGAATACATCTTGTTCGTAGTCGACTGCTGCATATTTGAAATATTCAAATAACACTTCTAACGCTTTACTAAAATTACGTGCTTGCATAAGCTCAGTAAACTGACTCATATTAAATTCGACCGATTCATGATGTAGTTTCGGTAATTCATTTCTAGTAATAAGAATGGTATGGTGAGGCAAATAAAAACGGTAAGAGCACATTTTCAAAAACCTTTGATGATACTGCTCATATAACTCACTAATTTTTGTAAATGGATCGCCAAAAGTCCAGCATAATCCCGCTATTGATGTCGTAGTATGGATTGCAAAACTACGAATTTCTGGCATAATCTGCTCCCAATCCCGATCATTCATATTCAAAATGTAGACTGCCAAGTTATTATCCGTTGGCAGCGGCATAGCTACCATATTCCCTTCATGCGAGAGAAATATTGCACTTAATTGCTCAAGCCAATAATCTTTATTTGCGTTAGCTATATTTTTCATTTCGGCTCCAAAAAACCGAAAACTATTATGTGGAAAAACATCATAAACACTTTCCATTGAAGTATCGATTTCATAGCCAGACATCAATTTATCTAATGTCATCTTAATACTAAGATTTTCCTCTTTCATATTTTCAATAAGCTGCAGCGATGGTATTTTATTAGCTACTCGCTTCAATATAGTAAGTAATTGATTCGCCTCTAATTTTGGCTTTAGTATATAATCTGCTACCCCACTTTGGAAGGTTGAGCGTACATAATTGAATTCTCCAAAGCTACTTAATACGATAACTTCAATATGAGGATAGCTTGTTTTTAGAATACTTGTAAATTCAACACCATCCATTAGCGGCATGACGATATCTGTAATGACAATATGCGGTGATAGTTGTTCTACCATTTCTAATGCTTCTTTACCATTCGATGCTTCGCCTACTATACTGAACCCTTCATTTTCCCAGTTCAATAAATGCTTTATACCTTGCCTTACTAGTACTTCATCGTCAACAATGAGAATATGACAGGTTGGATTCATCTTGATATCCTCCTAAACTTTTTGTTATCATGCAGAATAATACTTAATATAATATCACAAATAAAAACCTATAAGTCATGTGAGTACGATACATTTTTTTGCATCACGTTCTCACTACTGACTTATAGGTTTTTAGAATAAAACTTTTGCGAATGTAACTTAGCTTCTTCCGCAGTTGTCACTCGATTACGAGCCCATTCAATAAGAATACGATCGATGTATTTTAAGCTTAGCTTTCCAGAAAAGACAGCTTCTTTCAATGCAAATCGAATAATTTCATCGGAGTAACGATCTTGATCGATCCAAGCACTAATTGTTTCATATTCCATTGGCGATAATGGTCGACCAAACTCTTGCTCAAACGATGCAAATAGCTGAGCCGCTTGATCTTGATGAACTACTTTATGTACTTTCTGACGCTCTGCTTTCTTCGTAGCACGTAATTCTTTGGCATACCAATTCGTTGCTAGCATATACCAGCCTGACCAATTGTAGGTTTCTCCGATAATATCATGAATCGTTTCCTGCTCAATTGTGAGGAAGCCGCTATTAAAAAGCTTCTGTAGCCACCCGGTAATAATGTGACTATGAACACCCATTCGCTCAGAAAGCTCCTCTGGAGTTGGGAAAGGATTATGTTCAACCTCGGCAAACTGAATAATATGAAGTAGCAGCATAGCTTCCGAATCGTCTAACCCAAGTGCACGATAGCTGCGTAGTAACAAGGAAGAGACATGAATTCCGCCTTCCTGCAAAACCACATTCATACCATGGGCGTAGGCCTTCCAGATATGATCGCTCATAAATACCTTCCTCTCATTGGATAACTTACATTCACCATCGATTACGCTGCGTTAGCATGCACATCGCGATTACATGCGACTGTTTTGAACTACCACTTCCAATAAAGGTTCAAAAAGCGGACTTTCGAAAGTCGAGAAGATGAAGCGTTACTTGAGAAAGGCGGAAGCGCAAGTGTACATGATTACGTACACGCGATCCTACAATGTTTCTGCAAGAAACATTGTAGGAAGCTTATGCCGTACTTTCCAAGTTCGCTTCATATTCGACGTCGAATACACTACGTCAGCATACGCTTCGTTATCAAAGTCTGCTTTTTGAACAACTGCTTACTTCACCAAATTATATGTGTCTCTTGCAATTAGTAACTCCTCATTCGTCGGAACAACCATTACTTTAACACGAGAATTTGGCGTAGAAATGACACGCGGCTCTTTGCTGCGCTTCGCATTCAATTCCTCATCAAGCTCAAGTCCTAGGAATGTAAGTCCTTCACATACTGCTTTACGAAGAACAACAGAGTTTTCACCTACGCCCGCTGTGAATACCATAACATCTAGACCATTCATTGCTGCAGCATAGCTACCCATATATTTTTTCACACGATATACGTACATATCGAATGCAAGTTTCGCTTCTTCATTTTCATCCATCGCATCAGTAATCTCACGCATATCAGAGCTCAGGCCCGATACTGCTAATAGTCCACTATGCTTGTTCAACATAGAATTCACTTCGTTCAATGTTAGATCTTCTTTATTCATAACGAAAGGAACAATTGCAGGATCTAAATCACCACTACGAGTACCCATCATCAGTCCTTCAAGTGGAGTCATTCCCATACTTGTATCGAACGATTGACCATTAAGGATCGCTGTAAGACTACCTCCGTTACCGATATGACAAGTAATCATTTTTAATGAAGCTAACTCTTTGTCAAGCACTTTTGCTGCAACATCACTCACATAAGCATGGGATGTTCCATGGAATCCATAACGACGAACTTTATGACGCTTGTACAATGATTTTGGAATCGCATATAAGTAAGATGTTTTTGGCATCGTTTGATGGAAAGCTGTATCAAATACAACCACTTGCGGTACATTTGGCAAGTTCATTTCTACAGCTACAATTCCCATCATATGCGCTGGATTGTGAAGTGGCGCTAGCTCAAACAATCGTTTGATTTCGCTCTTCACTGCATCCGTAACGATAACAGAATTTTTGAAAATCTCGCCACCATGAACAATACGGTGACCTACTGCATCGATTTCAGTCATCGATTTTACTACGCCATGCTCGGCATGAATTAACATATCGATCACTCGCTTAACAGCAGTTACATGATCCAATATTTCTTTTACTTCAACAACTTCTTCTTTCCCTACTGGCTCATGTGTAACGATCGAAGAATCCATCCCGATACGCTCTACACGACCACTTGCTAATACAGATTCATTCGTCATATCGAATAATTGATATTTCAAAGATGAACTTCCAGCATTAATTACAAGTACTTTCATTCGACTCGATCTCCATCCGCATCATATTTGAAAAATCCTACCCCAGCTTTAACTCCAAGATGTCCAGCTCGCACCATTTTCTTCAGTACGATAGATGGTCGGTATTTCAACTCACCATATTCACGGAACATGTTTTCAAGTGCAGCTTGAACCGAATCTAACCCAAATTGATCTGCCATTTGGAATGGACCGAGCTTGAATGAATATCCAACACGCATAGCATTATCAATATCTTCAGCTGTAGCAACGCCCTCTTCAAGTACATGAAGCGCCTCATTAATGAATAGACACATTAAACGAGTCGTTACAAAACCTGGAGATTCAAATACCATAACTGCTTTTTTCTGAATGTCTTCCTCGGCAAATTGCTTGGTTACTTCCACAGTTTCTTCGGAAGTTTTCAAGCCACGTACAATTTCAACCATATCAATTGACGATACAGGATGGATGAAATGCATACCAATAACACGCTCTGGAGAACATGTTGCACTTGCAATTTCAGTTAAGCTAAGTGATGAAGTATTACTTGCAAGAATTGTATCAGCACTTGTTACTTGATCAAGTTGCTTAAATATCTCTTTCTTTTGATCCAAATCTTCCGTAATGGATTCGATAATCAACTCACAACCCGTTAACTCTTCCATTTTCGAAATAGTATGAATACGAGAAAGAATTAATTTTTTCTCTGATGATGTAATAGCCCATTTCTCTATTTGTTTATCTAGGCTCATCTCAATCATGTTCAAAGCATGCTTTAATCGGTCATTAGAAATTTCAAGCATATAGACATCTAAACTATTTTTAGCTAGCATCTCAGCAATTCCTTGACCCATTGTCCCTACTCCAACAACTCCAACTTTCTTAATCATAGGTTTTTCGTTTCTCCCTTACAACATTTTATCCTATTCATTATAACTCTTTTCGAAATATTTTGCAGGCTCGGTAAGCGCTCTTATGCAATTTGTCGAAAATAAATCTAATTTAAGTCGTTATTCCACAATAAATTTCTAAAGTTGTCACCACTTACAAACTCCTCTTCCATTAATTGTGGCAAGGACTGATCGAAAATCACATATTGCTCTTCTAATTTTTGCTTCGTCTTCAATAATAATTCATCTAAAACTTGATTTGTGATCTCATTCCAGCGATCGGCTGTCATCATGCTACTATCTATAATTCCAATAGATGTTAATCCTGACTCTACCATCGTTTTTACGAGCTGTAATGCTTGATCAAAATCCCCTTTAGAACCTGTACTGCGTTCTCCATAAAATAACTCTTCGGCCACTGAGCCACCCAATGTCACCATAATTTTTCCTTCTAAATCAGTTTTCGTATATAAAAATTTCTCTGTTGTTGGTGTATGACGCACAAAGCCTAGCGCACCACCACGGGGCGTTAGAACAACCTGTGCGACGGACCCAGGTGCCGTTATTTCTGCCATAATAGCATGACCTATTTCATGTCGTGCTACTCTTAATTTGTCTTCGACAGTAGCTTCTCGATTGTTTCTTTCGCCTAATAAAACTTTATCAATAGCCGCTTGAATATGATTTCTTGTAATTTCCACTTGCCCTTCACGCATCGTATAAATTGCCGCTTCATTCATCACTGCTTCAAGCTGCGCACCTGAAAATTGATACGTATCTTTGGCGATCTGATCAAAATCTACATCTTCATGAATTGTTTTATTCGCTGCATGCAATTCTATAATATGTCGACGGCCTTTTTTATCGGGAAGTGACACTTCGATATGTCGATCAAATCGACCAGGTCTTAATAGCGCTTCATCTAGTATATCTCTCCGATTCGTAGCAGCAATTAACAAAACATTTACTTCAGTATTATGATAAATACCATCTAGCTCCGTTAGCAATTGATTCAACGTTTGATCATACTCGCGATGCTGGCCGCCATCACGTTTACCACCGATAACATCTATTTCATCAATAAATATAATCGCATTTTTCTTATTATGCTCTTTCGCTTGTTTTCTCGCTTTATTGAATAATTCACGAACACGGTTAGCCCCTGTACCGACATACATTTCCACAAATTCACTACCGGATGCGGCGATAAAGACGCTATCTGTATAATTGGCTGCTGCTTTTGCTAGCATCGTTTTCCCCGTACCAGGAGGACCTGTAAGTAAAATACCTTTCATCATCCGAATGCCACGCTCGGCAATTTGATCCCGCTGAACGAGAAAATCTAATGCTTCTCTTAATTCTTGTTTGACATGTAATTGCCCACCGACCTGTTCAAAAGTAATCGCATCAATGACTGATTCCTTTTGATTTTTCAGACTAGCTAATCCTACCTGTTTATTAGACTGTGTGGCCATCATATAGACGACAACAAATAGAGCTACTGTAAATATGCCCGCTCCTATATTTATGAAATAACCAAATGTGACACTTAATAAGGCGGCAAGTATACCAATCGTACTTTCCTTTGCATAGTTACGCATTGCGCCATACCTCCATCTCCTGATTATGAATCGGAAGTAATATATGTTTCACTTGCAGATCTTTTCTAATCGTTACATACACATAGTTGTCATCAATCGTGGCATTGGCTTCTAAGCCTGTATTCTGCTGCTCTAATGAGTCCATTAAGCTCGGTAGCTTACTGTATTGCTGTAAGGACATTACTTCAGCAACATTGAACAGCTGAGTATCCCAATGTGAATCTAACTCTCGTTGCTCTTGCTTAGTAAGAGAAATCGTAACAAGATTAGACTTATAAGAATGTTGGGTCATAATTAGTTCTATTTCATGAACGGCTTCTTTCAAAGTAACATTAGGAAGCGGCGCAATCTCAATAAAGACACGATCTCCGTCTTCTACAATTGGTAACGTCACTTCTGAAAATTGAGCCTGCTTAAGTTGATTTTCTAATGGTTTTTGCTGAGCTACATACTGATAAGTAAATCCACCAGTAACTACAACTATAATCGTAACTAAAAATGCGATAATCATTGGCTTTAGCTTAAAATTTTGCAATTAGTCCACCTCAATTATCAATTTGTTGTACTTCCTAATTAAATAAAAGTTCAAAACGTGGGCTTTCAGAATCGAGAAGATGGAGCGCTACTTGAGAAAAGCGGAAGCGCAAGTGTACATGATTACGTACACGCGAACCGTACTTTCCAAGTTCGCTTCTTATTCGACGTCGAGTAATCTTCGAAGCACACTCATCGTTATCAAAGCCCACGTTTTGAACTACCTTTATAGCAAATAGTATATCATGTTTGCTATACGATTTTACAACATAAATAAAGGAAACGAGATCGTTATGATCTCGTTTCCTTAGGAATTGTATATTCATCTATTAAAGTTCCATCGCTCATTGCATAGAAGGCATAGATAATATAATTGCTATCATCCTCGCCATAATGAACTTCCCACGCTAGCTGATTTGCCAAATATGCTTCCTTTATCGTAACGTTTTTTGCAGTTGGCTTAGATGATTGTAGCTTTTGTAAGACAACTTCAGATGAAACAATAGCGTTCGTATTCGCTGAGGCTAATATGTTATTATCTTGCCATACCGCATACTGCTCTTGTCCATCCAATGTTTCCGCCAGCACTATCCAATACTGTTCTTCCCATATATATTTTTCAAGATAATTTTCAGTGGAAAGATCATATTGCTGAGCAAGACTTGCACGGACTTCATCTTTTTCATTCCAACGATCCATCTGAATATTACGATAAAACATAACGAGTAACACAATAATAACAATGAAAAGCAATATACTGAAAGCTATCCATTTGCGTGGCGTCATCCAAGGGGATCGTTTCTTTTCAATGGCTCTCATCTTATTTCAACAGACGCTCAAAGCTAGCTTGCGCCTCGTAGCGAACTTTCTCCTCATCCATCGTAAGTAACTTTCTATTACTAACAACTTGCTTACCATCAATCCATACATGAGCTACATCACGACCATTAGCTGCATAGACAAGATGAGAAATAAGATCAGTACGTGGGAAGAAATGTGGTTGATCGATATTAATTGCAATAAAGTCAGCTTTTTTTCCAACTTCAAGCGTACCGATTTGCGAGTTCCAGATGGCTTCGGCACCCATTGACGTTCCAAGCTGCAGAGCTGTATAAGCAGGAACTACAGTCGGATCACCTGACACTCCTTTATGAAGCAATGCAGCAGCTCTTATTTCTTGGAATAGATCTAAGTTATTATTACTTGCAACACCATCAGTACCAAGCGAAAGCTTCACACCAGCTTTCAATAGTTCCGGTACTCTTGCTACACCACTTGCTAGCTTTAAGTTACTAATCGGATTATGAGAAATTGATGCACCTCTTGCTGCTAACAGTTCAATTTCCTCATCCGTTAGATGAACAGCATGCGCTAATAATGCTGGACGTGAGAAGAAGCCTAGCTCATCCAGATGCGCAACTGGACGTTTTCCGTACTCATCTACATTCTGCTGCACTTCAGCTTTCGTCTCTGACATATGAGTATGTAACGGCAAATTCAGATCATGTGCAGCTTGTACAATACGAGCGATATAATCTGGAGGGCAAGTATAAGGTGAATGCGGCGAAAGCATTGTAGATATTCTTCCATCCCCTTGACCATTCCATTGTTTTGCAAATGAAATTGCATCTTCTAATTTGGCTGTTTGTACTTCAGGTGGACAAAGTCCGATGACTCCTCTAGTAAGAAAAGCACGAATACCTGCTTGCACCGAAGCTTCAGCGACTTGATCCATGCGATCATACATATCTACAAATGTTGTTGTACCACTTAGCAGCATTTCAGCAATCGCAAGATTACTTCCTGCCCGTGTATCTTGATCAACATATTTTTCTTCCATCGGCCACATTTTTTCTTGTAGCCACACTTGTAAGTTCAAATCATCTGAGAAACCGCGAAGTAATGTCATCGCTGCATGACCATGTGTATTCACTAAACCAGGCATGAACACTAATCCTTTACCATCTACACGCTCGGCATCTGTTACATTTTCTGGACGATCTGCACCGATATATGTGATGACATCATCTGTTACGATCATATGCCCACTTAACACTTCAGGTGTTGCACCTGCCATCGTAACGAACAAACCGTTTTCAACCCATATTTTACTCATCGTCGGCCACCTCTTTATTATTCAAATAGTAAGCTAAGCTCAATAATTCCTTCGTAAAATCAGCATATTGGATCCGAACATGATCTGGCACACGTAATATTGTTGGAGCAAAATTAAGGATACCTTCAATTCTTGTTTCAGTTAATTGATTAGCAACATTTTGTGCTTCAGAAGCAGGAACAGTAATAATACCAATACGAATATTAAGTTCATCGATTGTTTTCGCTAATTCAGACATCGGCTGAACGGTTAAGTTATTAATTTTTGAACCCGCTTTATTTTCAACATTATCAAACACAGCAACAATTTGCATATTATCATTACTGTACTTGTTATAATTACATAATGCATGCCCTAGGTTACCAGCACCGATCAAAGCTACATTAATAGTCTGATTAATTTTAAGTATATGACGTATTTTATCAATCAAGTAATCTACTTCATATCCTATTCCTTTACGTCCGAAATCACCGAAGTAAGCAAGGTCTTTTCGAATTTGTGCTGGATTGAGGTCTAATCGATTACCGAGATCTTGTGAGGAAACCGTCCCAATTTCACGACTTTTCAATTCATGAAGTACTTGCAAATAGATAGGTAATCTTCTAACAACAGCTTCAGAAATTTTTGTTTGCTTCATCCGTTCAATCCTCCTTTAACCACTCTTCCATCCGCTTGGCCATCTGACTTGTATGCATCGTCTCGATTTTCGGAGCAGGTAATGAATATAAAAAATGTTTACCATAATAAGCTTCAATTACTCTAGTATCATATATGATTACAATCCCTTTGTCAGTAGCTGTACGAACTAACCTACCAAAGCCTTGCTTAAAGCGAATAACGGCTTGCGGGATCGATAATTTCATAAATGGATTTTTCTTCTGCTTCACTAGCAATTCCGACTTCGCCTCAACAAGTGGATGATTAGGTGGTTGGAATGGCAGTCGCACAATCGCAAGACATTGCAACGCTTCTCCAGGGATATCTACGCCTTCCCAAAAGCTGCTTGTACCGAGCAACACCGATGCTTGATTTTGCAAAAATCTACGCGTTAATTTCGTGCGATTATTACTATCAACACCTTGTCCCAGCACTTGAATATTGCTACCTTGCAGCGTTGCTTTCAGCGGATCATATACTTGCTTTAACAATCGATATGAAGTGAATAAGATCAGCATTTTCCCACCGAGTGTCTGTGCACTTTCCGCTAATGAGCCTACTAATTTATCCAAATATGCCGCGTCAACATGAGCACCCTTCAAGACAGGGAAATCACGCGGGATAATAACTAAAGCCTGCTCACGATAATTAAATGGTGAATCAAGCATGACTGCTTTTAACCGATTGGAGTTTTCATATGACGATAATCCAAGCTGCTCGGCAATATATTCAAAATTTTTCTGAATAGATAATGTAGCAGATGTCATAACGACAGTATCTTTCACTTCAAACAAATATTTTTTCAACAATCCGCTTACATCAACTGGAGCTGAATATAGCTGTAATGATCTGAACTTATACGCTTGCGTTCCTTCCATCCAGTACACATAATCTTCTTGTTCAAGCTTCATAAACATCCGCAATTCGTCTTTAATTCTGCTCAAATCACGTAATACACCATTTAAATCAATGAGAATGCTTTGCAGGCCTGTATCTTCATCAAGTCTTTCTTTCACTTCATTCGAAAGCTTTTCAATTGACTTTACAAATCGCGACAGCAATACATGGAAATTATTTTCCACTTCCATCGCTTCGTTCCATTCATGCGGCAGCTTATGACGATCCAATCGCAGCACCATACTTGCTGTACCAACAGATTCTGCCTCATTACTTTGCGTCGCATCGGAACTAACAATACTGTAGAGCCATTCGAACAACTTATCCCAATGCTCTTTCATATCTTGAAGTTGTGGATAGGCACTATCTATAACTTCATTCCATGCAGCAGTATGGTCGTCCCCATCCTCTTGAATCCGAATACGAAGCGATGGAAGCACTCCTGTTCGCATGTCTTTATACAGCATGTTCATTGCATATATATACGAAGTATAGGTCATTTGGTTACCAAGATGTTTGCCAGCAACTTCCTCAAGATGATGTGCTTCATCTAATATGAGATTGGTGTAACCAGGTAAAAGTCGATGATCGGCTTGAATATCTGTAAAAATCATCGAATGATTCGTAATACAAACATCAGATATCGTCGATTCATGCTTTGCACGATGATAATAACAACGTTTGAACCAAGGACAAGCGCGATTCAAGCATGAATCAGCGTCACTTGAAACCGTCCCCCAGAAGTCTGCACCACGTAACCCAAGATTAAGCTCCTCTTGATCACCCGTTTCCGTTTCTGATAACCAGACAACCATCTGTGCCGCTGTAACAGGATCATCCACTGGGGCAACGAAGTCCTTCATATTCAATTTATGTTCAAATTTCCGCATACAAAGATAGTTGCCTCTTCCCTTTAATAACGATGCTCGGAAAGGGAATGGTAATATTTCATTAAGTAAAGGAATATCTCGATTGCGAAGCTGTTCTTGTAAATTAATGGTATGAGTGCTTACGACGACTTTCTCTTCCGCTTTTATGCCGTAATATAGCGCCGGAATTAAGTAACCTAATGATTTACCAGTACCCGTTCCTGCTTCAATAAGCAAATGCTTATTATCAGTAAGTGCCTCAAATACTTCATCATACATTTGAATTTGCGGTTTACGCTCTTCATAGTTCTCAAACATTTCCTTGAAGCGATTTTGGACATCTTCAATATATTGCTCGAAGCTTGTTACGCGTTCAAAATATTCGTTAGCATTTTCTTTTTCTCTAGCGGACGTTTCATCTGACCAAGGCGTTGCCTTTAAGGCGAACTGACGGTAATAATCGTATTCAGCTGAATCAAATACCGCTTGCTGCTCCATTAATTTTTCCGTATAGTTCATATACCAGCCGATGTCTCGTGACTCATCAAAAAATGAAGATAGCCGCTGCAATGTGAGCAGCGGCAAAGAACGAAGCTTTGATACACAATCAATGAAAATATGAGCTGTAGCAAGTGCATCACTATCGGCACGATGCTGCATTTCATGTTCTACGCCTAATTGCTCAGCTACCGTCCCTAATTGATACGAAGTGATCGATGGGTATAAAATACGCAAAAAATCCATTGTATCTAATCTTCTCCCATTGAAAGGGAGATATCCACATTGATCAAGGGCATGATTCAAAAAATTCGCATCAAAGCCCACGTTATGAGCAACGAGAACAGCATCATCAAGATGTGGTATTAGTCCAACTAAAGCATCATTCAAATCAGGAGCATCTTGAACATCACTGTATTGAATCCCCGTAAGACCTGTAATAAACGCAGGAATCTCAACAGTTGGCTTAACAAATGTACTATACGTATCGATAATCTCTAATTCATCAGATACGACAACTAGTCCGATTTGTATAATTTCATCCAAGGCACTTTGTCCAGTTGTCTCCAAATCAAAAATGGCATACTTCATTCAGTGACCGTTCCTCTCACGTACAGATCAACTCTGTGCTTCCAAAATATAATGATAACTGCTCTGGAGTTTCCATACAGCATTGTAAATTTTTAAGTGAATCTTCAAACTGTGGATAGATGGAATAAGCTTTAAGGAATAATTGCTCAGCTTGGTTCATATTCAGCTTGATCGCATGAATACAACCGAGCGCATTGAAACTTAATGCTAACCATTTGGGAAAATCGCTCAATACCGTTAACAATTGAAATTGTCTTTGCGCTTCGTTCCAGTTGCGCATATGCATTAATGTCATACCATAATATAATCTTGCCATATTGCATTCTGGAGTAGTCGTAATAATTTGATTAAATAAATCTGCAGCTTCCGTAAACATAAAAAGTTTATAATAACCTTGTGCCCGATCAAGAATTAGCTCATCTTCAAGTGGTGTATAAAGATCACATTCATTGCATGGTTGTTCTTGACTGTACGTTTCAATTAATTCCTTAGCGAGATGTACTGGTGCGATCGTGGATTCATCTAATCCCGCCTGATGCTCCGACTTTGCATTGATTGCTTCATGCTCTCGCTCACGATAAGATTCAAAAAATATAGCAAGCTTTTCTTCGAATGACACCCAATGATCCATAAATGAATCATTTGTTTCCTTCAATTCTTGAATACGAAAGCAGTATTCTTCTCTTTCCTCAGCGTCAGCTTCTTCATAATGCTGAATAATGTAATCAAGCAGCTCATGCATTGACGAAAACATATCACTTATCATACCGTATCCCGCCTTCTTTTGAATGTAGGAGTCTACGGTCATTTTCTGTTGAAAGTGATCTTTTCATTCAGCATGGTATTCGTTACATAAAGAAGGGATTAACTTGATTATAGTATGGTCGAGTGAATTTCACCATTCATAAATTGTGTTGGCTTGTTATTCTGATCAAGCACAACAATAGTTGGACTGTAAGAATGTGCTTGCTCTTCCGTCATTAAGCTATACGATATAATAATAACATTATCACCTGGTTGAACAAGTCTTGCCGCAGCACCATTAAGACAAATGACGCCTGTGCCTCGTCCACCTTTAATAACATAAGTTTCTAGACGAGCACCATTATTATTGTTAACAATTTGTACTTTTTCATTTTCTAATAAGTCCGCAGCGTCCATAAGATCTTCATCAATCGTAATACTACCAACATAATTAAGATTTGCTTCCGTTACTGTAGCACGATGCAACTTAGATTTCATCATTGTTCTATACACGCTCGATCACCTCACTAACTTGGAATAACGCATTATCAATTAAGCGAGTAGTACCAAACTTTACGGCAACCGCTACAATAAACCTTTGATTTTCAACAGATTTCGAAAGAAAAGCTTGTCCATTAATTACTGTCAAAGTTGGATAATGTAATAATTCTACATAATCAATCTCGCCAGTAGTATTTGTTAATATCTCATCTTTAATAAATGTAATACATTCATCTGCTGACATATTACCGTCTGCACTCAACTTATGATGGAGCTTGTTAAGTGACTGGCTTAACGTCGCAGCTTCTGCACGATGTTTTGCAGATAAATACACATTGCGCGAGCTCAGCGCAAGACCATCTGGCTCTCTAATAATCGGACAAGGTACAATTTCTACGTTCATATCAAGATCTTGAACCATTTGCTCAATTACTGCTACTTGTTGAGCATCCTTCATCCCAAAGTAAGCTCTATCAGGCAAAACGATATTGAATAGCTTACTAACGACTAATCCAACACCATCAAAATGTCCTGGTCTGGATGCCCCGCATAAGCGATTCGTGACTTCCTCAACTTTAATTGTCGTTAATGGTTTTGCCTTGTACATTTCTTCCGTAGTTGGCAAAAATACAATATCAACGCCACATGATGCCGCAAGTGCTATATCTCTTTCCTCATCGCGAGGATAACGATCCAAATCCTCATTTGGACCAAATTGCATTGGATTAACGAATATACTAAGTACGACAACATCATTATCGACTTTCGCTTCACGTAGCAGGCTCGCATGACCTTCATGTAAAAATCCCATCGTTGGTACGAAACCAATCGATTGTTGCTGCTTTCTCGCCTCTCTAACCGCTAATTTCAGCTGTTGCTTCGTGCGACAAATATTCATCCTTTTTATTCCTCTCTGTTACCATATAAATTGTCTATATTTTGCTGTGGCGATTGAAAAGAATGCTCTTCCTCTGGAAATTGGCGAGATTTCACATCTGCCACATAATCCCCAATAGCATTACGAATCGTTTCCCCGAGATTAGCATAAGTTTTCACGAATTTCTTCGGATAATTAGGTGAAGAGTATTGTAAAATATCATGATACACAAGAACTTGACCATCACAGCCTCTACCCGCGCCGATACCAATGATCGGGATGTGGAGGGTCTGAGCAATAATTGTAGCAATTTGCTCTGTAACTAGCTCCACCACAATAGCAAAAGCACCTGCTTCTTGTAACCCAATGGCATCGTCAAGCAGCTTCTTCGCCTCGCCTTCAAGCTTACCTTGTACTTTATAGCCACTTAACTGGTGAACAGCCTGCGGCGTTAATCCGATATGTCCCATTACAGGAATACCTGCACCAACTAATGCCTTGACATGCTCCGTAATTTCGATGCCGCCTTCAAGCTTAACAGCCTGTACATGACCTTCTTGCATAATTTTGGCAGCGTTTATTAATGTATGCTCTTTACTTATTCCATAAGTCATGAACGGCATATCCGCTACAATAAATGTACTTGTAGCCGCTCTCGCAACAGCTCTGGAATGATATACAATATCATCTATTGTTACGGGAATCGTTGTATCATATCCGAGCACAACATTTCCCAATGAATCTCCTACTAAAATAACATCTATTCCCGCTTCCTCTGCAAGCTTAGCCGAAGGATAATCATAGGCTGTTAGTACAGAAATAGCATTTCCCTCCTGCTTCATCTTAGCCATAGCAGAAATCGTTAATCTTTTTCTCATGAAGTTCAGCTCCTTTAATTGTTGGTTAACACAAAAAAACCTTTTAGCCACGCTAAAAAGGTCCCCAAACATAAAAAGGAAATCATCAATAGTAATGCTTCCTTCTGTCTCGGTCCTTTAGGCTCTGAGCAGAGTGTGCATTCTAAAATCTATATTAGAATTTAACACAATTTCTAGTGCAGCTTCCAAGAATACCGCCTAGTACGATTAGTGTATCAGAAAAATGTTTTGCCGTAAATATACGGCGGATTTTCATATTCGATTCCGACTACGCTACGTTAGCATAATCAGCGTTATCACAAGCTACGAAGCAAAACCCAGCAACGTGTACGGTACGAGTACACAAGCGGTCAATGTTCAGCACGAAGCTTATAATGAAGGTTTGAACTTCCCTTCCAATGAGAGTTCAAAAAGCGGGCTTTCAGAACCAAGAAGATGGAGCGCTACTTGAGAAAGGCGGAAGCGCAAGTGTACGTACCTGGTACACGCGAACCGTACTTTCCAAGTTCGCTTCAGCTTCGACGTCGAATAAACTACGAAGCCAATCATCGTTATCAAAGTCCGCTTTTTGAAGTTACCTCTCCCATTTCTGCTGAGTATATTTCTTTTTCAGATCCATCCTCAAGCCTCACAATGATGGAACCTGCATCAGTTAGTCGCAATGGAGTCCCTATAAACGTTTCCGTCGGCGTCGTAAGACTTAATTTTTGACCTAACGAAATAGCATCCGCTTCCCATAGCTCTGCAATAGGACGGAAGCCGCTGCGTTCGTGTATTTCCATTAACAATTCCCACTCTGTCAAAAACAGTTGAATCAGTTCTGTACGATCAATCTCTTTTCCCATCAATAATCGCAAAGAGGTCGCCTTAAGCTGTAATTGTTCATCATAGTCATGTGCTGATAGATTAGCATCTATACCGATTCCGGCAATGACATATTTCAACATTTGATCTTCGCTACTTGACTCCAATAATATTCCACTTATTTTTTTTCCTTGATATAACAAATCATTAGGCCATTTGATGCCTATTGCTAATCCGGAATAGGTACGAATTGCACGACAAAGTGCAACCGCCGTTAGCAGCGTCAATTGCGGCGCTAATTGAATCGGTATTTGCGGACGCAAGATGACACTCATCCATATCCCTTTGCCGTAAGGAGAATGCCAATGACGGCCTAGTCTACCTTTACCTTTAACCTGCTGCTCAGCGAGTACAACAGTTCCTTCAGCCGCACCTTCTTCTGCTAACTGCTTCGCAATCACTTGTGTAGAGTCAATTACATCATAATGATGAATGACATTTCCTAGACGACGCCCTTGCAACTGCTGCTCAATTTGAAGATGATCAATTGCTATTGGATAATAAAGTAACCGATACCCAAGTTTCGTCACAGCTTCAATCTCATAGCCTATTGCTTCTAATTTCTTAATCTGCTTCCATACTGCAGTTCGACTAATCCCTAGCTGTTGACTAATCATTTCGCCTGAAACATACTGCTTTGGATTTTCTAGTAGCATTCGTATTAATGGTGACTGTGTCGTCTTATGCAATAACTATTCACCCTCCACTCTATCATTGACATAACTTTGAATTTTTTCACGTTCATTATCTAGTTGACCAATGGCAACCTGCTTCATAATATGTGCAAGTTGTTCCTTTATCCAAGCACCCGCTGGTTGCCCACTCCATTTCATAAGATCATTGCCTCTAATGCAAAGCTCCTTTACGGAATGGATACGCAGTGAATGATGGATTGTGACTAACTTTTCATGTAATGTTGGCGCAAAAATCGGCGCAAGCTGGTATAGCCATAGTTCAAGCTGATCCAAATGATGGATTAATAATAGTTCTACCCAATTACGTTTCATTAATGGCTCTTCTTCTAAACGCATTTGCCTAACTGCTTCATCAATAGATACACAGCCAACAATCGTTGCTCGCTGATCATTCGAGAATTTAAGCGCTCGAAGATCACTAGCAGTATGTTCACTTGTCAGATTAGAGGCGATAAATATCGCTGCCCATCTAGCGTCAATATGAGTAAGTACATTCGTATCTATCTTATCAAAATGCTTAAAACTTAAAGCCTTCCAACTGCTGGCAAGCAGTAACTGTTCTTTCGTATGTAGCAGCAATGAATTCCGTTGCAGTAATTGTATCCCACTAACAAATGAGCGATGCGAAAGCATGCGTGCCAATTCATAATTGACTCTTTCCATCGCAATGTAAGCTAGTAACGGGCGATGCTTTGCTATTGCTCTCCACAATGAAAGCAGCGGTGTTAATTCATATGTTGTGCAAAAGCGTACCGCTCGCAACATACGTAATGCATCCTCTTGAAACCGCTCATCACTTTTGCCAACACAACGCAATTGTCCATTAATAAGGTCGGAATAGCCATGAAACGGATCATGTAGCACAAAATCACGATCTAAGGCCATTGCATTCATCGTAAAGTCACGACGCTCTAAATCTGCATAGATATCTTCTACAAAGCTTACCTTCTCTGGTCTGCGATGATCCTTGTAATGGTCCTCTGCACGATAAGTCGTCACTTCATAACTATGACCATATTGTAATACAGTAACCGTTCCATGCTGCAACCCCGTAGGGATACACCGCGGAAAAATAGCCATCACTTGTTCTGGAGTTGCGCTCGTAGCGATATCAACGTCTGAAATATTACGATTTACAAGTGTATCTCGAACGGCACCGCCAACGATATAGGCAGTAAAACCTGCATGTTGAAGCTGATCTAATATAAGACAAGCATCAACTAATGCAGGCTGGATGTTACTTTTCTGTAATTGATTGTTCATCATTACCACCTATTTTGTTAGGAGAGACATATATCAGCAGGAAGGGGCTCAATTTCCGATTCCAAACCTAACACTTTATAATAAATACTTTCATATTCATACGTAATACGGTCATTACAGAACTCTTCATGCGCACGCTTAATACAAGCAGCTTTGAATTGTGCATGTAATTTCTCATCACTCAATAATTGTAATGCATCGTCAGCCATCGAATTTACGTCGCCAATTGAAGAAAGAAAACCAGTTTCACCATGTGTAACAAGTTCTGGAATACCACCAGCATTCGAACCAATCGTCGGAACACCACAAGCCATTGCTTCAAGCGCAACCAGTCCAAAGCTTTCCTTCTCAGATGGTAATAGTAAAATATCAGCTAACGAAATAATTTGCGCTACATCCTCTTGTTTTCCAAGGAATAACACTTTATCTTCAAGCCCAAGGCTATTTATTTTACATTGAATTTTCGTTAATTCAGGACCTTCTCCTACTAATAGTAGTTTGGAAGGTATTTGTTGCTGAACTTTTTCGAATATATCAACAACATCAGACACTCGTTTTACGGGACGGAAATTTGAAATATGCATCAATATTTTCTCGTCTGGAGCTGCATAATCATTGCGTAATGAAGATACATCTCGCGGGTAATAGATACGTTTATCTACAAAATTATATGTAAGCTCGATCGGTGTTGTAATGTCTAATAATTGTCGAGTCTCTTGAATAAGATCCTGTGAAACAGCTGTAACCGCATCACTTTGATGAATCGCCAAACGAATTAAATCTTTAAGGGATTCGTCTTGAGCTAGCACCGTAATGTCAGTTCCATGCAGTGTTGTTACAGTTTTCATGCCATTATTAAGCATTTGCTTGGCAATAAAGGCACATACCGCATGCGGAACAGCGTAATGAACATGCAATATATCAAGATTTTGCATCTTAGCTACTTGAGCCATCTTACTTGCTAAGCTTAGATCGTACGGTGGATAGCGGAATACATAATAATCATTGACTTCAACTTCATGAAAAAATATATTTTTATGAAACTTGCCTAAGCGAAAAGGTATACTATGCGTTATAAAATGAATTTCATGTCCCTTTTCAGCAAGTAATTTTCCAAGTTCAGTTGCAACTACGCCTGAACCGCCAAGTGATGGATAACAAGTAATCCCTATTTTTAGTTTACGCGTCAACTACGACGCACCCCCCTGTACTTATAACTGTAATACATACATCTGATTAAATTGAATTTCGTAATTCATGACTACAAAATGATGCTTACGTTTCTTTAGAATTCACATCTTGTAAAGTTTTATTTAGTTTATCTAATGAATATTGCATGCTATCCATTCTTTTCAACGCTGAATACTGATTAATTATGATGACTACGAGCGCAACTAACAAGATGATAATGAATAATGTTACCATTACAGTCCACCTCTCTATAGTTCATTTCGCTCACATATAACCCCAGCAATGTGTACACTTGAGTGTATACAAGCGGACAAAGATCGAGGCTTCAAATTGAAGTTCAAAACGATCGGCTGTCAGCACCAAGAAGATGCACTCCAGCGAAAACGAGTAGCACAGCGTACTTATTGTGTACGCGAGCACACGCAGGCTTTCGATGGGGGGCATATTCGACGCCGACTACGCTACAACGCGTAACCACGTGATCACAGTCGGTCGTTTTGAATAACCTCTACTGGGAACGGATTCTTCGTCGCAAACCCCTCCGCATACCCCCAACTTTGTGGTTGTGCTAACAACGCATCTCGATATTGTACTGATTCTATATAGCGATTCGTCAATGGTGTACTTACACCATTCTCAGTTGCCGATGTATCAAATTGCGAAGCATAGCAGCGTAATGCTTCTTCCTTTGCCGCTTGTTGTTCACTAATATCAATTGCAATAGATACATTGCGCACATCATTAATATAATAGAACAAGACTTGATCAACTTTCCAGGCAGGCAGTTCGGGCATATAATTGCGAAGCTTCGCATTGAATACCGCTTCCTCAACCATCCTACTACATATAACATGATCAGGATGTCGATCTTCCCAATATGGTGCAAATACAATTCGTGGACGATGCTCGCGAATCTGAGACACCACCTGATCAATTTGCTCCTTAACTAGCTGTAGCCCTCGATCCGGTAATCCTATACAGGTTCGTGCAGAAAGACCAAGCACCGCAGAGGCCATAGCAGCTTCATGCTGCCTTAGCTCCACGGTGCCATTAGATGACATTTCTGCTTTCGTCAAATCACATATACCTACCTTGAAACCGGCTTGAACATGTTTTATGATTGTGCCACCCATACCGATTTCTGCATCATCAGGATGAGCACCGAAAACTAATATGTCTAGTTGTTGCATTATTCTTCCACTCCTGGCTTGTATTTATGTACAAGTTCTCTCCAAGAGAAATCTCCACGTTCAACAGCTTTAACTAGTAATTCCGCAGTCGCGATATTTGTCGCAACCGGAATACCCTGTACATCACAAAGACGAAGTAAAGCAGTAATATCTGGCTCATGCGGCTGTGCCATTAATGGATCACGCATAAATATAATAAGATCCATTTCATTTTGAGCGACTAATGCACCTATTTGTTGGTCGCCACCAAGTGGACCTGAACAGAATCGAGTAATTTCCAAATCCGTTTGCTCCATAATTCGCAGACCCGTCGTACCCGTTGAATATAATTTATGTGGTATAAATACATGTTCATAAGCAATAACAAAATTGACCATTTCATCTTTTTTTCTATCATGCGCGATAAATGCAACATTCAACATTATAATTCTCCTCTTTTGCTGTCGTATAATTGTATGTTAATCCATAATATGTTCAAATCCATATACTAATCCTACATATTGCATAACTTTTGTGATTGCCACATTAACCCCAGGCATATAACCTGCGCGATCATAGGAATCATGACGAATTTTCAATGTTTGCCCATTTCCGCCAAAAATGACTTCTTGCTGAGCAAAAACTCCAGGTAAGCGTACACTATGTATACGGAAACCTTCATAATACCCGCCACGTGCACCTTCAATTGTCTCTTGCTCATTAGGATTTCCTTGACGCAATTCCTGGCGAGTTTGAGCAATTAATTCTGCAGTTTTAATAGATGTTCCAGAGGGCGCATCTAGCTTCTGATCCCCATGATACTCGATAATTTCAACATGCGGCATATATTTCGCTGCTTCTTGCGCAAATTTCATCATAAGAATGGCACCGATGGAGAAGTTTGGCGCAATTAATCCGCCAATTCCTTTATCATTACAAAGTACTTCTAATTCAACAATTTGTTCAGGTGTAAATCCTGTTGTCCCCATAATTGGACGCACGCCATATTCTATTGAAAGCTTTGCATGCTCGTATGCAAGATGAGGGACAGTAAAATCAACCATAACGTCCGCTTTTGTTGAGCTTAATGCTTCTTCCAATGTTGAAACAACAGTTACGCCAGTCAAATCAGCTCCTACAATACGACCTGCATCTTGTCCTTCGAAAGAAGGAGCAACTGCAGCTACTAATTGCAATGCTTCATCCGCTAACACCATTTTCACAACTTCTATACCCATACGACCACTTGCACCTATAACTGCAACTTTTATTGTCATCGTTGTTCTCCTTCGTTATCTGAATCAATTTTTGTCCATCTATTTGCATCTCTTGTATTAAATTTCTCCATAACTTTATCATGAGCAGCTGTAAGATCGATGTTCAATGAATTTGCAAAACAATTCAATATGAACAAAATATCAGCAAGTTCTAATTCAATAGAATTATCTGCTTCATCATGTTTTTTCGGTTTTTCACCGTAAGTATGATTAACTTCTCTAGCTAGCTCTCCAACTTCTTCAGCAAGTCTGGCAACTAAAGCGAGTGGACTGAAATAGCCTTCCTTGAATTGTGAAATGTAATCATCGACTTCACGCTGTAATTGTGCTAATGATTTCTCAGCCATTTTCATACGCCCCTTCTTCAAGAACCATTCACTTATATGTTACCGTATCACTATTAATAAAACAATGTTTTTTGCGAGAGAAAGTAAGGCATACTAATGCATAATATACTGTGCGAAAAGGATTGATCCATATGCCCTCAACAATAAAAACATCACTAAGACAGTTAATTCCAATTACAATCGGAGCTGCTTTATACGCTTTTGGTTTACAGGTTTTCGTGATCCCTAACCAGCTTATGGAAGGCGGCGTTACAGGGATAGCTGTTCTATTAAATTATATTTTTAGCCTACCGATGTCAATTACGACTTTGCTCATTAATATTCCCCTATTTCTAGTTGGCTGGAAAATACTCGGTGGCAAAAAAATGATTTATACGATATACGGTTCTGTTATGCTGTCTATTTTTCTCGCTTTGTTAGAATACTCAGTACGTAACCATTATTTAATCTCATTCAATCAAAGTTATGATTCCATGCTAATCGTACTTTATGCTGGCGTAACGCTCGGTGCTGGGCTCGGCATTGTGTTTCGCTATGGTGGAACTACGGGTGGTATCGATATTATTGCCCGTATTTTGTCTCGTTGGCGCGGATATAGTATGGGACAGATCATATTAGTGTTTGATGTTATTATAATTGGTATCTCTGTGTTCTACATTTCAATTGATAAAGTGCTATACACACTAGTCATGGTTTTCATCGCGTCCAAAATGATTGATTTTATTCAAAATGGAGCATACACTGCCAAAGCCTTCTCCATTATTACAGATAAAGGCGATGAAATTGCTCGTAGAATAACAATGGAGCTTGAGCGAGGAGTAACGATTGTTCCTGCCGTAGGAGCATATTCAGGAAAAGAAAAAAAGGTCGTATATTGCGTTGTCCACCGCTCCGAGACTCATCGTCTGAAGCAGCTTGTTCGCAATATCGACCCTAACGCTTTTGTTGTAATTGATGAGGTGCAAGACGTACTAGGTGAAGGCTTCAAAGAGGAGTAGCTAGATGTAATTCAAAAAGCGTCCTTTGATAACGATGATTGTGCGTGTAGCTTATTCGACATCGCATCTGAAACGAACTTGGAAAGTACGGTTCGCGTGTACCAACCACGTACACTTGCGCTTCCGCCTTTCTCAAGTAGCGTTTCACCTGCTCGATTCTGAAAGCCCACTTTTTGAATCTTCATTTAAAGCTTCGACCTCTTGTTCGCTTGTGTACACAAGTGTACACATTGCTGGCATCTTCTTAGCGGGAGATCGTCCAGTAGCTTGCACCTCATTATACTTTTTTCACTCCGAACGGTGCTTGCTTATATTTGCGATACGCTGTAAAGGTTAGCAAGCCGGATATAAAGGCACCGATTAACAATGCCAATGTTGTTGGATTCCATCCACTTGAGGCGTCCACGATCGGAACTGTGATCGTCTCTTCCGCTTGCGCAAATAGCGTATGAATCGTCTCTTCGATATTATTTATTGCGGTCTCTATTTCTTTAGCTTGTTGCGGTGTCCAAGTTACTTGTGAAGCTTCTGCAAAAAATCCATTAAGCTGCAATGTACGCTGCAGTAATTCCGCCATCCGCAGTTCATCCCCGACCATATAAGCTGCTGTTTGCATGCGGTCAACTCTTTGTTTGAAAATCGTTAGATGAGCAATCACATACTTCGTCTTGTCATCTGGTGGCACTGTCAATATTGTTGCTGTACGAATCGATTGCAAATCATCTAACAATACGGACTCATATTGAAGCCATGGACCATGTTCAGCCTGTAGCAGCGCATCAATCGCTAACAATAATGAACTAATAGGCTCTCGCCAAACGACATTAGGCTTATTATTAACGATACCTTGCTCAATTGCCAACACATCCTGCTTCATTTGCTTCCAAGCTGCGGCTGTTCCATATTGTAATAACTGGGGTTGATTCAGTTGATTTTTTATATTTTTCACCGTTTTATAGGCTGCTTGTTTATGAGATTCATTACCCTCAGCATACAATTCAGATATCGAACGATCTAATTTCAACAATCGTGCATAGGATGGATCTTCAACATCGCTTGTCCTATTATCAGAATATCCTAACACAGAAGCTCCAGAAGCTAACAAACAAATGATGCAAAACAGCGCTAATAAAACTATTTTAAATTTCATATCAGCAACCCTCCCATTATTAATCTATGAGAGGCGAGGACAAGTTATGACCGCCATTTCTTTTTCCATACAACATAGCCCGCCAATAAACTAACCAAAGACAAACTAATCGTAAACCATTTCACTTCGGTAACATAATCATGTAATGCTGTTGGCAAAAATGGATAAATGCCGTAGTGATAATCTAAGGTATCGTTAAGCAGTAGCCAGCCTGTTGCAATCGTTAATGAAATACCAGTTACACGCATAAAGCGGACGTAAAGCAGCGCTTCAAAGGCCATTGCCAAGTGTGAACTCATCAGCATATAGCTTTGCCATTCAAGCGGTTCACCTTGCGTAGCACCAGCTATAATGATCGCAGTCGCCCATATCCCGTATTTCACAGAGCAAACGACAGCAAGTGCTTCAATTATTGTGCGACTCCAGCTTACAAAGCGCGAAGTCCCCTTTGGAGGAAATAGCATATACAGCACAGCTATGGTGAAAAAGAGACTTGCCGTTGGTGAATCTGGAACAAATACTATTAACCAACGCCAATTTTCATAATTCGTAATCGTCCATTGCAACTGATTATCATACCAAATATAACCGTAAATTGTACCTAATAAATTGATTAGAAATAACGGCCATAGGAAATTACGATTCATTAAAAACGGTTGACTGAAAAACCATTTAACATTCATAATAGTTATCCTTTCAAAAAAGACCTGATCGCAACTTGCGATCAGGTCTTAACAGATATGTTACTCTTGCGTTTGTTTCGCTAACCAAGTTGCTAATTGATCAATTTCATCATCACTCAATTCACCTTGGAATGATGGCATTCCAGCCTCAGTTCTTCCAATAGTAATAATGTCTTGAATTTCTTCAGCTGACTTAGAGTTACCGATTCCTAGTAACGCGGGAGCACCTGGACCACCATTAAGATCTACAGCATGACATGCTAAACACTTCGACTCGTAAATTTTCATTGCCGGGTCATCAGCTTCAATAATAGCAGGAACTGCAACTGCTTTTAATGGATTAGGACGCGGTTCTCCCGCTTCATGTGCTTCTTTTGCTTTTTCAGCACGAACATGATGCTCTGGCGTCATACCTTTTGCTTCTAATTGATCCTGGTAATGTGACCAAGAAACAACAGTAAGGTAAGTAACTGCAACAATCGATAAAATCATAAGTGAAGAAGCAATTGGGCGACGGTAGAAACGACGCTCTTTACCTGTATCAAGGAATGGTGCTAATAGCAATCCACCGAACATAATCGCTGGAATAATTAGCGTTCCGATTAATACATATTGCTGTGATACATATGGATATTTCAAAAATTGGTATAAGAACAAGAAATACCAGTCAGGCATCGGTATAAATGAAGCATTCGTTGGGTCAGCAGGGTAGCCAAGTGGAGCTGCTTCAGCCATTACCCATACTAGGAAACCAACTAATACTACGCAACCAACCATCCACTCTTTCAGAAGAAAGTTAGGAATGAAGGCTTCCGATTTACCTGGGTAAGCCGTATAGTCTGGCGGTGTGTGATCCATATTGTTAACTTTCACACGAGAATCGCCGACATATACAACTTTCTCATTCGATTTATGACCATTTGCCATAATTGTAGCCTCCTTCGCTTATAGTGGACCTGAAATCCCTTGTTTGCGGATCATAATAAAGTGCGCTGCAAGCATTGCAATCAATGCACCTGGTAAGAAGAATACATGCACTGCAAAGAATGTTGTTAATGTCCGAGCACCTACGATATCCCCACCATATAAGATCTTCGCGATATAATCACCAATTATAGGTACAGATGCGGCAATTTCTACCCCTACTTTAGTAGCGTAGTAAGCTTTATTGTCCCAAGGAAGTAGATACCCTGTGAAACCAAGACCTAGCATAATAAAGAAGATAAGCATTCCAACTACCCAGTTCATCTCACGAGGTGCTTTATAAGAACCTGTAAAGAAGACTCGGAGTGTATGTAAGAACATCATAACAATAACCAAACTCGCCCCGAAGTGATGCATGCCACGAACAATGTTACCAAATGGAATTTGGTGTTGTAGGTAGTCAACACTTGCATAAGCGTGAACGATATCTGGTACATAATACATTGTTAAAAACATACCTGACAAAATTTGAATTACTGTAATAAAGAACGTCAGACCACCAAAGCAATATACGAATGCTGAGAAGTGATGCGCTGGGTTAACGTGTTCAGGAACTTCGTGGTCAGCTACATCTCTCCAAAGCGGCGTAATATCAAGACGTTCGTCAATCCAATTATATATACTTTTAAACATCTAACATACGCCCTCCTTATGCTCTAGTGTTATCAATAATGCCGCCAAGGTATACGACTCCATCGTTTACTACAACTTCATACTCATCAAGTGGTGAGTTTGCAACGGTAATGTTTTTACCGTCTTTGGAATAACGTGCATCATGACAAGGACAGTCATATTCACTTTTTCCATGTGTGTTCCAAGCTACTGTACAACCCAAATGCTTACAAATTGGAGAAAGTGCAAATACTTTATTAGAAGCATCCTTGGAAATCCAAGCCACCTTCTGAGTTTCACTTTCATACCAAGCGTCAACTTGATGCACTTTGAATCTTACTTCTTGCGGTTCAGACGTAACTTTATTTTCATCTAATACTTTTACTAATGCGCTTTCGCTACCTTTAGCTAATAAAGGATCTACAGCAAAGCGAACCATCGGTAAAACTGCGCCACCTATCATGAAGGCAGTTGTGCCGCCAAGCGTGTATGATAAAAACTGACGCCGGGACATTTCTTTGCGTTTAACCGGTTGATGCTCCGAATCATGTTGTTCATGGTTACTCATTTTCTGTTCTAACCCCCTTTGCCAACCAATTCTTCCGTATTACTCAAAAGCAAAGCCAAATGATGAACTAGGACATAATTATAATAGCCTAGCTACCAAATACCGTCAACAATTTGACAGGACATTTGCGACAATTAGGAAATATCGTTCAATAATTTGTTGTCAATTTGTCACAATTAGCATTCTATTGGCATTGTTTTCCCCTATTACGAACCATTTCATACATATTTATCATGTTATTTATGTCCTATTGTGACTCCACAGTTCACGAATTTGTAAATTCACTTGATCAGATGATGGATTTTCGCCATTTTCTGTAGGGGTAATCCACAGATCCGCTTCATTAATTTTAAACTCAGTATGTAATTTGGCAGTAATAAGGATGATGTACTTAAAGCCTTGTCCTCTTAAAGCACGACAATATGAAGCTATTTGCGCCTGGGCAGCCGGGTCGATGCTAATGTAATGGCAGGCAGGATAAGTAACAACTCTGCCTTTGTAAGGGATTTCAACCAACTCCATAATATCTCTTAAGTTTTCTAATGCTAACGTTGCTTCAACAGGTGATTCACTACCGTCTAATCCAGTTATCGGTAGCAAGCAAGTGTCAAGATAAGGCTTAAGTTCCTCCCACTGCTCCTGCTGTATTTCACTAAATTTCACTGTTGTCCCTCCTGAAACTTTTGCTTCTTTTTGAACTACCTATTTCAATGAAAGTCCGCTTTTTGAACTACTCCTTACAATATTACAGAAGAAAGCCTTCAAATGCTATAGCTAACTCGCATCCGAAGGCCTTTATTATTGGAACCACTATTTTAACTGCTTTAATTGAGTACTAAGTTCATAAAACAAATGTTCATCACCTGTTGCCAGTGCTTCATCTATTTTCGTTTCAAGCTTATTGCGCTGATAATTTTTTAACGCATCGTCCAATATCATTTCAGCAGTTAATGCTAACATCGCTTCGTATTTTACATTCATCTTATCGATAGGTAACACCTCCATAACGGTGCTATACATTCCTATACTCATATCCTTTAGCTACATAGCTTTCCATTGTTCTTTTCATTCTAGCTAGATCATCTTCCGTTAACTCACGAACAACTTTAGCTGGCGTCCCAAGAGATAATGTATAGGGCGGGATTTTTTTATTTTCCGTAATGACAGCACCTGCCCCTATTAAAGCATATTCACCAATCTCTGCACCGTTAAGTACAATAGCCCCCATGCCGATAAAGCTTCCTCTCCCAATATTGCAGCCGTGAATGATCGCAGCGTGTCCGACAGATACTTCATCCGCCAAAATTAGCGGCTGCAGTGTATTCACATGTCCAACAACACCATCTTGTATATTACAGCGATCACCAATCCGAATTGGAGCCAAATCACCACGTAGTACAGCATTATACCAAATTGTGCTTTGTTGACCGATTGAAACTTCTCCAATTATTTTCGCACCTTCAGCAACAAAGACATCGTTACTAAGTGTTGGCATTAAGCCTTTATACGGCAATAACATACGATCATCCCCCTCTTAAAACGTAGGGAAATTCTAACAATGAGCTTACAGATTGTCAATGTTTCTCATTACTGACTGGAAAGCTATCGATCATTCTATGTCCGAAGACCGACCTTTTCATTACGACTCCTTGCTCCGTTTCTCCGATTGCAATGATACCGAAATGCAGCAGCATTTTCACAATCCGTTGATGCAAAATAGCTCCGGCTGAATCGAAATAGTAAGGTCTTATGTAAGGCTCAAGTACCGTTTCAAAAGATTTCAATGTCGTCCATTCCTTAGACAAACTACAAATCCAATAATATAACGAAGTAATATTCGGAATTGCTCCTTTATAAAGCTTGAGCCAATGTGAGATTATAGCTTGCATCTCTTCATAATTCATATTGTCTTTAGCCAATTTCCCGCTTCTAGTTAAGACAATCGTGTCACTTTCGATAGCTAGCCAACCCTTTGCATAGCAATAATCGTTCATAAATGCCATCCGATCTGGATAGTCACCAAAACCTTTACCATAGCCAAATTTCCATGCACCTTTGCCAGGTAATTCTTCTTGTATTGCAAATAGTTCATTCAGTTGAACAACAAATCTTCTGTGCATAATCCCATCAATAGCAACGTTTGGCTTATAAGTATCGATGAAATTGAGCATCACTTTCATATCTAGTAATAATTGACCTCCTTCTTCGCGATAAGCTGGTGGTTCTGCTCCCCGCTCAATCGAAACCGATAGCACTTCAGCCAATGTGACTTTGAATCTTTCCTTCAAATCCTGGGGCACATGGAACAAATAACGATCACCGCCACCATATCCATTGAACAACCAACCTTGCTGTTTGAATTTTGCAATAATTTCACGCGGTGTTAATTCAATGACTTGCTGCTTAGTAGATTTTTTGGATTTTACTTTCGGCTTTGTTTCTACGACCGTGACACTTGTATTCCGAACTTCATTCCTAGCTGGAAATCTACACTGTTGCACTCTAGCAAGTAAATCTTCTAAGCTATAGGACTTCCGAGTTTCAAACAATAAATAATTGACGAACCTTAATTCCTCTAGCTCCATTTTTGCTAATTTCTCTTTAATGACATCACGTCTATGTACTGTTGCTAGAATGGACTGAATTAATTCATGCTTTGAATTTCCATTACACTCACAACCATACACAGAAGCTATTTTTGTGAGTTGAGTAATATCGGCATAGCTCAGCATATCTGATAAATTCATTGGATCTCCTTTCTCGCAAACATCGTAATTACGTTGATCAAAAGTTCTAGCTTATAGTTTCTAGTATTACTATTTTTACCTATTTCATACTTTGCGACAAAAATTGAATACTAATCTCAGCAAATTATAATTGGTTCACCTATTGCGCAAACAAAAAGGCAATCTATACTCGCCCGAAATGAACGAATGGAGATTGCCTTGACTATCTAACTATTTATTTGTTAATACAGCACTTTTTATATTTCTTGCCACTACCGCAATAACAAGGATCATTGCGACCAATCTGTTGCGCAGCGTGCTCATTAGATATCGGTTGTTGCTGCGAGGCTTCTGCTTGTTCACTATTGTTAGCTAAACTAGTAGCATGATGTCCCTTCAAAAACCATTGCGGCGTATTGTTGTACATAATTATTAATCGAGGCAACAACAAATTAAGTTGCTGTTCGTCTTGAATAACTAGTTCTCGCTGTATATATTCAACCAAGTCTTGAAGCTGCAAACCAGCACGAATTCCGAATTCAGCCTGATCAGCAATCAAATAGGCATCTTGTTGAAGCACTTTGAACTGTTTTACTAAGAAATCAACGAGGAGCTGATGAGCTTGTGTCCTATGGATATAACGTTCTGCACCCGCTTTATGCAATTCTAGTGCAGTGAAATAAGCATAATCTACTTCTTGACGTTGGTTATGTTCTTTCGCAATTAGAGTAGGATCAGGTATCGCAGCATGATGTACAAACTGTTCATTCAACCCTAGATCATTATGATAATGGCGGTAGTTAATAACGAGATGCATATAGGGAACTTCTATTTGGCCAAATACAGCATATCTAGAAAGGATCGTATTAAGTTGCTCATGCGTTAGCGCACCATAGTAATACATCATTCCTTTAACCGTATCAATTAAATTACTATTCAAAGCTATTCGTTTGAAGTCTAGCTTCTGTAGATGTTGATCGACTACATTAATTAATTCATTCGGCATAGCAATGACAGCTTGCCCATTAATCGTCGTTTGGAATAACAGTCCCAATTCCAACCAATACCGAAGTTGCTGCGCTGTTAACTGTTCATTGAAAGCGAGATTACCTTTACGACGAACAACCTCTTGCAGAAGCTCTACTCTCTCCTCATCAAACAATTCAAGTAGGGAAGGTAATTCAAGTTCATAGGCAGCTGCTAATTGTTCAATGATCGTTTGCTTAAGTTGTTCTCGATTCAACTTACTAGCATTTTTGATAACGGCATGCTTGCGTATATTTGTTAATATATCTTTAGACAAGCCCTCAAGCGCAAGCTGTAAATCAAATACTTGACTTGCCCCAGTGCGTGCTGCATTCTCTGTAGCTACTGACATTTTCAAAAGCCTCATTTCTCATTCTTAATAACATGTCCAAAAGTATATGATACCGTAAATCATAAGTCTGCACAACAATTGCTCAAAATTTCCAATCATTTGAAAATGAGTGAATAGATCATTAAGAAGCTTTATTTCGCTAGATTAGTTAGTAATTATCGCTTCATTCTAGGTCAGACAATTTGCCACCTGTAACAATTTCCACCTTGTCATTATTCGGACTAATCCATAGTTCATATATCAACCAACTTGACTGCTTATCTTTATTTGCATTTGATTTTCAACCTGAAGAAAACCGCCCTCCATGCCGGCGATTTATTCAGCTAACGTTCCCCGTTAGAATTCCTGTAAAACGAATAATTTGGACTTTGCATAAAAAAGAGCGCCTCTGCAACGTGGCCACTGAAAAACGTGTGTATTTAGCGTCTATAAAATGAACCTAAATAGATAAAGGCGTTTTCTCATTCAAATTGAATGGAGCACATGAGTAATGAAGATAATGCATTGTTAAGAAGTTCCAACGACCAGGCGATATCTGGACGCCTGAAGGTTAAACATTTGAGCGTATTTCCCGTCCATTCTCATAAGCTCTTCGTGTGAACCTTGCTCAATAATTTGACCATTTTCCATCATGAGAATGCGATCCGCCATTTTGGTAGTCGATAAGCGATGAGAAATGAAAATGATCGGTCTATCTTCTGCCTTCTCTAGCATGACTTGATTCAAATGGTATTCACTCATAGGGTCCAATGCGCTGGAAGGCTCGTCTAATATAATAAGAAGAGTTGGCTTGGCGAATACTCTTGCGATCGCCACCTTCTGAGCCTCTCCGCCAGATAACTCGATCCCGGCATCGTCAAATTCCTTAGTAACGGAAGTCTCGATCCCTAGTCGCAAAGATTGCAGCTTACTGCCAAAACCACTTTTCTCCAGCGCTTCGCTTATCAGATAGGAATCACCTGATGTAGCATGGTTCATGACGACGTTTTGAGAAAGCGTAGCAGCGAACAACTGATGATCCTGAAACACGGAACTAATCTTCATTCGGTAATCGTCCAGCTTCAATTGATCGATTGGTATCCCATTTAAACGAATTTCTCCCGAGCTTGCATCGTATAGACGCATGATCAGCTTCGTCAATGTCGTTTTTCCCGCACCATTGTAGCCAACGATTGCAATTTTTTCTCCAGGCTTGATACTTAAATTAATGTTTTGGAGGATTGGTGGCCCGGATTGACCATATTGGAATGATAACTCTCTTAGAGTTAATTCAGTAAACTTATTCGGCACAGGTATTGGATCTTCAGCTTCTATCAGACCGTTCTTTTGATCTAGGAAGCTTCTTAACTTCTCAATATAGAGGCTGTTTTCTTGCATCTGGCTAATAAGTGTCGTCATATATTGCAAATTGCCCTTTAAACGCCAGGATGAATTGAGCAACGTAACCGCGCTTCCATAGCTTAACGTTCCTTTCACTAACGTCATAAACACAACATAAACGACGTACAAGCCGCTCAAAATCAACTCACTAAAAAAATACTCAGAGGAGAAGTTTAACCAGAACTGCTTTTTCGAATGCTTTTGCACGATTCCGTGCATCTCTTTATGTGTATCAGTGAAATCTCTAAAAAATTTCTCCTTGATGGAATAAAGTCTTAATTCCTTCGCATAATCAGCCAAGTAAAACAACCGCTTCAAATAGATTCGTTTACGATCCTTTTCGTTAAGCTCCATCCTCATTTTGTACCTGATTTTATTGGTGATCATGCTGACAATCAGAGTTAAAATGAAGGACGCGAGCACAAACAGCAGACCAAGCTTGTCAACGAACAGGAAAAAGCTTATAGAGGTCATGATAACCGTAACGGATTTGCAAATTGTTCTGATGGTGTTTATCGTAGCATCAATTCGATTATGAGCATCATTGGCGCTCCACACATAATCATTATAAAAAACGGGATCGTCATAATTCGCCAAATCGGTACTAATCGCTTTTTCGTAGAGATCCATCCTTATCTTTTGATACAGCAATTCTTTTCCTTTAGGTTCAACGCTCTGGTAGTAAATACTGTCCAGCACAAAACAGATTGCGATAAACAAAATTGTTAGTCCGATATATAAGGCAACCGTAGAAAAGGAAGTTCCATATTGAACGCTGTCGAACACAAACTTAATCAAAAGGACATGTTCGATAAAAATTTCGATTTCCTGCAAGCATGCATACAAGCATGTAAAGATGATATATTTGCGCGAATAGCGCAGCCCGTATTTCAAAATAAACCAATTATTTTTAAGGACCCGAGTAAAGCTATGCTTATTAGGCTTCATGCAGATTCACCACCCCAGCCAACTCTTCTTGATCAACATACTTTTCTGCTTGCTTTAAGAATAGCTCCGCATATTTCCCCTGCAGCTGCATCAATTCCATGTGTGAGCCAGACTCTTGAATTTCGCCATCCTCCATGTAATAAATGCGATCTGCCAGCATAGCGGATGACATGCGGTGAGAAATAATGACAACGGCTTTATCCTTGCAGGCTTCCATCATACTTTCAAAAATTTCAAATTCCGCAATCGGGTCGAGGGCGCTTGTAGGCTCATCAAGAATGAGTAGTTCGGCCTGTTGTGCAAAAATGCGCGCGATCGCAATCTTTTGAAACTCGCCGCCTGATAAAACAACTCCTTGTTCATCAAACTCCTTTGTAAGCATCGTATCTATTCCCTCCGGCAAAGTGGCTACCTTATCGTATACTCTGCTTTTCTTGAGCGCATTTATGACGAGCTGGCGGTCAGCTTCGGTGTCCACATCGCGCATAAGTACATTCTCTGCAATTGTCATCGAAAAAATCTTAAAATCCTGAAATACGGTTCCATACAGTGAGCGATAGGACATGAGATCAAACTCTTTTATATTGCGGTCGTTTAACAATATTTCTCCCTCAGTAGGATCGTACAATCGCATCATGAGCTTGATTAACGTTGATTTCCCTGCTCCATTGTGGCCGACAAGAGCAATTTTCTCATTCTTATTCACTTCCATCGTAATATGGCGAATAGAGGGCCTATCTGCTCCATCATACGTAAATTGAAGCTGCCGAAATGTTAATTTCTGTATCGGCGGCGCGATTGGTTTGACTGGATCGGCATCCTCCTGGATTTCGGAAACATAGTTTAAAAAAGTTTTTAAATTTTCGATGTATATGCCGTTTTTGTTGATCTCTACAAAACTGTCAGACAGCCGGATGAGCGACCATGCGCCACCAACCATTGCGCTTCCAAGAACGATAAAGGAGCTGATAGAAATCGATTGCTTAACAATTGCTAGATAAGCACCGTACAGCAAAATCCCTTGGAATATGAGCGTGAAGGTAGTAAATATTTTGAAAAAGGAAATGACTCCCGCCTTTACTCGATACTTATGAACGACAGAAATGACACCGTCATACCCTTCTATATAAGTGTTTCTCAGAACTGAAAAAATACGGGACAACCGAATTTCCTTGGCAAAGTGCGATAAATAAATGACACGGTTTACATAGTCCATTTTTCTTTGGTAGGGTACTCGCTCATTATTTTGCTGGAACTGAATTCGGTTCAGCTTTTTTCCAAAATAAAAATTGCCGATAATCGGCAATAAAGCAAACCATACCACCCACGGATCTATGGCGTACATCACGGCAAATATACTAATCGTTGCAAGCGAGACGAATATAATTCTAGAGAGATTTTCAAGAACAGCGCTTACTCGTTGATCCGCTTCTTGGATGGCTTTGGTATATTTATTATAAAACTCATGATCCTCAAAACACTTCAATTCCACGGATGCAGCCTTGCGAAAAAGAATAAGATACAGCTTCTCATATAACTTGAGATCGCTTAAAGGCCTGAAGCGATAATCATACCAATTGTCCAGCAAGACTAATGCGAGCATCAAAACCAATGTCAGGATTATGAAATTGAAAATTTGCTGAAAATCCCTTTCGATTGATATGGACTCAATGATGTACTTCATGAAATATACGGTAAAAAATACATTAGCAAGCTGTCTGCCGGCTTGAACTGCAAATTCAGCCACCACTCTCTGCGGATGTATACTCCATGCTAATTTGAAAATAAATAAGTTGTTGGCGATATTGTCTTTAATATGTTGGAATTTATGGCTTAGCTTCTGCAAGATCGTTCCTTCCCCCCTGTATCGTTAAGAACTTTCAATCAGCCTTTTGAAAAAAGCTCACCTAATTATTAGTAATTCAAAATGTACTACAAGAAATAATGGAAAACAACCCCATAGATTATATGTATTGTAATTTATATACAAAAACAGACAAAAAGGCATAGCCGTTTTGTGAGTTATGAATCCTAGAAGATTTAAGTATGTTTTTTTGATACTGCCTCAGAAAGAAGTTTGGGAAAGCAGGAATTCAGCTTATGGATGAGACGTGTCAATTCAGCCATGTACAAAGGAAGGATTGTCGTGGTAGACTATGGAAGTTTTATAATGGAGGCGGGATTGCTTTTTCATCCCAGGAGTAGGATTGGTCTGTATTTTAAAGTTCCATCATGACATTGTAAAAGTCTCGTACATGTCGGATAAATGTACAAAATCGCCCTATTTTATGAATATGTAAAAGGAGCTGCCGTGGCAGCTCCTTCATCGTTGTATATAGCCTTTCATTGAACTAACGTTTCTCGTTGCTACGCCGCAAGTGGGGAATGAAGCACAAACAAGCGGACTCACAGGACACTAATTAGTTAAAAACCAACACTTTAGGATGTAAGAGGACTCATAGGACGCTATTGATCGTTTAATACTGAACATTTACTAGCAAACGAGTGATTTAGGTCCTGTGAGTCCGCGTAAACTCGAAATGAGCGGAGAACGTAGAAATAAGGTCCTGTGAGTCCACTATGGGTTTGGGATATACTGCGCTCAGCAGCGAACGCCTCAGTAGCCCCATCCAGCGCACATTAAGGCTAATTTGGGCTTTGTTATATACACGAGTACTAAGGGGCCAGCGAAAGCTATCTGAAAAATGATCAATCATGCCCATAACGTACCTAATATCCGCTTACGTATACAAATTTAAACAGTCCAGCACTTATTATGAGATTGAGCCATATAAAATAAGCATTATTTTTTATTTCCCCTAAAATAATCATGTACTAATTTTTCGTATTTATCTGCGACACTTCTATTTTTGTGTTTACTTCAACAAACTCCGATGATGTTGGCTCTAGCATAAGTTTTTCTCTCCAAACCATTTCATGCAACCTTTTCCCACCTCAATTAATTAAGGTCTTCCATAATTAAGTTACTTCTGCTACGCAATAATATTTCATGTCGACTTGAAATTATGTTGTGCTAGATATAGTATCTTGTTCAAGATGTTTATTGCAATTGTATAATAAAAGTTTCCATCCCGCTTCATTACGTTCTAATATGGAGTATGATAAATTCCCAATCCGCTCATCTTCAAGATCAGGGAACAATTCAAGCAACAAGTGAGCAATAAAACTACCATGCGTAACGCACAAAATATTAGAAGTCGGATACTTCACATATAGCTCGTCTAATATTGCAACGCCTCTTGAACGCATGTTCTCTACGGATTCTGCTCCCAAATCTAGACTTTTCCAATCTTCTCCCCACTTAGCAACACGTTCCTCTAAAGTAGTTCCTTCAACCTGTCCAAAAAAACGTTCCCTAAGACGCTCATCCACAGTAAGAAGCGGTATTTGTAGCGTCTCGTGAATATGGGCGCCTGTTGCTTTAGCGCGTTCCAAATCGCTTGTCACGACGTAATCCCAAATCACTTCGTCGGATTGAAGTCGGCTTGCTAGCAATTTTGCTTGCGTAATCCCATTCTCATTGAGCGGAATATCCGTTTGACCTTGAATTCGTTTAATCGCATTCCAGTGTGTTTCGCCGTGGCGCACAAGACCTATTAACACAATATCTCTCTCCTTTTTTTAGAGGTTGTTCAAAAAACAGACTTTGATAACGAAGTGATGCAGGTTAACTACGCGTTCTCGTAAACCAATTTAACACAAGAATCGTCATGATTATTCCAAGTAGTGATAAAGCTACGTAATATTGCGGAAAGGTTGGAACGACTTGCATGACAATCGGGTCGCTAATACTTGCAACAGGTATTTGACCCCTGTAAATATTAGAACTAACTAAGCTAACACTTTCAGCAGATGCAATATCTACTACCCCAGAAATGTTTGCAGCAATTGTGGATTTCGTATCTTCCTTATAATCAAAAATAAATACAAATAATGCGATTGAAAACATCGCCAGGCAACAAGCGATGATCATGGCAATATTACGTCTAAAATTGCGTGAAAAATGATAATTTTTGGTTGCGATCGGCATGTACCATGCTTCTTCAGCATAGATTCTATCCATTACATGTTTGTTAATATAATCAATATTTGTTTGTTTTATGTCAGTATCCGCGAAAGACAACTCAGAGAATGAAATAGAACTAAAGTCCAGTTCTAATAATGATGAGCAATGCTCACAATCGAATAAATGGGCTTCGATTTCAATACGCAACGGATCGTCTTCATCCAGTTCTAAATAGCTATCTATGAATTGTTCGATCTCATTACATTTCATTTCCGATACATCCTTTCATAATCATCGCTTGATCTATCCTGCTCAATATACGCCTCAAGCTGTTGTTTAATACTGGCTCTAGCTCTGAATAATAACGACTTCACCGAGCTAACCGTTTGTCCTAGTATATTGGCAATTTCTTGGTAATCCATTTGTTCGTATTCACGAAGAATAATAGCTGAACGTTGTTTTTCAGGCAAATTATTGATCGCTGCACGAACCTTATCCATTCGTTCATTAATAAGAAGCTGCTGTTCTGGTGTTGCATCATCTGAAACAATCGGTTCCATGTTGACTTCCTCTATCGAAACATAAGCTGCTTTTTGCTTACGTAGCTCACTTAATACTGTGTTTCGCGCAATCGTATAAAGCCATGTAGAAAAGGTCGCATCTATTTCGCGAAAAGTATGCAAACTGCGGTACGCTTTATAAAAAGTTTCAGAGCATAGATCCTCAGAGAGAGACTCTAGTTTGGCGCTCTTCAACATATGATAGATAAAGGCCATGATTCTACGTTGATAGCGATTCATAAGCTCAGAGTAGAGTTCGACATTGCCATCCTTTATTTCACGTATTATCTGGGAATCTGTCATGACAGGCGAACCTCCTCCACCTGCAATTTATTCCCGAAATCCACTATACATTTATACTGATTTCGGATCAAAAAGTTGCGTTTTATATATAATCAATCATCACTTACTATCATAGTCTATTATCGTTTATGTTAAAAGAAAAAAAAAGACCACTCTGAAGGAGTGGTCCGTGTCCATCTATGAACACAAGAGTTATTGGATAGGAGTGGAGAGAAACCATACTATATATTCATTATATGTATACGCTTCCAGTTTGTCAATAAGCGCTTACATTTTTATTTTCAATATATTTCTCCCTAAAATTGTACAAATCACTTGTATTTACCTCGTTTTTTATTGATAGAATAGATTGTAAGAATGTAACATTAAAAAACGCTCATGAAAGGAAAATCCTCTCATAAGCGTTATATTTATGATCTATTCTAAGTTATTGCTCTACTTTATACCCTTGTTGCCCTAATAATACAATAGCTTGATCAAGATGTTCTTGCGTTCTAAAGCTAAGCTTCAACACGCCAGGAATTTGTTCGCGATTTTCAATAATTTGAATATTGCTTAAGTTGATTTGAGCATTACCCAATTCACTAGCAATAGAACCAATAATACCAGGATGATCGGGAATATCTACATAACAATCGTAAATTGAATGCAGCATTCCTTTTCTTCTTTCTGGCATTTTACTGCGGAAATTGCCCGCTTGATGAAACGCATGTACAATGCCATCGCCATCATCCTGCTCCAGTAGCTGCTTGAACTGATCCATATTGTTTTGCCAATCTTTAAGCAACTTCAACAGCACAACTTTATTATCTAGCAATATATCGCGCCATAATGATGGATCACCCGACGCAATCCGCGTAATATCGCGGAAGCCTCCCGCAGCCAACGTTTCATAGAGACCATCATTATCATTGTAGCCACGAATCTGATTCACAAGCCCAACTGCAATAATATGTGGCAAATGGCTAATTGCTCCTACAATCGTATCATGAGCCTTTGCATCAACGGGGACAATTTGAGCTCGTGTGTAACTCAATAGCTCGATCAACTGATTAAGACTAGCTGCTGGTGTATCTTCCGATGCGGTAAGTACATAGAAAGCATTTTCCAGCAATCGACTAGATGCCGCTTCGACACCTGAACGCTCTGATCCGGCCATTGGATGACCACCAATGAATATTGCTGAAGTTTGCTTGAACACTTGCGCAGAAGCCATTACAGACGCTTTTGTACTGCCGACATCTGTTATAATGCAGCCTGGCTTAAGATCAAGCTCGCTTAGCTGCTTCATATAGTCATCCATTAGACCAACCGGTACACATAAGAAAATAAAATCTGCGTCTAGTGCCGCTTCTTCTACCGATGTCGTGCCACTATCTACAACGCCACGTTGAACATACTTCTCAACAGAAGAACTACGATTAGAATATCCAACAACGGTAATATTCGGTTGTCCCTTTAAGCATAACGCGATAGAGCCTCCGATAAGACCTACACCAAATATTGCTACCTTTGTCATCAATTAAGTTAGCACCGCCAATTCTGTTAGAACTTGCTCAAGAGCGTTAATGAACTTTTCATTTTGCTCCGCTGTACCAACAGACACTCGAATACAGGTTGGATATTGCTTCCAGCCCGCTCGAATAATAATACCTTTACGCAGCATAAGATTGAATATTTCCATAGAAGGCGTACGCACATCGACCATAACGAAGTTACCATGACCTTCAAAAAACTCCAGCTTCATACGTGTAAATTGCCCATGTAAATAATCTAATCCGGCACGGTTTGCTGTGCGACATTGTTCTAGGAACGCATCATCTTGAAGCGAAGCTTTTGCTGCAACTTGCGCTAAGCGACCTGTATTGAATGGCTCACGCACTTGATTAATGGTACGAATTACTGCAGCATTACCTACTCCATAACCAATTCGATTCGCAGCGAGTCCATATACTTTGGAGAAAGTCCGTAGTACAACTAAGTTATTATATTTATCTAGTAATTGAACGCCATCTGTGAAATTAGTATCGAATACATACTCTCCGTATGCTTCGTCAAGAACAACTAACACATGCTTAGGTACTTGATCTAAGAAGGAGAGCATATCCTCATGAGCAATAATTGTACCTGTTGGATTATTTGGATTACAAATCCACAGCACTTTCGTTCTCTCAGTTGTTGCTGCAAGCATTGCCGGAAGATCATGCTTACCATCTATCAGCGGTACCTCGACTAGCTTCACATTTTCGATCTCAGCATTATGTTTATATTGGGAGAACGTCTCGTCTGCCATTACTGTCTCATCGCCAGCAACTAGGAATGCACGAGCAATCATCAATATAATATCGCTTGAGCCTGTACCAAAAATAATTTGATCGTTATTGACATTAATTTTGCGTGCAAGGACTTCTGTTAATTCAACACTTGCACCGTCAGGATACAAGTGTAGTTGATCTATTTCTTCAAGCATCGCTGCTTTAGCTAACGGCGAATAACCTCGCGGATTTTCATTGGATGCTAATTTAATAACTTCGTCTAAACCTAATTCTCTTTTGACATCTTCAACTGGTTTACCAGGCTGATACACTGGTAGATGCATAATATTCAATTTTGGCTGCATGGGCCATTCACCTCTTTGTCTATATTTGCATTAACGCATTAAATAGCGACTACTTCGTATTGTCTCACAACTTATGTTGCTTTTAAAGTAGACGTTAAAACATTTACAGAAAAAGTCGTATACACGAAAGACAAATGTCCATCATGTATACGACTCGATATTCCTAGTGACTATTGTATCCATTCAAAGCTTAGTAAGTAATAATAACGTTACTACATCTATTATCCTTTCAGGCTCGCAACAAAATCACCGATTTGTTTGAGTCCCTCTTGCTTTGTAGCTGCGTCCTGTAGCAATGGTATGCTATTCTCAATCGTACGAACGATGGCACTACCTACAATAACACCATCGCAATTTCCTTCGAAACGCGCTACCTGCTCACGACTTGAAATACCAAAGCCAATCGCAATCGGAACTGACGTTGCATCTTTAACTACGCTTAGAAATTCATCAATACCATCATGGAAATTCGTTCGCTCGCCAGTTACACCTAGTGAAGAAACGCAATACACGAAGCCCTTCGCATGCTGTGTAATACGAATAATACGCTCATTGGATGTTGGTGCAACTAATGGAATAAGATGAATATCGTATTTCAACGCTAATTCCCTAACTTCACGATCTTCTTCAATCGGCAGGTCAGGTATAATAAGTCCACTAATATCATTGCTTTTCACAAGGTCAAAAAATGACTTTAAGCCAAATTGGAAAATCGGATTATAGTAGGTAAACAGTATTAATGGAATTCTAACACCTTCACCGCGCAATGTACTGCCTAGATTAATACAATCCGTTAATGTGATGCTATGTTGTAGCGCTCGCTGAGATGCACGTTGAATAACTGGACCATCTGCTAACGGATCAGAATAAGGCACACCTAGCTCAACAATATCTGCTCCTGCTGCTTCGATCGTTTTGATAATATCTACTGTTATTGCAATCGTTGGATCACCAACTGAAATAAACGGTATTAATGCCGTTTTATTCTGTTCCTTCAGTTCAGCAAACTTTTTATCGATTAAATTCATTGTGGTCACCTCCTATAGTTGTTCATTACCTAAGTAGCCCATAATAGCTTCTACGTCTTTGTCTCCACGACCTGACAAGCTTACTACGATGGTTTGATCTTTACTTAATGTTGGAGCTAGCTTAATCACTTGTGCGATCGCATGTGCTGATTCTAGCGCTGGAATAATTCCTTCTGTACGAGACAGCTCCTGCAAAGCAGCTAATGCTTCCGCATCCGTAATCGGTACATACTGAGCACGACCGCTATCCTTCAAGTAAGAATGCTCAGGACCAACTCCAGGATAATCTAGACCCGCAGAAATGGAATGCGCAGGCAGAACTTGACCGTGCTCATCTTGCAGAACGTAGCTCATGGAGCCTTGGAATACACCATGACGACCTTTGGTCATCGTAGCAGCATGCTCATCGGTCTCAACGCCACGACCAGCAGCTTCAACACCTAATAGTTTTACAGTTTCATCTTGGATGAATGGGTAGAAGATTCCGATCGCATTACTACCACCACCGACAGCCGCAACAACATAATCCGGTAATTTATTTTCATATTTCAGTATTTGCTCACGAGCCTCATCACCAATAATTCGTTGGAAATCGCGAACCATCATTGGATATGGATGCGGACCTGTTGCCGAACCAAGAATATAATACGTATCGGTTACGTTACTAACCCAATAGCGAAGTGTCTCGTTACAAGCATCCTTCAATGTGCGAGTTCCACTAGTAACAGGCACTACTTCTGCACCAAGTAAATTCATCCGGAAAACGTTCAACTGTTGACGCTTCATATCTTCTTCACCCATGAATACTTTACATTCAAGACCTAGTAAAGCTGCGACTGTAGCAGACGCAACCCCATGTTGTCCCGCTCCAGTTTCGGCAATAATTTTCGTTTTGCCCATGCGCTTAGCAAGTAAACCTTGCGCAATCGCATTATTAATTTTATGTGCCCCTGTATGATTCAAATCTTCACGCTTTAAGTAGATTTTTGCTCCGCCAAGCTTATCCGTTAAGTTGGGAGCGTAATATAATGACGTTGGACGTCCTGAATAACGATATAGTAAATCAATGATTTCCGCTTGGAATGCGGTATCCTTGGAATAGTGAAGATAAGCTTTCTCTAATTCTAATAAAGCGTTCATTAGTGTTTCAGGAACATATCTGCCCCCGAACGGCCCAAAGCGACCATTCATATCTGGAACTTGTGTCATGCCTCTATCACCTTTCTGACAAACTCATTTATTTTGTTCAGATCTTTCTTACCATCTGATTCTACACCACTCGATACATCAATACCATTGCAATGATAGCTTGTCATTAATTCCACCACATTGCCTGCATGTAACCCACCTGCAACGTAAAGAGGACGTTCCAAGCGATCTGCTACGGCACGATAAGTGGCAATCGCTTCCCAATTGAATGGTTTTCCTGTTCCGCCACCTGGTGCATCAATTAATATCGCTTCAATATACGGTACATAAGGAGTAAGCTCTTCGATAATTTGTTGCTCTTCATTGAACCACTGTTCTTCTTGACGATTATGCTCACGCTCTCGTTCAATCGAGATTACTTTCCACAATGCTACATCGGGAAAACCATTATGCAGCTGGGCATAATATTGTATATCTTCATTGCCATGTAGCTGCACAACATCGAGCGGAACATGCTGCAATAATGATGTCATGTCTGCTAATGGATGATTCACGAACACGCCGACAGCACGCACAGTCTCATCATTAAGCTGATGAATGGCCTCGACAAGCTCTTCTGCCTCTATAGCCGTTACTTGGCGCTTACTTGGTGCAAACACTAATCCTACCTCTTGAATCGGCAGTCCTTCCATCGCCACTATCGTAGCGACATCGCGCAAGCCACATATTTTAATACGTGGTTTGTTTGGCAACAATTCTACTCGTTCTTGCTTCATACTTTAGTAACCTGACCCATTAATTGCTCAATCGCTTGACCAACATCACCTTGGCGCATAAAATGTTCGCCGATCAGTAATCCTTGCGCGCCTACCGAGCGTACATATTCATAATCCTGCTCGCTCAATATCCCACTTTCACTAATGTTCAGTACATGCGCTGGCATCATACCGATCAATTGCTCCGTCGTTTCAAGCTTTGTTTCAAATGTGTGTAGATTACGATTATTAACGCCGATCAAAGTCGCTTTATCCAGCTTCAAAACACGTTCTAGTTCGATCGCATCATGAACTTCAACAAGCACGTCCATACCTAGTTTTTTCGCAAGGTCATGGAATTCACTAAGCTGCTCATCGCTTAAAATAGCTACAATAAGTAATATGCAATCCGCACCAATTGCTCTCGCTTCATAAATTTGACGGTAATCTATAATAAAGTCTTTACGCAGTAATGGAACCTTTACAGCTTCAGAGATACTTTTCAAATATTCATTGGATCCTTGGAAATAATCTACATCAGTTAACACCGATAAACAATCTGCACCTGCAGCCTCGTAAGCAAGTGCCAGCTCTACCGGGTGAAAATCTTCGCGAATTAATCCCTTAGACGGAGAAGCTTTTTTCACTTCTGCAATTAATGCTAGTTCGCGATTACGACCACCTGCGCGCAAAGCCTGCTCGAAGCCACGACATGGAGGAAGTGTCGCGATAAGTTGTTCAACCTGTTCCAATTTGAAGTTTCCCGCTAATTGCTGCACTTCAACCTTTTTCGTCTCGACGATTTTATTAAGAAACATAATCTAATTCTCCTGTCTTTTGAATAAGCTGATCTAGCTTCATCGCAGCTTTTCCAGAATCAATAATCTCTGCTGCGATTTTCACACCTTCTACATGAGTGCTGCAAAGTCCACCCAAATATATACATGCTCCCGCATTAGCTAATACGATATCACGATAGCCATCACGGCGTGTGCCGGCAAATATTTCACGAATAATTTGCGCATTATAAGCTGGCTCGCCTCCTAATACATCAGAAAGAGTATGCGTGACTAAGCCAAGCTCTTCGGGCGATATTTGGTATGTGCGCACAATGCCGTCCTTTAATTCAGACACCTTCGTCGGCGCTGAAATGCTAATCTCATCCAAGCCATCGAAGCTGCTTACAACAAGCGCGCGCGTAATTCCTAACTCTTGCAAAACCTCAGCAATAACTTCCGTCTTATTAGCATCGTATAAACCTAATAATTGTCGATCTGCTCCAGCAGGGTTCGTAAGTGGACCTAACATATTGAAAACCGTTCTCGTTCCAATTTCTTTACGTGGAGCAGCTGCGTGCTTCAAGGAAGGATGATAGAGCTGAGCGAACATAAAGCAGATGCCAACTTCATCAAGACAAGCTTTCGCTTGCTCAGGCGTAACATTGATATTTACACCGAGTGCTTCTAGCACATCCGCACTCCCTGATTTACCTGACATCGCACGATTCCCATGCTTGGCAACCGTAATTCCTGCCGCTGCTGCGATAAGTGAAGATGCTGTAGAAATATTGAATTTGCTTATTCCAGATCCACCGGTACCACAAGTATCTAGCAAGCCACTTTGATTGCTATCAACATGATTAGAGAAGCTACGCATCACTTCTGCTAGTCCTGTAATCTCATCCTTCGTTTCACCCTTCATTCTTAACGCGATCGCAATAGCTCCGATTTGCGTGGCCGTTGCTTCTCCGCTCATAATTTTCGTCATGACGGATTGTGCTTCTGCTCTCGTAAGATTGTTGCTAGACACTAATTTGGCGATCGCTTGCTGCATACTAATTGATTCGCTCATATCTTTCTATCCCTCCTTAATTTAACACTTCATAATCCGTATTAATAGATGTACGTACAGGCTCTTTCGTCGTACCAAACATTTGCTCCGCCGCTCGAATTGCTTTTAAGCTCGCTTTAGCTTTATTAACGGTTTCCATATATTCACTTTCAGGATTAGAATCCCATACAATTCCAGCACCACTCTGTACATAAGCTCGGTTATTTTGGAATATGATCGTACGAATCGTGATGCATGTATCCATTGAACCACCGAAGCCAAGATAGCCGATTGCTCCTGCATAAGCACCACGCGCTTCATTTTCTAGCTCCGCAATAATTTGCATCGCACGTAATTTGGGCGCTCCTGATACTGTTCCTGCAGGAAGACAAGATACAAATGCATCAAAGAAATCTTTATCTTCACGTAATTGTCCAGATACATTGGATACGATATGCATCACATGAGAATAACGCTCAACCTCCATAAATGCATCACAACGAACGGAGCCATACTCGGATACACGGCCAATATCATTACGGCCTAGATCAACTAGCATCAAATGCTCTGCTTTCTCTTTCTCATCAGCAAGCAGTTCTTGCTCAAGTCGTTTATCCTCTTCAACCGTAGCACCACGTGGACGAGTTCCAGCAATGGGACGAGTTTCTACTTTTCCATCATTCACTTTCACTAATGCTTCTGGAGAAGTACCAACGATTACTTGTTCTCCCATTTTCAAATAGTACATATATGGAGATGGATTCATCACACGCAGTACACGATATACATGAAGCGGATCAACCGTTGTTTCAATACTGAAACGTTGGGAAAGAACGACTTGGAATATATCACCCGCTCGAATGTATTCTTTTGCTTGATGAATATTATCGATAAATTTTTCTTTCGTAACATTAGATTCTACTTCTCCTAGATCTGGGTCCATATCCATCGTCCCTCTAGGAATATCCGTTGCTACATTCACCCCACTAATTTCTTCAATCATCGCTTCAATACGGCCAAGTGTATGCTCATAAGACAGCTGAATTTGAGTATCTGTAGCTCCCTCTGCAATATGAACATTGCTTACTAATAACAATTGCTGCTTCAAATGATCAAAGACGATGACTTGATCACAGAACATAAATTGAATATCGTTCATATTGAGATCATCAACGCGGTGCGCAGGTAATTTTTCATAATATTGCAATAGATCATACCCAAAAAATCCAATGGCTCCACCTGTAAATGGAGGAAGATCAGTATTCGCAGGAGTACGGAACGAACGAAGCTTTGCTTTCAATAGTTCAATCGGCTTATCTGAAGAAAAAGTCTTTTCCCCATTTTGTTCAAAAACCATTTCACCATTTTTTCCATATAGCATTAAGAAAGGATCTGTTCCGATAAAAGAATATCTAGCCCATTTGGCGCCGCCTTCAACACTTTCTAGTAAAAAGGCATGCTCCTTCTTAGCAAAATGCTTAAATAATCGTATAGGAGTTTCCGTATCAGCCATTACACGGCGTACAACTGGAATTAGATTATATTGGCTAGCTAACGAAATAACTTGTTGTAATTCAGTAGTCATATTCTTCACTCTCACTTTCCAAGGCATAAGCCCGATCTTTTTGGGATAAGAAATTAGTTATATTTATCAAAAAAGGCCCCTGCTATTAGAGCAGGAGCCATCGAAATTAAGTATGAAATAGAAATAAGCAATTATCGACAAACGTTCGTGCATACAATTTAACGACAGCTCTCTGTCATTACAATTGTTACAACTCGTCTGACCTCATCTTATTTCCTACGCTCATCTCATCTCTTCTCGATAAAACCTATCTCATCTAAAATCTTCTCATCTAGCTACTACTATATCTTAATAAATATTATAATGTCAATGATCTTATTTTTGCGCTAAATCCGGACGAAGTGCAATCGCTCCGCCTTTGTAAACATGTTGAATTTCTGCTTGCGTTTTGTCCGTATTGACTAGAACCATTAAACGCACGCATTTTTCAAGACTCCCTTTAACAGGAACTTCTAGTGCACACATCTGTGGAACTAACTCCCACCCTGGTAATTGGCGAATAGCTTGCGCTGGAAATGCTTGATCAAGATCTTGCGTAACTGTAATAAATACGCAGGAAATGTCTGCTGGATTTACATTATTTTGATTGACGATATCCTTAACCATCTCTAGGGTAACTTCTTTAATAAGTGCAGCGTCGTTAAACTCTACTGTTGCTGCTCCTCGTATTCCACGTACGTTCATCATTTGTCCTCCTGCTTCAGCTCTTCGATAATTTCGCGTACCCATTCTACAGGCACGTTAGGCTTAATTTCTACTGTCCCGATTTCTGTTGGCACAACAAACACTGTTGTTCCTTCTGAAAACTTCTTATCATGCATCATTGCAGCTAATATTTCATCTGTATCATATTGACTGCTAATAGATGTTGGCAAACCACAGCTTTCAAGCGCTAAAGTCGTAATGCGTAGAAGTTCTTCTGACGCGCCATAACGAACGCCAAGCTTTGCTGAGCCAATCATCCCAATACTTATTGCTTCACCATGCATTAACTCACCGTAGCCTGCTACAGCTTCAAGTGCATGACCGATCGTATGTCCGAGATTAAGAATAGCACGCAAGCTATTTTCTCGTTCATCTTGCGATACGACCTGAGCCTTTACACTACAGCCTTTATATAGTGCATAACCGAGACTTTCAGCATCCTTCGCTACCAATTTATCAGCATGTGCGATACACCAGTCTACGAATTCGGCATCCCAGATCAAGCCATGCTTCACAACTTCCGCTAATCCTGATTTCACATCACGATCAGGTAAGCTTTGCAGCGTATTCAAATCATACAATACGAATTCAGGCTGATGAAAAGCACCAATAATATTTTTCGCTAGCGGATGATTAACGGCTACTTTACCTCCAACACTACTATCATGAGCTAGAATCGTAGTCGGGATTTGAACGAATTTCACACCGCGCATATAAGCTGCTGCAACATAACCAGCTAGATCTCCTACTACACCACCGCCAAGCGCAACGATTGTCGACTTACGATCAAGTCCACCCTCCAAAGCGATCCCGACTAGTAGCTCTAGATTAGCAAGCGACTTAGACTGTTCCCCTACAGCTACGACTGCAGTAACAACAGTGAAACCATCCGCGCTTAACGATTGCACTAATGGATCAAGATAGTTAGCAGCAACATTCTCGTCTGTAACGATCATAAGCGGTGATTTTTTACTAATACCATGATTTGAGAAATAAGTAGCTACCGTGTCTAACAGACCTGCTCCAATATAGATTGGATACGAGCGATCACCAAGTTCAACCATTAGTTTATGCATATTAATATCTCTCCAATTGTTCTTTGTAACTATTATAGTTGGCATGAATCTCTTCCATAGAGTCCCCACCGAATTTTTCAAGAAAAGCACGAGCGACTTCCCATGCCACAACATGCTCCATAACTACACTTGCAGCAGGAACGGCACAGCTATCAGAACGCTCAACTTGTGCAGTAAATTGTTCTTTTGTATCAATATCAACGCTGCGTAGTGGCTTATACAATGTTGGAATCGGCTTCATTACACCTCTTACAACAATCTGCTCACCATTGGTCATCCCGCCTTCAAAACCACCTAGACGGTTCGTTGCGCGATGATAGCCCTTTTCAGCAGTATACAATATTTCATCATGCACTTGTGAGCCACGCAGTTTCGCAGCTTCAAAACCAATTCCGATCTCCACACCTTTAAATGCGTTAATAGAAACGACAGCCTGTGCAATTCTAGCATCTAGCTTGCGATCATATTGAACATGACTTCCTAGACCAATAGGAACGCCTTCAATAATACATTCTACAATTCCACCGATCGAATCGCCTTCTTGTTTAATTTGATCTATGTAAGCTGTCATTTTTTCTTCAGTAGCTTTATCTACAACACGTACGGAAGATTCTTCTGTTAGAGCAATAAGTTCGTCAACAGGAAGTTGATTAGGTGGAGCTTCAATTTCACCGATACGAATGACTTGACCAGCTACTTTAATACCGAATTCAGCAAGAAATTGACGTGCAACGGCACCAACAGCAACACGAGCTGCTGTCTCACGAGCACTGGAGCGTTCAAGAATATTGCGAAGATCATGTTGATTATATTTCAAGCCACCGTTCAGATCAGCATGTCCAGGACGAGGACGATGAACACGACGTTTTGTTTCATCGTTACCTTCAATCGGCTCAACATTCATCACTTTAGTCCAATGTGTCCAGTCATTATTCGCTACAACAATCGCTATTGGAGCACCTGTAGTTTTGCCATGACGTACACCACCAACAATGTTAGCAGTATCTTGTTCGATTTGCATCCGGCGACCACGTCCATGACCTTTTTGACGACGTTGTAATTGGAAATTCAATTCCTCGAAATCAAGGCTCAAATTACTAGGTAGTCCTTCAATAATCGTAGTTAATTGAGGCCCATGGGTTTCCCCAGCTGTCAAATATCGTAAACTCAACACTAGTTCCTCCTTCACAAGCAGAACTTCCTGCTCTCCATTACATGCCGTAAACATCTTTGCTTATTATAGTACAGCACTGCTAGTTTGACAAGAAAGCGTATAGCAATGTAGCTCAAAAAGCGGGCTTTGATAACGAAGTGATGCGTTGTAGCGTACTCGACGTCGCATCTGGAATGAACTTGGAAAGTACGGTTCGCGTGTACGTAATCATGTACACTTGCGCTTCCGTCTTTCTCAAGTAGCACTCCACCTGCTCGATTCTGAAAGCCCGCTTTTTGAACCTCTATTTTAAGCTTCGTGATTAAACATCGTGATTAAGCTGCATGATTAAAAATCTTGCTTAAGCTTCGAGCTTGACATTGACCGCTCGTGTACTCGTGCCGTACACGTTGCTGGGTGATGTTTCATTGAATTCATTGCTTATTCGACTCGACTCTGGAAGTACGGTTGTTGAACCTCGATTATAAGCTTCGTGCTGAGGTTCGCTTGTGTACTTGTGCCGTACACGTTCTGGGTGATGTTTCATTGGCTTCGGCTTGCAACATTTATTAACTTTGTCACGTTATACTGTTAACATACTGTATATTTTTTACATTCGGAAGGAGATAAAATATGAGATATTACTCCATATGTATATTACTCGCATTAATGTTAACGGGTTGTACTTCAAACCATAGTACAGCCAACACTGTCATAGCAAAACAGATGCCTGAACAAGTACCTGATGATTTCGCATTTTCTGTCCAATTTGGAATCAACAGCAAAAATGTTATCGATACTTACACGGATACTGTTATTAAAGATCTCATAATTGATGGAATTGCAGAAACAAATTTTTCCTTTACGGATGAAGAACTGTATCTTATCTATGAGGAAATGAAGAGTCTCAACGTTTTAGGAACAAAGGATTTCATCAGTAATAATCAATGTAATGTTATTCCGTATTCCGAGGATACATGGAAAATTTCGATCGATAGCGAAGAAAAATCATATTATTGGTCAGGGCAATTTTGTGAGCTAACAGAAGATGCGAAGCACTTTCTTGAATTACGTACTTTCATATGGGATATCGTTACCGAAAGTGATGAATTCAAAGCATTACCCGAGGCTAATGGTGCTTACTTATAAAGGAAACTTACAATTATGAGCATAACCATCTTTTCAATAATATAAAAAATGAGCTAGAGGATCTGTTAAGATCACCTCTAGCTCACTTTTTAATAAAATAGTATAAGTGCTCATTCACTACTATATTTTACGATAAAAGAAAGTATCCACCGTCTCGAATCCGTACTGCGATGGCGTAAATATTTGTTCCGTGCTTCCGACAAACAAGATGCCACCTTTTTTCAATGCTTTTGCGAATTTATGATATAACTCATGCTTCGCTTCTTCCGTGAAATAGATCATCACATTACGACAAACGATCAGATCAAAATCTCGATCAAATGTATCGAACAATAAGTTTTGTTGTTTGAAATGGACCGCTTTTTTCAATGAATCAACGATGGAGTAAACGCCCTCGTCTTCTTGAAAATATTTTCCACGAAATATTTGCGGAACATCACGAATAGAACGATCAAGATAATAGCCTTGCGTTGCTTTAGCTATTACGCCTGCATCAAGATCTGTTGCTAACAACTGCGTCTTTTGCAGTGCATGTAGTTCATCTAATATCATTGCCAGCGTATAAGGCTCTTCACCCGTAGAACAAGCTGCACTCCATATTTTCAAGCGACTTTGAGCTTGAATCATCTCAGGCAAAAACTTAGCTCGCAACGTTTCCCAACGCTGTGGATTTCTCCAAAACTCTGAAACATTAATGGTCATCCGATCAAGAAATTCATCTAGCAACACTCGATTTTTTGATAGCTCCTGAAAATAAGCATCAAATGTATTATAACCATGTTTCGTCCGTAATGTTGTTAGACGTCTTTTCATCTGAGCTTCTTTGTATAAAGAAAGATCAATATCGGTTTTCTTCTTAATTTGTTCTATAAATCTAGAAAAATCCAAATCTTCTGACATAACCTAACCTCCAAAGCTCATGTTAAATCCAGCGTTGAATCGTATGCTCAAATTGTATCAATTCGTTCTCATTGAAAAACAATTGAATCTCTCGTTCTGCATTTTCCGGAGAATCAGAGCCATGAATAAGATTATAATTAGTATGGACCGCAAAATCAGAACGTATCGTACCAGGAAAAGCTTCCACAGCATCCGTTTTACCGATCATAGCTCTCGACAAAGCAATAACATTGTCACCAGACCAGACCATTGCAAACACAGGACCTGAAGTAATAAATTTGAGCAATGGCTCATAAAATACTTTCCCTTTATGCTCACCATAATGTGTTTCCGCTAGTTCAGTGGATATCATCATGAATTTAGCGGCATTAAGTTGTAGCCCCTTCTTCTCAAAACGTGATACAATTTCACCAATCAAACCTCTTTGTACTCCATCTGGCTTAATCATTAAAAACGTTTTCTCCACAGTATAGGCCCCTTCCGCTAGTAGGCGGTATATTAATAATTGCGTTTCCCTACAAAATGAGCAATATCAATAAGGTTCTTCTTGGCTGGGATCGAAGGCAGTTCTTCAAGTACCGCAAGTGCTTTCGCAATATATCGATTTGCCATCTCCTCAGCTAATTGACTTCCTTTACTATTACGAATAAGCTGAATTGCTTTTTTTGTGTTAGCTGCATCTCCATTCGCATGGATATTACGAATTTCGATTAATAGATCATCACGAATATCATCATCCTGAAGTGCAAGAATAACAGGTAACGTTATATTTCCTTGGCGCATATCTGACCCAGGCGGCTTACCGATTTGCTTCTCTGTACCATATAGATCAAGAAGATCATCAATAATTTGGAACGCCATCCCCACATTATAGCCATAACGATATAACGCATTATATTGCTGTGGTGTACAGCCCGCAACAATACCACCTAATTGCGTACTGATAGCAAGCAATAATGCTGTTTTTCGACGAATACGTAAGAGATAGTTGCGTACTGTTTGATCAGTATTGAAAAAATCACGAATTTGTTCCATTTCTCCAATACACATTTGAACAAGTGCTTTTGAAAGCATCGTATGTACATCTTTATTATGAATTTGTGAAATCTGTAAAAGTGCTTTTCCATGAATATAGTCACCAGTATACATCGCAATGCGATTATCCCACTTGGACTTTACAGTCAGCTGACCTCGGCGTGTCTCGGCATCATCAATAACATCATCATGAACAAGCGAAGCCATATGGATTAATTCCAACGTTACGGCCACCGTCTTCAGTTCATTCAAGTTATACGCACCGAATTTTCCACCTAGCAAAACAAAAACTGGGCGAATTCTTTTCCCACCAGCTTTGAGTAAATGGAGTGCTGCCTCAGATAATAGCGGCTGCTCATCCGTGACAACTCGTTCTAGCTCATTCTCTATTTTGTTAATGTCGCCCTTCATCTTGGCGTATATTTCTAATAGTTTCATGATCTCACCTTTTGAATTACTCTAGGTTACTATATAACATAGCTTCTAACATGATTAGTTTTTTCTACCGATATGCAATGCTGCTACACCCCAGAAAAAGTTTTTGACAAAAACATTAACAGCTCCAACTTTCTCAAATAGCTGACGTAACTCTTTAGCATCCATAAATAATTTCAGTGAATCTGGAAGCCATTTATAAGCGGCGAACTGCTTCGCGAACATTTTTCCTAACAAGGGAACCATTTTTTCAAAATATAAGTAGTACATGAATTTGAATGGTTGCGCCTGAGGCTTGGACATTTCAAGACAAACTATTTGCCCACCTGGCTTCACAACTCGAAGCATTTCTGCAACGACCTGTTCATAATCAGGTACATTTCTTAGACCAAATCCAATCGTTACATAGTCAAACGAATGATCTTCGAACGGAAGCTCCATCGCATTGCCTTGCACAAGTGTAATCTGTTGACCCAATCCAGCTTCAGCTACTTTTTGGCGTCCTACTGCAAGCATTTGCTCACTGAAATCAAGCCCTGTTATGTGACCAGATTCACTTGCTTTGGCAAGATCAATCGTCCATTCACAAGTTCCACAGCATAGATCAAGTGCCGTTTGACCCCTTTGCATGTTCATGATCTTCATCGTCTTTTTACGCCATACTTTATGTTGTCCGAAGCTCATTAGATCGTTCATCATATCGTATTTCGGTGCAATGGTCTCAAATAGATCATGAACATGGCTTTTTGGATCATTTAAGTTATTACTAATCATTGTGCTTCAACTTCTTTCATCGAAAAATTACCAAGTTGATGTTTCATATATTCAACTGTCTGAGCAAATTCGTTCTTAAGTTCTATAAGCTGCTCTGCTTCAAGTATACTAATTACCGCTTCATAAGCTGTATGTAAATAATCAAGCATATAGCTACGTACATGGTATTTGTCTACTAGTAATTTATAGCTATTCTGTTGTAGCATTTTCTTTTCTTCAATCGAATTAACCTTATTATGTAAATTCCAATATGCAAAACTACGAGCGTATCCACCAGCTCCGAAAATATTTCCCAACTCATCGTGCATTACTTCAAAGGCCGTAACTTGTTGTAATAATTCTTTCCATACCTTCGCAATAGGCTGACTCAAATATTTTTGAAATGGAACAAACAATTCACTTTTCAGCGATATTCTGTTCATTAAGTAATGTTCTGCCGTTAATGAAGCCGATTCAGCTGCTGTATAGAAAGAAATTTTCAAACGATTAACATCTGCAACCGCTTTACTTAATATGGAAATCAATTCAATTTCACCTTTAACAGCAAGCAATTGATAAAATCTCGCGCTAAAGAAATCTCCCGCCAAAATCTTCAATTGTCTAGAACGCATTTGCGTTTCTGTTCGTTGTCCAGTCTCCGTGTCAACAAGATCATGCGTATCCATACCAAGTTGAACTAAAGCCGTCACAAGACTAAATAATTCACTACGTTCTCTCGTCTCTTTAGATTGCGCTAATACAGCATATAACAACTGTAATCTAGGCTCCGAATACGACGGTAGTTCAGTATGAGCGTGGATCATATCGTAGCTTACGTATGGTTCTGCCGCATCCGCTACAGAGTATTTTTTCATCTATGAAGCCTCCGTACAAAATTAGGTTATATCCGCATAACAATGCTAATCATTATAACACAAATATGATTTGTTTCCTAGAAAGGTTATTTGCAATTGGATCGGCTCACTAGAGTCTCTAATGCTGCTGCCAATAAATCGTCTTTTTGATCCGTAGTCTTTGCTCCCAGTCAGGGTCAATAAGCCATTGCAGCTCTCTCAGCTGCCCGCTTCCATTCTTTAACCATGCATCATTACGATACAGATTACAAGTCAAAATTATGACACTATCGTTACGATTGAGTTGATTTTTCATCACTTTTATCTTCAACTGTTCAATATTCAATGTACGTTCAAATGCAAAAGAAACAAACTGCGGAAACTCAGCGTAGACAAGTTGCTCTGCTGTCTGGTTATCATCGACTGAGAGTACTACCTCCAGAACATGTCTATTCAAACTAACTTTAGATAAATGATCTGTATTTATATTGTTACTGATCATATCAACGATGTTGTCATTATTCAACGTCACCTGCTTCACATGCACTCCCGCGCTTACCGATAGCTGATTATATGAATCTTCATTCGTATGCATCATACTGTAATATAAAATAAGACTAATGATTAACGTTATCATCGATCCTAGCAATAAGCCCTTCATATGCCTCAACCTACTACCTCCCAAAACTTTTTATTGACTACTTAAGATATTTACAGTAAATAAAAAGTAGCATCGAAAGCTTAAGCTCTAGTGCAGCTTATCTATAGTGTACGGTAGTAGTACGAGCAATATTCATTTTCATAGAAAAATCCCAACAGAGACATGGATGTCATCTATTGGGATGCGATATTTCTAGTCATTCTATTCATCTGTATGGACGGTACCATATTTCGTCAAGACGGTAGCTTTACCGCGAATTTTAATTGCGGATGTATGATCAGTGAACTGACAGATAAGTACTTCATTCTTATCAAGTTTTTCAGTATGATGAAATTTAGTATCTTGACCTCTTGTCAGCCCCATTACGGTTACGCCTTGATCTTTGGCTTTAATTACTACATAATCACTTGCCTGTTGCTCCATCTCATTCCCTCGCATTCTTGAAGACAATCTAGTTTACCTCAAAGCATTATATTAGAATCAACTCTATTGTGCAATACTTAGCTCGAAAAGATAGTGTTTACTATTAAAAAGAGGCTTCTTCTCAGTATACAGAATATACGAAAAGTAGCCTCTAAATTGCAAATTATTGTTGAGCAACTAACTCTTTAAGTTGCTTACCAGGTTTAAATGCAGGAATTTTGCTTGCAGCGATATCGATTTCTTGTCCCGTTTGAGGGTTGCGACCTTTACGAGCTTGACGCTCACGCACTTCAAAGTTACCAAAGCCAACAAGTTGTACTTTATCTCCACCTTGTAATGCTTCACCGATTGCTTCAAACACTGCATCTACAGCTTTACCAGCATCTTTTTTGGAAAGACTAGAAAGCTCAGAAACTTGGTTAATCAAATCTGTTTTGTTCATTGTTTCACCTCCTTAAAATAGGCATTCCTTTATTGAGTACTTTATTATTCCTCATATTGACCTGTTTTTTTGAAATATATACCTTTTTCGCAATAAAACTATAGTAATACAGCAAAAAGACAATTACAAGTGGGAAGTAAACTAAATCACATTTATTGAGCATAACGCTAATGCATCTAATGTACTAGGAACTTTAGAACTAATTAATTGTAAATTCCACGAAATTTCATTGTTTTTTTCTGATTAGTAATGTTGTAAGCAGTAATTTGTGATTTTTAGGGTCGAACGGCATTCTTACGGACATAGAAGCCGTTATTCGTCCTTAAAGGGGCCAAAATGCATCAAATAGTGTGGAATAAGTGCGTCTGTGTCCGTTAGGTTCGATAATAGAGGCATACACAGCAAATAAGGTTTCTGGTGTCCGCTATGGTACGACGAATAGTACAGAGTAGACACATGCTGCTCATTAGTGAAGTCTAAAAAAGCCCATTTTGTGGGCTCAAAATTTTTCTGGTTTTGTAATTTTAATTGATGCTACTTCCCCACATTTTTTACAAAATGTATATATAACTGGGGATCCAAAAGTGAATATTTTTCCAATGGGCTTGACTCTAGCATACTCATTGTTCACTTCACCTTTAGTAAATGTAGTACTTCCACAAGCTTTACAAGTTAAGTTTTCTTGATTGATAGTAACCACCCTTAATAAAATAGTTAATATGATTTTTCCTATAATGAAGTTTCTTTATTCAGCTAATGTTCCCCGTTCGCTCAATGAAGACATGTCCATACAGGACGCTAGCCGTTTGGCTTCCAAAGGCAAACCAAACGAAATAAGCTGGTCGCAGATCGCTTGGATAACTTCGTAATCATCCACTCCTTGGAACTGACAGTCACGAATAAAACCAAGAAGGGCTGTTTGCTCCGCACTAGCAATATAGGATTTTAACTGTTCTAATTCCCAATTAGGGATTTCTTTCATGTGCCACGGGTGAAGGACCGGTTTATTTAGGCTATCAACTGATGTGTTCCGAACTGTGATCCCTAAACTATCAGATGTGGTCACGATCAGTTCGTTCAATCGTGCTAGTCGTATCTCATGCATATAGGTGTATCCGTCAAGGATGGGCTGAAATCCGAATCGCAGCTTAGCGAGGTCACGCACTTCGTTCTTCTGTTGTTGCCACTTCTTCTTGTCGAAATACTCGCTCACCTCGTCGTCGTCTTCCTGGTCTTTCACATAGGTCAGGTAGCGTTCTTTAGATTCAAAATCGTTCAGCAGAAGACCTTCATGATCTGAAAAATGAAGGGCGAAAAAGTCTCTAATATTTTGGGCAACTATTTTCACACAATTTCCAAAATCCATAGGATCTACGCGAATAATAGGAGCCAAACTTAAATCTGTCACGGAACCGAACTCCGTTAAGAAGGAAAAATGAATACCATCCATGCCTGTATGTGCGAATATTATCGTGTCAGCTGGAGAACTTCTGTACCCGCCGTTATCGGTTGGATCGAATTGCAGAAAATATCCCGTTGGTGTCTCCAAGTAAGGAACTTTTTGATTGATCTCCTTCTCCCATGTCATGATCTCTTCTAGCAAAGGCGGTATTTCATAGGAATGCACCATGATGTTCTCTTCTCCCTTAAACAATATTATTTGTTGATTTTAGTATATTTATTGTAAATATTGATCACTTAATGATATTTTGCCTTGGTGACATATACCATAGTAAACTGCCTGTTAGTTGAGAAAAGGCTACTTGATGGCATTGAACTATCGTGTCCCGTTAGCTTAACGCCAATTATTATTCTCTAATGTGAAGTCCAGCTTTATGTGCAAACTTTTTGAACTTCTCAAAGTTTTCATTATCTTTGCAGTATAATGGAAAGCTTAAATCATAGTTCCCCAAAAACACTGCTTCGAGATTAGAAAAATAGAAATTAGAAAAACATAATTCCCTTGTAGATAACATTACAACGAAGGCAAGAGTGTTGAAATCATTTATTTTATATAAAGTGGATTTGTAACTCAAAAATTCCCAGAATGTTAGGGTTTCCGAATCATTTAATCTCTTTAAAATTGTTTTAATGACTGCTTTTTTATAAGGCGATCCATCTTCAAAAGGAAAACGAACATCTACATAAATTGTTTGGGTCGTGTTATTTGTTTTGTATACCAATTGAAAAAAATCAATAAAATTCTTTTCATATTCGAGATTATGCTCTTCAAAAGAAGTCAGTAGTTCTGACGCTTCCTGCTCCGTCAAGCAGTGGTCAAACACATCTAATACTCCTATGTGATTGAAAAAATGATTAGGGTTTTCCTCTTCATGAACAGCTAATGTTCCAAATTGTTTGACCAATAGCTGTACTTCATGCTCTTCAACCTTCTCTAAGTACAGAAGAATCACCACCATCCGTCTTTTTTTGCAAATTCCCCCAATTAATAATGGTCAGAACCTTTTTTGGACTAATCTACCCATTAGTTCAATCCTAATTCTTTAAAACACCAATATAGGTTTCCAGTAATTTACTTGCTAAATGAAAATGGTCAGACTCTAGTTGAGTATATAAAATAAGTTCTAATTCATTAATTAACTCACTAATTTGATTTGGAAATTATTCACAAAACTTGTCCGGCATCAAAGCGGTATATAACCTGCTCTGTAGTCCTTCAATTCCAAACTCCTTGTTCATAAACCGACTTACTAGTACTTCAAAATGATGAATGCTTATTGAACTCACCCTTATCTTAAATGTTATGAGACAATATAGTTCTCCGTTAGTCATGCATGCAGCGCAAGCGCCGCACCACAGATAATAGAAGTTAATGAGTTCTTCCATGGGAGTTCAATGATTTATTGTTATTACGATCAGTTATTTTAAAAGCCTGATTTAAGCAACTTAGATGGTCTAGCTTCACACCCATCATATCATTGAACACTCTGTATATTAGTTTTGCTAGTTCTATTTCATTTGTACATGTTATTGACTTTTGTGCAATCTGATTGATCTCAATATCATACTCGTTCTGTGGAGCACCTCCGGCTAACAGATCGATAGGATCCCAATTGTTAATTACTTCAGTTAAATTATTGGTACTTATTTCCACCTTTTATCACACCTTATTTGGCAATCTATCTAGTAAAAACATTCTATAATTTGCTCTACAATCCTGCCAGTTAGCTTAACGAAAACAAGGAGTTGCTGCTGTGGCAAACTACTCCTTGTTTGATTCCCCTATCGTGTCCCGTTAGTTGAATTCGATTAACAAATCACAGAATACAACAAAAATGGAATAGCATTTTATACTTTTGCTCTTACTCCCCTTTTTCTATCAAAAGAGAGAATAATGAAGTTAATCCAAGTTATTACTGGGATGGTAGCTACTAATGTATATCGACTATGAAAATCAATTCCAAACAATCTTGATTCCTCGTCTAAGTTGTACAGAAACCAATATGCTAATCCCAAAATTAACACGTTTATGACAATGGCTGATAACATACCTTGCCATTTTCTTTTTCTGTTTCTTATTATAAGGATAGATAATATCGTTGAAATGATTAAAGAAAAGGCTATGAAAATAAAGTTCAATCCTGCACCACCTTATACTTTATTTGTATAGTATTCGAGAAGTAACTATGCTATCCTGCCCGTTAACTTAATAAATATAGCAGGATACCGAAGCACCTGCTCATCAATGTGTATTATTCTACTATCGTTCTCCGTTAGGATTCCTGTAGAGCGTTAAATTTACACTTTGCAATAAAACGAGCGACTCCGTTACGATAGGGTAGTCACGGGTCATAGCCCTTTAGCCATCTTAAGGAGGTCGCTCTATCTTGAATTTTAAAGCCCAAGCCAAACAAAATCAACTACTAGAACGCATTTCTATCCAGCACCTTGTCGTCGGAATCGACATCGCTCAGCAATCTCATGTTGCTCGTGCTGTCAATTTCCGTGGTATCTCACTCGGTCCTCCGCTTCACTTCTCTAACGACGAAGTCGGTTATAGTCAATTGCTGCGGTGGATGAAAGATATCCAAAAAGCCAATCATCTAAACGACACCATCATCGGTATGGAACCAACTGGCCATTACTGGCTCAGCCTCGCTGCCTGGCTCAAGGACCGAAACCACGAGACAGTGCTAGTAAACCCCCATCTCGTCAAAAAGAATAAGGAAAACCGAGACAATACTCCCTCTAAAAGCGACATTAAGGATGCCTTGGTTATCGCCGACATGGTGAAAAACGGCTACTACACTGTCATTAAAGAAACTAGTAAAGTGTTCATAGAACTACGAGTGCTTATGGCCAACCGGGAGACAATCGTCCATCGACTTGTCAGCGTTAAGAATCAGATTCATCGCTGGGTCGATATTGTATTTCCGGAGCTAAGGCAGGTATACAAGCACCTCATTGGATCTGGCTCACTCGCTACATTGCGTCTCTTTCCAACGCCTGCTGATCTTAATAAACTCACTGTTCAACAGGTAATCGAAGGCTGGAAAACAGTCATGAAACGGCATAGCGGTGAACGCAGAGCTAGTGAGTTACTAGCATTGGCAGCTCGCTCGCTCGGTCGGTGCAAAGCATGCCCAAAAAGCCTATAAACTTCATATACAACAGCTTCTGGTAGAATATGATCTGGCTATGGAGCAGCTACAGGTCATTGAGGAAGAAGTAGCGACTGTCCTAGCCCATATTCCACTAGCTAAGCCTCTTCTCGCAATGAAGGGGATGAGCACCTTGTCTGTTGCCGGCATTCTAGGTGAAGCTGGCGATCTCAGTGGTTATGCACATGGCAATGCGTTGTTGCGTCATGCCGGTCTCAACCTAGCTGAAGCAAGCTCAGGCAAGTGGAAAGGCCAGATGTCCATTAGTAAACGTGGCCGACCAAGGCTTCGGCATGCCCTGTTCATGGCAACTATGGCTCTCATTATGAACGATGAAACATTCAAACGACAGCACGAACTGAATGTAAAGACAAAAAGTATGAAGCCCATGCGTTCAGTGATGAAGCTCTGTGGTAAACTGGCCCGCATTCTGGTTGCCCTAGCTCGTAGTGGTGAAGCTTACGAACCGGATCGAGCTCTTCCTATGAAACAGGCTTCTTAATCATTACACGCACAGCACAAAAACTGGCTTATTCGCAGGATTTTAAGATTGCACGGAGTACCGGATTGCATTCAACAAAAGGGCATAGACCCGTACCGTTAGGATTACCGGCCTCCACCCTCTAGATAGGCGTAACGAAGGAATGAAAGGGCATAGACCCGTCGAGAAATGGGAGTGAAAGCCTCCGGAGGTGCGTGGAGCAGCGTGCAGTAGATCAACAAAAAAAGGAGCGAAAGCTCGCCCCTTCTGTTCCCGCATGCCCATCGGTTACCAATTTTGACGGAACCCGTTCCATTTAATCCGAGCTATGATTTATCTTCAGGTGAAATCCTGCGAATAAGCGAGCATTCGTGAGAAAACTACATCGTACCGAGGGAGTTGAAGAAGAATCTGTGCCAGAACTATTAAAGTTATGACACCTATAATTGATAAAAAAGTCTCCCTTTCTAATTGAAAGAGAGACTTTTCGTAAATCTAACATATTTCTATTGTGTTAGATTCGGAAGTTTTCAAATCCATCACTCAACGAGAAAAAACTATTGTAAAGAACGTTCACTCGGTTTAAGAAAAGGTGTCAAGATAAGCATAAGAACTGATATACCTACAAGAAACCATATCGAAGTACCAAAGTCTCCATTGAGATCTCGCATAAATCCAACCAAAAAGGGTCCTGTTGCTGCAATCAGATACCCTACAGTTAAAACAAATCCGTTCCAGACGTTCGATTCTTCTACCGTATTTGTATTATCTAGTGGCAAGGTCATACCTAGAGTAAAAGCACCACCAAGGCCAAAAGCAAAAATAGATATAAATATAAATGGAGTTGCATTTGGCCAGATAGCAATGAGTATCAAACCTACTAAAGCGAGTACGGAAGATACAGCTAACCAGCCACGGCGGTCAAGTGATTTACTAAGCGAGCCAAATATAGGATTGGCTAGCATAAATACGACGGTGAAAGTTAAGAGTATAAATCCTGCAACTGAACCCGAATATCCTTGTTCTTGATACATCGGTGAGACCCAAGCTATGACGGCATAGAAAAGGAGATTCGTACATCCGAAATATAGAGCAATCATCCATGCTGTTCGGTTTTTATATGGAATTGGCACGCGCCTTTCGGAAACTTCTTGTGAACTAAGATTATCTTTACGCCCTTGAAGGGTTATCACAATCCAGGCAATGATAGCTAATACACCGGGCAACGCCCAAATACTGGCTGCTAAGCGCCATCCGCTTTCTGCATTTGAAGCGATGATTCCTGTTGTACCTGCTGCGAGTGCAGTACCTAGTGAAAGTGAGAAAGTATAAATTCCCATTAGTAATGCTGCTTTGTTAGGGAACTTTAATTTTATGAAACCACCCATTAATGTACCGACGATTGCGATACCAGCACCAACACCTATTGTTGTTGAAAGTAGTGTAAATGTATTGGAAGAGAATGCGCGAATTAGAGTAGATAAAGTAAGCAGTAATAAAGCATAAAGTATAACTGTATTACGACCATAGCGACGGGCAATCCATGGGGTAGGCAAAGCTAAAAGCCCCATTAATAAATCAGGTATCGTAATCAATAACGAAAGCGTTGAATATGAAAAATTAAAATCTTCTTGAATAAGAGTCGAAATAGGGCCAATAGAAATAATTCCTGGACGTAAACTAATCGAGACAAGAATAATAGCCGCGATTGCAAGCCATGCACTGCCCTCCCTTTTTTGATTTTTAGCTAGAACTTGTTCGTTATTCTTTTTTCTCATCTAATCTAATCAGCCTTCCTATTTTTCATTTTTCTAATTGACTGGTTTACCCAGCAACCATTGATTAAATCTATTGTAGAACAAGGTATTGATGTGATTGGTATGGTGAAGGCTAAACGGTATTTGATTGGTCAAAAGCGAGTTGGATTAAAAGAACTTTACCGTCTAGCAACACCAGCATCAGGAAACAAAGGCATTTTTACGCTCTATTCATACAACGATGGCGAACGGCGTACAAGTAAAGGTTGTATTTGTTCGAAATCGTAACAAAAGAAGTGTTAGCAATTTTAAGCACAGATTGTGTTTGATTGAAAAGTATTTAACTCCATCAGTCTATACGAAAAAGCGGCTATGTAAAGGCAGCCGATTGTTTAACTCAAGCGCCCGTTAGTTTAAGTGAAAACCTTCACACCCAGTCTTTCAATTCCCCTATTTTTTTATTTTTTCCATCGCTTCTGCCAATTGATGAGAATTCAGATTTTCCTCCTTCTGTAGTTGATCAATGATGTTGTGGTAATCCTCTTCATTTCGATTCTGGCTTAATTTATAAGCGGCTTGAACTTCTTGTACTTTAATCTTAAATCCCACAATACCTTTAAGTTCCCTTTCCAATAGCTCAGGCGAAAGCTTGTCCCAATAAATTGGATTTTTCCGATGTTTTCCATATTTTTCTAGTAACGTAATCAGGTCTTGTTTTAACTCTTCTTACTCTAAAATAATCGGTTTGCCATATACATGAACGGCTTGATAATTCCATGTTGGAACATTTTCATCACCATACCATGAAGAAGAAATATACGCATCCGGTCCCTGGTACATAACAAGTGCGTTCTCACACGTTTCAAATGTTCTCCATTGAGGATTCCCATAGGCCATATGTCCTGTGATATAATATTCATCGCCTTTTTTTCTAAACTCCAAAGGTATATGAGTGGCAATTGGTTTCCCTTGTTTTGTTGTGACGATAGTTCCAAAAGAGTTTTTTTGAATAAACTCTTTGACTTCATCCATGTCCATGACTTTATAATATTTAGGAATAAACATGTTTGAAAAACCCATTTATTGGTTTTATAATTCCTCTAAATAAGTATACTAGAAAAATTGACATATAAAAAGATACAATTATAAACAAATAAACATGTCAGGATGGTTGTAAATGAAGAATACTATTTTTGTTTTGAAGGATGATTCCCCCAAATACAAGCAAATATACGAGAAGTTTAAGTCTTTTATTAAGCGTGGCGACTTACATCCTAATGATCCATTGCCATCCATTCGCCAACTTGCAGAGTCCCTTCAAGTCAGTCGAAATACCACATTGATGGCATATGAGCAGCTTGTAGCGGAAGGTTATATCCGCGGAGAAGCGAGAAAAGGGTGTTTTGTAAATGAATTAGATCCGGTTTTATTTCAAGATACTTTCATCCCACCTCATAAAAATCATAAAGAGACGGTAACGTCAGTCGAAATTGATTTCAGTGCAGGGGCCGTGGATCAAACCAATTTTCCCCTGAAAATTTGGAGAAGAATATCAAATTTTAACATTACGGGAGAGCTTTCGATACGGGAAACCCTTTGGTGAAGTATGCTTGCGCAAACAAATTGCTGTCTATTTACTCCAATCTCGCGGGGTAAAGACAGATTCAAATGCAATTATCATTGGGAGCAGCACACAGCAAATGTTAATTAATCTTGGACAAATCCTAAAGTCTGATTTCTCAAGCGTAATCTTGGAGGATCCAGGGTATGATGGAGTAAAAGAGGCATTTCTATTCCATCGTTTTACACTTGAAACTTTACCAGTTGATGAAACAGGTGCTGAGTTTTCACAATTAGAAAATATGATGTCACGCTTAATATATGTGACACCTTCCCATCAAATCCCAATAGGTATAAGTATGTCCATTCAACAAAGGCAAAAGCTCATTCAATGGGCTACCAAGAGAAAAGGATATATTATTGAAGACGATTATGATAGTGAATTTCGCTATACACAACAACCATTTCCGGCACTTGCTTCCATCGATTCAAAGAGAGTGAACTACCTAGGGAATTTCTCAAAGTCCTTTCTTCCAGGAATTCGTCTAAGTTATATGGTACTGCCACAATTTCTTTTAGACCTTTATCTAAGACATTTTCAGTATTTTTAGAGTACTACTTCCCTTCTTAGCCAGCTTACAATGGCTAAATTTATGGAAGAGGGAGAATGGAACCGTCATATTAAACGGATGCGTCTCGTTTATAAGCGAAAAATGCATTGTATAGTTTCAGAATTAAAAAAACAATTCAAACAACATATTTCCATTATTGGGGAGCAGTCTGGTTTGTACATTTTAGTTAAGGTACATCTAAATCGTTCAGAAGAATGGTTAATCGAGCGTGCTTCCATTTATGGGGTTAAAGTGTATCCTACCTCCATCTATTTCATAGAAAATCATTCTGCGGAAGCAATTATTAAGCTTGGATTTAGTAATCTTACCTTTGATGAAATTCAAGAAGGTGTGAAGCTTTTAAAAGAGGCTTGGGGAGGCTAATATTACATCGCTTTTTATTTTTCTTGTTCAACTAACCTGCCATTTAGCTTAACGAAAACAAGGAGTAGCTGCTGTGGCACACTACTCCTTGTTTAATTGAACTAACGTTACCAGTTAGGTTAGCTGTAAAATTCCAGGATTTTATAGATAGTAACTCAACTTTCGCAGAGCGAAAACTGGCTTAATTGCTTAAACAGACTGGCTATATGTTGAATGTAATACAAATCTTGTAAACACAGAAAAACACCGCTTCGTTTGGTAAAGTGAGAGTACGACCAATCACTACCACACAGAAGAGGTGTCCTCTATATGATAGAACAAAATGTCCAACAGAATCAACTACCAAATGAAATTAAACCTGCCCTTAAAGAACTGAAAGTGCTACAACACTTGAGAGCTGCAGGCTTTCAGAAGAAGTTTGGATATACGTGTTCGTATTTATTTCAACTCGTATTTGTACTCTTATTTCACCACAAAAACTGGTTCCGCTTGCTGGAAAGCGAGAAGAGTGAAGGATTTCCAGGCAAGGATAGCGTGTATCGTTTTCTCAATCACAGTGGTTACGCATGGCGGCGGTTTTTGTCATCGCTAAGTTCCTCCGCAATTGAAAAGGTTCAGGCACTGACTACAGAAGATCGTACCTCTGTATTCGTGATCGATGACTCGATGTTTGAGCGCAATCGCAGCAAAAAAGTTGAGTTACTATCTAGGTTTAAGGATCACGCGACGGGTTGTTATTACAAAGGATTTCGTATGCTTACACTTGGATGGTCGGACGGTCATACGTTTATTCCCGTTGATTTCTCTTTACTGGCATCTCTTAAATCGCAGGTCAACGGCATTATGGAAGGCATCGACAAGCGAACATCTGGTTACAAGCGGCGAATGGAAGCTCTACTACCTGCACTGCACCGGAGGTTGTTCCGGCCATGATTGATCGTGCGCTATCTGCTGGCAATCATGCTTCTTATGTACTTATGGATAGTTGGTTTACCCATGCCCCGTTAATCCAAGCGATGCTAGATCGTGGTTTGGATGTCATTGGTATGGTTAAAGCAGATAAGAAACGCTATCATGTCAACGGTCTTCGCTTATCTCTGCAGGAACTTTATTTTAAAGCTGTTCCTATTCAAGGTAAGAGCAAGGGAATCTTGCGTTCCATCCGTACCATATTGTCTCCAGGGATTCCCGTTACCATCGTCTTTGTGCGCCATCGTTCGAAGAAAAAGGAATGGCTCGCTATTTTGTGTACAGATTGCACAATCTCCGAAGAAGAAATCGTTCGGATCTACGGCATTCGTTGGGATATAGAAGTGTTCTTTAAGTGTGCCAAATCCTTACTGCGACTGCAAAAAGAATTTCAAGGTCGCTCTTATGATCTACTCATCAGTCATACTACGATTGTCTTTTCACGTTATATTTTACTGGCTTGGCAACATCGACAAAGCACCGATCACCGTACGCTTGGAGGCTTGTTTTATTTACTATGCGATGAAGTCAGCCAATTAGATTGGGCAGTAGCCTTAAAACAACTTATTGAATTGATCGAAGATGTCGCTAAAAAAGCCAATAAGAAGATCACAGCACTCATTAAAACACAACTCCAGCAATGGGTCGCGGGTTTGCCTAGCTACATCAAGGGATACCTGCCTAATTTAAGCTGCGAAAGTTGAGATAGTAAGATTTAAGGGGTATGCACATTGATAGTCATCTGTGCTTGAGTAGAACCATCAATTCCTAATGCCTGAACTTGAATATGGTCGTGAAATGTCCGTCTACCGAACTCCCATGCGTATGACCATCCATCACTTCCATCTGAGTCGTAACCAATGAGTATTCTTTCACTTCCAGTTTCCGTCCCTGTTGGTGCTATCCAAAATAATACTGTCTCTGCATTTTCAGCCTCTGCATAAATAGTCATCGTACTAACGTTTTCTGGAACAATCCACCAATTCGATTCCTCCGTTAAATCCGTATATACCTTTAAAAGCTCCGTACGTGTATTAATCTGTTTCGCTTGGTTGGTTGAGACTAATGTTCCTTCCTGTTTCGTATTTTTGACATTAGAACAAGCTGAACAGATCAGCATAACTATTAAAAAACATGCGCTAATTGCTTTGTTCCTCATAAATACCTCCTGTATTTGTTATCATTAACTTAGACTGTATATTCTTAAAAGTTGCATATTCAAGGAATTAATATAAATAAACCACTATTATATACAACAATCCTGCCCTTTAGCTTAATAAAAAGAGCAGGCTACCGATGAAGTGCTCATCAATGTGTATTATCGAACTATCGTTCTCCTTTAGCTTAACGGAACTTCGGTATTGTTGTTATTATCAGATTTAGGATGAAGACTATTTTCTATTACAAAAAAATGATTGAAAATACCTACTACTCGTATTTTATTATCTGCCTCTCCAAAAATTTTTGTTCTTGCCGTCATAAAAATAATCTGATGTGTGAGACTTGATGATTTCAAATCATAAATAGTATGAAAGCAATTTGAGCTTTCGGAACTTTCACATTTAAGACCATGGACCTTATGGAGGTAATTATTGTAATCTTGAGTACTTGGTTTTGTATAAGCCATCACAAATAACAATGATAATATGCAAATTATTAGAAAAAAATATCTCTTCTTGATAAAAGCACCTCATCTCTTATGGATAATCGTACCATATAATACCGCATTTAACTGCTCAATAGTTCAACTAGGAAGCTCCACGCTCTACTGCCCGTTAGTCATGCATGCAGCGCAAGCGCCGCACCACAGATGATGGAAGTAATTCCGTTCTTCCATGGGAGTTGAACAAAGGCAGCATGTCAGTGTGAACTGCTGCCTTTGTGTTTTTATTGAGCTATCGTCTCCCGTTACTTCAACAAAATCTTCCGCATAACGTCCAAGTATTCATGGCACTTTCTCGCATCGTCCGTAGCAGTAATGTGCTGTATAATACCCTTGTTCAGAGTGTCGAACGAAAGGCAGCTCAAATTGCCTTGCTTCACATGTGGCGGATCGGAGGGCGGCTTGTTCTCTGATAGATGAACACACTGTTATAAGATGTCCAAGCCTTCGAAGCATACCAAGTCTCTATTTAATATATCTAAGGTATTTTATTATATCGATAAATTGCGGGAGTATGGTCTCTTTTTGATCTTCAGAATATGATAATCGTATTATTACCTCGTAATCTTCATATGAATAACTGAAATAATCCTCGTATTTAATTTTCATCTGGTCTGGACCGTCATATATATTCGACCCAATATAATTTTCATGTTCTTTAAAATCTTCCCTGATACTTAATTTATCTAGATTCAGCTCATAATGATTAAACAAACCGATTAACGAGTGGTTTGGTCCTTCAAATTCATTTCCATCGTGGAATTTCTTCTCAATTAAGAAATCTGGAATGTATAGACCAAACGGAAGAAACATACTCTCTATAAACTTTGAAGTATATATTTTCCCAACTATCTCTATTTCTTTCACAGATATACCATCATATATCTCAACATTAGAAATCAGGTTGTTATCGGATGCAACTAACTGATCTAAGACAGTGAAGGTATTCTCATTATTTATCTCCGAAACTATATCCTCAATGTTTTCCTTCTTAGACTTATTAACTTCTGAATTAACAGAATTATTGCACCCCGAAATAATAATTAATGCTAATAAAATCGTCGTTAGATTAAATAAATTTTTCATTTTCATACCTTCTCCTTTTAAATGTAAATTCGAATATTATATATGACGAATTTGACAAGCTGTTGGTTGCGTTAACCTGCCCGTTAGCTTAATAAAAACAAGGAGTAGCTGCTGTGGCACACTACTCCTTGTTTGATTGAACTAACGTTCTCCGTTAGCTGAATTACGGGTTGTGATTTTTAGTGATTAACCTGCACTAAGCAAAATCGAACTACTGAGAGTCCACATCATTAGCGCAAAGGCAATTCCACTTACGTATTCAATTCCCTCTAATTCCTTATCATGTTTTATCCTTTTCAAAGAAGTAATCAAGGTCACAATAAATATTAATGCAAAAATAGGCATGAAAAATAATGCGGAGTATCCAATAAGCCCTTCCATAACTGCCTCCTATTGATAGAAAAAAGAAATAACTAAAGTTCCTCGTTAGCTTAATGAATCTGTTGGTTATTTCCTATACTCTTATCGTCAATATCTTTTATTTTCTTATATTTTGGCTATGTTAAATTCTAATGTTGATTTATGACCATAAGAAAACCGCCTTTGTGACGTCTCCCTATTAGCTTTTTCGTTTGATACGAATAAATGAGGTCAATGCGATTAAAACTCCTGCTATGAAAAAGGAAATTCCATACGTATGTAAGTGAAAATCTGTCGCTGGAATGAAGAGGTTACCAAAAAATCTATGAATTCCCATACTACCGTTGGGACTTCTGGCGGTAAATGTATAAATTGAGTAACCATCATAAATAAGATAGAGCCCTAACATTACTAATACAAGCTTAATTGCCAGTTTCAATGTCATCTTCCTTTCTTCCATATACCATTTACTCCATATAATGTATACGTTTTGATTGTGCTTTTTGTTGCACTAAACTGCCAGTTAGCTCAATGAGCAAAAACACCAATAACCACATGAAACTACCATAAGTTGTGGGTAATTTTAACATATTAGTGAAGCAATAGACAGAAAATAATATGTCGCAGTACGAAAAAGAATACGACGAAAACATTTCAATTTACGCACCTGCGTAAGGTGCGACAGCGAATTTCGAGTAAATTGGTCTCCAAATTCGATAATTCCCTTAAAAACCATTATAAAACTCCAATACCTATCACTATTTGAGATCAATACCTTAAAAATCAATCTTCAAATATCGAAAATTTCGGTGCGAAACTCCTAGGCATTTCATGTGAGCATAGCACTCGCACCAACATTATGCTCCCTATTCATGTAATGTTTGACCTTCAATTAAACTTATCATTGCTACATCTTAATATATCGTTCTTTGCATAATTTCATTTTAACATAATTACTTCGTAACTTAAGCAGTTCATTCCATTTTATGAGAATTTTTCACAATGAATTAAGGCTCAAAACTAAAATAATTACTTAAATATCAATCAAGATTGATTTTGATTTCTTCACTCGATTGACGGACATCAGAAACCTTATTTCCTGTGTATCCTCTATTATCCATCCTTACCGGACACAGACGCACTTATTCCACACCAATTGATGCATTTGGGCTCCATTTAGGACGAATAACGGCTTTTATGTCAAGTGAAGCTTTGATCTCGTCAAGCATTGATTACTGCGTTGAAGCTGAATTAATTCACAATCAATGTATTTTCGATAACTCTATTAGGCATTACGACCCTTAATAACCATTCACTAAGTTCCATATTTCAGCACCCACCATCCAGATAAAAACAGAAAAAAAAGCAGTCATAGCGACGATATTGTCGACTAAGACTGCCGTTTTCACATCTTACTAGAGGATGATCGCAATTAAGCCACCTGATCCTTCGTTAATAATTCTACCAAGCGTTTCTTGAAGCTTATAACGTGCGTTGTCAGGCATCATCGCAATTTTACCTTGAATACCTTCACGCACAATATTGTGTAAAGAACGACCAAATATATCGGATTCCCAAATTTTAATTGGATCATTTTCAAAATCTTGCATTAAGTATCGTACAAGCTCTTCACTTTGTTTTTCAGTGCCGATGATTGGAGCAAATTCAGACTCCACATCTACACGAATCATATGGATAGAAGGTGCTGTCGCTTTCAAGCGAACGCCGAAACGAGAACCTTGACGGATCAATTCTGGTTCATCAAGTGCCATTTCTGCGAGCGATGGTGCTGCAATGCCGTAGCCGGTTGTTTTCACCATTTCGAGTGCTTCTGAGAAGCGATCATACTCTTTTTTAGCATGAGCGAATTCTTGCATTAAAGATAGCAAATGATCTTTACCACGAATCTCTACGCCAACCACTTCCATTAGAATTTGGTCGTATAGTTCATCTGGAGCGTACAAATCAATTTCAGCGACGCCTTGCCCCATATCCATACCACTCAACCCTGCACGACTAATAAAGTCATACTCAAGGAATTGTTGGACGACGCGATCTACATCACGCAATCTTTTAATATCCTTAACTGTGTCTCGTACAGAATTTTCAAAGTTGCTACGTAACCAATGCTGCTCAGCAAGTACCATAACCCAGCTAGGAAGATTGACATTCACTTCATGAACAGGGAACTCATATAGTACTTCGCGTAGTATCGCAAGTCCTTCTTCTTCGTTCATTGTCGCAACGCTAAGTGCGATTACCGGAATATCGTACTTGTCTTGCAGCTCTTGGCGTAGAGCTTGAGTTTCCTCACTACGTGGGCGAGTAGAGTTAATAATAACTACGAATGGTTTGCCTACTTCTTTCAACTCTTCAACCACTCGTTCTTCAGCATCCACATATGAGCTACGCGGAATTTCAGCTATCGTACCATCCGTTGTAACAAGAACACCAAGTGTAGAATGTTCTTGAATAACTTTACGAGTACCGATTTCTGCTGCTTCTTGGAACGGGATTGCTTCATCAAACCAAGGTGTAGTGATCATGCGAGGTCCATTCTCGTCCTCATAACCCTTCGCACCTTCAACAGCATACCCAACACAATCTACTAGTCTTACATTTACTTCTAAGCCTTCAGCTACTCTTAATTGCACCGCTTGATTGGGTACAAACTTCGGCTCAGTCGTCATAATTGTTTTACCTGCGGCACTTTGTGGTAACTCATCAACAGCACGAATTCGTTCTGACTCTACTGCAATGTTGGGAAGAACCACCGTTTCCATGAATCTTTTGATAAACGTTGATTTCCCCGTACGGACCGCACCGACCACGCCGAGGTAAATATCCCCGCCAGTTCTTTCGGCAATGTCCTTGAAAATATCTACTTTATCCACTGAATATCCCCTCCCAATTGATTTTCCGGTTCGCCGCCATCCACCGGACAAGAGGGCAGGCCAGCGACGCAACTCGTACATACTTATTGGACTAGTAATAGCTTATGTTCACTTTGTCCAATTATTCCGATAGCTTCGAAAAGTTTTTAGTTTTTCATGGCTACCTGCCTTCCCTTCAAGACTCAAATATATGTATATAGATAATGTTATATTCCACAAATGACTAGATTATGATCTTTCAACATATAAATTAGCGCAAAAAAAGAGGGTGCTCCTTTAAGTCATTATTACAAGACTTAAAGGAGCACCCCTGTTATTACATTTAATCTTCGAAATATCACGTCGTGATCACAGTCGTTCATTTTGAACAACCTCTTCCAATAAAGGTTCAAAAAGCGGGCTTTCAGAATCGAGCAGGTGAAGCGCTACTTGAGAAAGGCGGAAGCGCAAGTGTACGTTATTGGTACACGCGAACCGTACTTTCCAAGTTCGCTTCACCTGCGATGTCGAATAACCTCCGTTAGCATCCCCTTCGTTATCAAAGCCAGCTCTTTTGAACTTCCTCTAACCTTATTCATAAGCTACAGGCTCACCATTAACTAACTTATAAGCCATCGATTTGACAGGTACATAATCGGAATTAGCTACAAGCAATTCTCTTAGATCAAGCTGGTCAGATACGATTAACGAGCTATCCCTTTGCAGTAATTGCATAATATCCAATGCATAGTCAATATAGACAGTGCCGTTACCACTAACTAGTAATCCACTTATATTTCCAGTATATACACTTTTCAGTGCAGGCTTCTTGATGTTCAGCTTATCGAAATCAATATAGTAGATTCCGTCATAGGCTTCCATTCCTGCTGGAATCTCACCTTTAGCAGCAATATAATCTGATACTTTGGACTGCAGATCAATAACTTGTTGAGTTAATAAAATACTTTGAGCCTTCACTATAGGCTCTTCTTCTTCATTCAATACTAAGAAATAGAAGTTTCCACCAGATTCAAATGCGGAATTAGGTATATATTCGATATAACTTCCCTTTGTTAATTTTTCAAAATCAATACGGAATTTTTCATATTTCCCAACAGAGCTATCACTATTCTGAATAGGTAGCACACCCGTAGTCGTAAGATACTGCTCAATCGCACCTTGTATATTACGAATGGCCTCTTTGGATACAACAACTCCTGAGCTTGAATCGGGCTTAGGATACATACAACCGGTCATAACAAAAAGTAAAGGAGTAACGATCAGTAACATCTTTATTACAGAGCTTATTTTACTTTTCTCAAATAGTTTATTCATCATAATCTCCTACCATAGAGAGTCTTCTTCTTCTTGCATTTTAATTTGCCTAGCAATTGCCGCACGAAGTGGATCAGGCGGTAATTCTACCGTAACCCCAGTCTGTACAATGGCTTGACAAGCTAAGCGAGTACCTGTCAGCTCAAGACCTGCGAGCTTGCGACGTTCATTATCTTTCATTGGCGCTAAGCCACTACAATCAGCGATATTTACTTTACACATAAAGCAAGCAGCATTGCCGCCACATCTAGTGACAATGGCAATACCGGCCTTTCTAGCAGCCTGTAACACGGTTGTACCTGGTCTTACTTTAATTGATCGATTCAACGGCAAGAAAACAACATCCGCATCCATAGGGAACACCCCACAATTAGAAATATGTCTTATTTATTGCTACAATTTTGCCTGCAGTTCCTGTAATAACGGCTTGGCAGCCTAAACGATAGCCTTCTTCAAATTCTTCAGGCTCAAGACGATCCCATTCTGCATCAGTAACCTCATCCAGAAGATCAGCGCCTTCAACAATAAGGCAGCGGCAACGAGCACATGTCCCTCTTGTACAGGAAAAGCTCCAATCTACTTTATGCTTAATGGCATGATCCAAGATCGTTAATCCATCCTCAGCCTCTACAGTACTTGTAATCGTTCTGCCTCTAAGTTCTAGTTCCATATGTACAACCTCAATTCCTTTCGCTAACAATATTGCGTATTATATAATGGAAAGAAGACCCAATAAAAATCCGATACATAGAAATATAAAAGCAATTCCAGATAAAACGCCTTTAACGACACCTTTTGTTTTCGTTCTTGCAACTGTAATCATTACTGCCGCAATTGCCATTAAGCCAATTCCGATTAGAGACATCCACATCTTAGTCATTGGATCCATGTAAAATTAACTCCTATCTATCTACGTTTGTATTATTTATTCTACATCATTATAGCATCTCTCCAATATTGTGACAAAGTTAGTCACGTGATAGAAAAAAAATGACATAGAGTAATGTTCATCGGAATGAAAATCATTAGTCTATGCCATTGCGAACGCTAGCTATTTCATTAATATTTTCATCAATGCTTCAATGTTTGAAGTTTTCATACCGCTTGACTTGATCGTCTTTACAATATGCTCAAATTGTGCGTCACTCATTTTCACTTTGGCCATATTGGCGACAGATTTAACTAGCCTGCGTAGCTCATCTTCGTTTTCTAATGAATCAGGCTGAACAGTATTTGCAATTTTAGTAACAGAATTAGTACTAATATTTTTACCTGTTTTTCTTTTGATGGCACCAAGTACATCATTCGATAAATCTTTGGACATAACAAAACCTCCTCTTACGATACATTTTCTATATATCATATGAGGAGGTTTATTAGGTTGTGATTTCAATTATGAATTAGGTTCCATCTCATTCGTACGAACTCTACCCATCAACACTTCAACCGCCTTATTAATCGGCTTGCTATTGAACAACACATCAAACAATTGATTCGTTATAGGCATTTCAATGCCATGAATTTGAGAAAGTTCATGAGCTGCCCTAGTCGTCTTAACACCTTCAACAACCATTCCCATTTTCTCAAGAACAGTGGATAGCGGTGTTCCATCTGCAAGCATATAGCCTGCACGGAAATTTCGACTATGCTGACTTGTTGCAGTAACTACTAAGTCACCGACACCAGCAAGTCCAATAAACGTCAGTGGATTGGCTCCCATTGCTGTTCCGAGTCTTGAGATTTCCGCCAAACCACGAGTTAATAGTGCTGCTTTTGCATTATCACCTAGCTCTAAGCCATTAATAATACCTGCAGCCAATGCAATAATATTTTTCAATGCACCTGCAACCTCAATGCCGATGACATCATTATTCGTGTATACACGAAAAGCCGTATTCATCAATGCTTCTTGTGCCTTCTCAGCGATATGTATATTTTCCGCAGCTACAACAACGGTCGTTGGCAACTTCAAAATAACTTCTTCTGCATGACTAGGTCCTGATAATACAGCTATATCCGCTAACGGACGCTCAAGAGCTTCTGAAAGCACAACAGACATACGCTTCAGCTTCTCAGGTTCAAAGCCCTTCGTTGCATGAACAACAATCGTATCATCTGCAAGAAATGGTTTGGCCAACTCTGCAACGGATCGCATCGCACTTGAAGGTGCAACGAACAATGCAAGCGTTGAATGAGCTAATGCTTCTTCCATATTCGTAGTAGCTCTAATATTGTTTGGCAATGTAATATTAGGCAAATACTTTTTATTATGATGACTCACATTAATTTCTTCCGCTTGTTGCTCCGTTCTCGTCCATACTACGACATCATATTGATTGGATGCCAGTACAAAAGCAAGCGCAGTTCCCCAGCTACCTGCAACGAGAACGGTCGCTTTTCGTTTGGCTTCGCTCAAAGACATAGCACTATGCTCCTTTCTTACTACCTAATTTGTTCTCAGTTCCATTCATCAGTTTCACAATATTAGAGCGATGACGTATGAATGCAAAAATACAAATGATTAGCGTTCCGATAAAGTTCGGCCAATTAAATTGTAAACTAAGTATAAAAATCGGTGTTAAGAATGTGAAAATCAACGATCCTAATGATACATAACGAGTAATGACAATTGAAAGAATGGCAATTATCCCTGCAATTAATGCAGGAATAAACGCTATTGTAGTAAGCACACCTATAGCAGTCGCAATCCCTTTTCCGCCTTTGAATTTGAACCAGATTGGCCAGTTATGACCAATAATAGCAGCTAATCCACACATAATTGGCAGCCAAGGTAGATCAAAGAAAAAGCTTGCAACAAATACACAAGCCATACCCTTCAGCAAATCAAGCACAAGTACTAGAATAGCTGGGCCTACTCCTAGTACTCGTAATGTATTGGTCGCACCGGCATTGCCGCTTCCATGACTTCGAATATCAATCCCTTTGAATAACTTTGCAATAACAATACTGAAAGAAATCGACCCTACTAAATAACTGATAATAATTAATAAAAATGGTACCACACTGTTCTCCCCTAATCTTGGTCAGATTTTTTTCTAGAAAAGATGCGCACAGGTGTACCTTCAAAGTTGAATGCAGCACGGATTTTGTTTTCCAAATAACGTGCATAGGAGAAATGCATCAATTCAGGATGATTTACAAAGCAGACGATCGTTGGTGGTTTAGTAGCAACTTGCGTCACATAGTTAATTCTTAGTCTCTTACCTTTATCAGTTGGCGTAGGATTCATTGAAACTGCATCCGATACGACATCATTCAGAAGATGAGTTGCAATTCGCAAAGCATGCTGTTCAGATACATAGTTAATAACTGGGATTAACTTATGTAAACGCAGCTTTGTTGTTGCGGACAAATATTCTATTGGTGCATAAGTCATAAATAAAAACTCATCGCGGATGCTAGCTGTGAAATTCTGCATCGTTTTCTCATCTTTTTCTACAGCATCCCATTTATTGACTACAAATATAGATGCTTTACCGGCTTCGTGAGCATAACCAGCAATATGCTTATCTTGATCAATAATACCTTCTTCACCATTAATGACAACTAAGGTAACGTCAGCACGTTCAATAGCTTTCATCGCGCGCATAACACTATATTTTTCAGTATTTTCATATACTTTCCCACGCTTACGCATACCCGCTGTATCGATCAATACATACTTTTGACCATCCACTTCAAATGGTGTATCGATTGCATCACGCGTTGTACCAGCTATATTACTTACGATGACGCGTTCTTCGCCTAATAAAGCATTGACAAGAGATGATTTCCCAACATTCGGGCGACCAATTAAAGCTACTTTAATAACGTCATCATCGTACTCATCTTCCTTCGGTTCAGGCAATAACTCAGTCGCAGCTTCTAATAAATCTCCGATACCGATACCATGAGAACCAGAGATAGCAATTGGCTCACCAAAACCTAATGAGTAAAATTCATAGACTTCATCTTGGCGACCTTCGTTATCTACTTTATTAACCGCAAGTACAATCGGTTTTTTTGAACGATATAGCATTTGGGCTACTTCTTCATCCGCATGAGTGATACCAATTTTGGCATCAACCATAAATATAATTACATCTGCTTCAGCAATAGCAAGCTCAGCTTGCATACGAACAGACTTCATTATTTCATCTTCACCATCAATCTCAATACCACCAGTATCAATGATACTGAATGCTTTTCCGGCCCACTCCGCTGTACCATACAAGCGGTCACGGGTAACACCTGGTTTATCTTCAACGATAGCAAGTCGATCACCAATAATACGATTGAATATTGTTGACTTACCAACATTCGGTCGACCTACAATTGCAATAACGGGTCTAGCCATATAGTTATTTCCACTCCTACTACTTTTTATTGTTTACTTCTTGAATCAACTTCCTGCAAATAAAAAGTTGCTTCGAAAGCATAAACTTACTTTTTATTGTTTACTTCTTGAATCAACTTCCTGCAAATAAAAAGTTGCTTCGAAAGCATAAACTTACTTTTTATTGTTTGACTTCTCGAATAACTTCTTATAAATAAAAAGTTGCTTCGATAGCATAAACTTACTTTTTATTGTGGTACCTCTTTAATAAACTTCATCTAAATAAAAAGTTACTTCTGAAGCATGGCTCATCACACTTTCGTTACCCATCATAGCAAAAAAGTTAACAATTGGCTAACTTTTCGTTCTATTTAATCGTTCATCTATGAAATTCCGCCCAATTCTAACTATAGTTTCCAATACAAGAATGAATATGAAACTAAATATTATAGTCATAGAAATCAGATCCCACCATAATAAAGTGCCTATCCGAGCAATATATTCACCTTTTTGTTGCCATAGCAACAAGGCATCTGCAACAATAGCGCCCCAGAATACAATTACACCAAGTTGCTTAAATGATACTCCAAGTGCCCCTAACAATATTCCAGAGCATACTGGAATGTACCACAAAGTAATATTAGCTTTAACCCACGGTGAATATATAATGATTGCATGACTAATTGTAGCGAGAAATGCTATTAGTAATATATACATCGTGCTGTACAACATTTGAGATTTTTGCGGTAGCCCTTTCAATAAAAACGCTAGTTGCAATAGTACGATCAGTATAATAGAGCCATCTATCGTCAGTTCAAAGCTATGAACATTTAACGGGATAACCCAATCAAGCCAATTTGATATCCATATACTTACGTATGATAAACCGATAAACGCAATACTGAAATGCTGAGCAAGCCAAGCTTTCCAGCCAGTTAAAAGCAATATAAGTAACATAATGAATAGTAATATTGTCCAGTAGCCTTCTGTCATATTGATCACCTAGCATTAATATGTGCTATTGGGCTGGATTTCACGCATAAAAAAAGAAAAAGCCTTGCTACAACAGACCCGCTGTTGTAACAAGACTATTCATACTTCATCTAACGATCGATAGATAACATTATCTTATTTGAATTTACTTAATTTATCGCCAAAAAGCTCAGCTAAAGAGAAACTCATATTGTCGCCATTAAGACTAACATTGGATTTATCCACTTCGTCCATATTAACTTCAATATCTGCTGCTTCGCCTGCAGGAGCTTCTTGTGTTTGTTTAATACTCAAGCTTATGCGTTTGTCGGCAGGGTTGAACTCTACAATTTTAACTTGTACTTCCTGTCCTTCTTTAACAACCTCATACGGTGAGTTAACACGACGATATGCGAGTTGAGAAATATGAACTAGACCTTCAACTCCAGCAGCAACTTCAACAAATGCACCGAAAGTAGCAATACGTTTCACTTTACCAGTAACGATATCACCAACATTGAATTGTGAACCAATGTTTTCCCATGGTCCTGGTTGTGCTGCTTTAATGCTCAAGCTAATTTTTCCTTTTTCAGCTTCAACTTTAAGCACTTTCACTTGTACTTGTTGTCCAACAGTTACAACATCTGCTGCATTCGTCACATGTTCCCAAGCAAGCTCAGATACGTGAACTAGACCATCGATACCGCCAAGGTCAACGAATGCACCGAAAGCTGTAGTACGTTGTACAGTAGCTGTAAGCTCTTGTCCTACTTGAATAGTAGCAAGCTTTGCAGCCTTTTGTTCTTGATATTCTGCCTCAAGGACATCTTTTTGCGACAAAATAACTTTATTATTTTCACGATCGATTTCTTTCACAATAACGCGCAATGTACGTCCTTGATAATCACTGAAATCTTCTACGAAATGGCGTTCTACCATAGATGCTGGAATGAAAGCACGTACGCCAACGTCTACTACTAATCCACCCTTAACAACTTCTGCAACAACGGCTTCGAAAACTTCTTTTTGTTCAAAAAGCTTGTCGATATCATCCCAACCCTTTTCATTATCAACAAGGCGTTTGGAAAGTGTCATCGTTTCTTTGTTGTCGTCGATAGAAAGCACTTTAAGTTCCACTTCTTGACCAACTTGAACAACATCAGTAGCTTGCTGAGCTTGAACGGATGATAATTCACGAAGAGTAATAATACCGTCATATTTATATCCAACGCTAACATAAGCTACGTTGTCTTCAATTTTAACGATCGTTCCTTTTACGAAGTCACCTTTCTTTAATAGCACCGTTTGATCTAATGCCGCTTGATTGGATTCTTCAACTACAGATTCTTGTTCTTTTACTTCTTCTGACATGTTCATAACCTCCTATATTTTTTGTAGCTTCTCGAATGACTTCTTAAGTTAACAAAAAGTCTCTTCGCAAGCGGGAGCTAAAATTCATTACCCTACTCTATTATTTAAAGCTCAATACGTTGGAATGGTATTCAGCAATAAAACAATTACACAGTTGCCTTAAGCAAATAAATTTGCTTCATGATTTCATTCGTTACCGCTTCATATTGATCAATATCTTCTGTCGCCGTAACATTTTGAATATCAACAGGCTTGCCATAGACAATGGTCGTCTTTCTAAATAAACGGTAATTACCTACAATTGCGGTAGGAATAACCGTCGCTTTACTACGTAAGGCAATCATAGCTGTGCCTTTTTTAGCCCCTGCACCATCATCGCCTTTTTTGCGAGTACCTTCTGGGAATACTCCCATTACTTCTCCCGATTTCAATAGGTTAATAGAAGACTTTATAGCATCGATACTTACCCCACCACGCTTCACAGGATATGCACCGAAAGAACGAATTAACAAGCCCAGTACAGGCACTTTGAACAATTCTTCCTTTGCCATAAAGCGAACTTGACGATTAATTAATATCCCAACCGCGGGCGGATCTAATAGACTAGTATGATTGGAAGCTATAATTACTGCTCCATCAGCTGGAATGTTTTCTGTGCCAACCACATTGATTCGGAATAGTATACGGTAGAAGAAACGTAATATAGCTCGAAAAATTTTATATGACATCTATCCCATTACCTCCGCTAGTTTTTTTTGACTTAGACTCACAATTAGATCGGTAACCTCATCAATACCGATATGACTACTATCTATTAGAATAGCATCTTCAGCTTGAATAAGAGGTGCGATTTCTCTTGTTTCATCTAACTTGTCTCTCGTCGCGATTTCCGCTTCGAGTTGCTCTAGTGGAATGTAATTGTCAGATGTTAATTCCTTATAACGACGAAGTGCACGTTCTTCTACGGATGCCGTTAGAAAAACTTTCAATTCTGCATTAGGCAATACATGTGTGCCAATATCTCTGCCATCCATAACGATCCCTTTGTTAACAGCAAGTGCTCTTTGCAGCTTACTTAGATGGCTACGCACATGTTCATTGGAAGCATAATGTGAAACCTCCGTTGTAACTTCTCGTGTACGAATCAATGCAGTAACATCTTCTTGCTGCAATAGAATCATTTGTCCGACTGAAGTTGGAATCAATTCAATCTCTAGCTGCTCAACCATTTGCTGTAATGCCGATGATTGATTAGCACTTACACCGTTACGCAGTGCATGTAATGTAACTGCACGATACATCGAACCAGTATCGACGTATATATAGCCTAACTTAGAAGCTACTTGACGTGCTACTGTGCTTTTCCCAGCTCCAGCAGGTCCATCAATCGCAATATTAATGCGACTCACTCCATCCATTGTCATGCTATAAGACAACCCCCTTCAAATTAACGCAAAACAAAAAGCAGGCATAGCCTGCGAGTAGACCAAATTATAACATAGAAAGTATGGGCTTGCAAAACTAAGGAGATAGAGCGTTACTTGAGAAAGTTGGAAGCACAAGTGTACATCATTACGTACACGCGAACCTACAATGTTTCTGTAAGAAACATTCATCGGAAGCATACCTCGGAAACATAAGGACCTCCATATTTGAAATCGAATATGTTATTTTGAACTTCTATCTCTCGAACTTTGATCTTTTGAACTTCAATCTTTTGAAATAACTTTAAATGAAGGTTCAAAAAGTGGACTTTCAGAACCGAGCAGTTGAGACGCTACTTGAGAAAGACGGAAGCGCAAGTGTACATGATTACGTACACGCGAACCGTACTTTCCAAGTTCGTTTCAAATGCGATGTCGAATAATCTACGATAGCCAATCATCGTTATCAAAGTCCGCTTTTTGAACTCCCCTTACCTTCCCATCGTTCCGTTGGTACAATGAGTTGTCGGATACTCTCAACCTGCAATATTGTTTGCACAATTATAATGATTAGTAAGCAGATAAAGATCCATTTCATCGCTAATTTACTGTATCGATCAATCCATTTTATGTATGGGCTGCGGGATTTCATAATGACACCTCGAAATGTTAGATATCGTTATCGTATCCCATTGTGTATCTAATATTCATCGTTCGCGCATTTCGATCTGTTTTTCGAACAAGAAACGAATAATTCGTTGACGTTCTGATTCGTCAATTTCGTCAAACTTCATCATAACGATTTTACGACCAGTTTCTAATTCCTTTAATCGTAATACTTCGCCTATGAAATTACTATGTTCAATCGTTCCGTTACGATGCGGTAATAACACCCAGCAATTCAGCTTTTCAGCTGCTTCAAAATGTATATGTCGGTCAATTATAAAAGAAATCCCGCCGCCACTAATATCATCCGTCTTAAATATTAACTGTTGCCCTTTCTCATCACGAACCGCTATATCAACTTCTATCATTACTCTGAAATAGTTTCTACGTTGGATAGATGTCATGTCCTCTTGAGATGGTCTAGCTAATTCAACAAGTGGAAATTCCCCCAGCATTACATTCGTAACATGAGTTTCAAAAAAATGTTTTACTCCTGTTGTTGTAATAAAATGAGCGGATAGTATATCTCCAACATGCAATCTTTGTACTCTTCCCGTTACTTTTTCAAGTGGAATTTCAATAAATAAACTATCTTCATTTTCATCAGCTACACGAGATTTGAACTCCATTAATGAATCCTCAACCTCATCAGACTTAAGATGAAAGAACATCATTTGACTAACTTTAGGTACAATCAACATAGCTCCCCCTCCGCAAGTGATATTATACCACTTACGTACAGGAGGAGCTATCATAAACTTTACTTAATCACTAGCTTTTTGATCTTCTTTACTCAATTTTTCAATTGTTTCTTCAAGTGCCGTGTCGCTGTTAATATAGATGCGATACAAATTACCGTTAATCGCACCTGTGAATTCATAGCAAAGTACTTCCGCACCTAGGTCGCCCTTAATAATTGCCATCCGCTGTTCCTTCATTCGCAAATTCGGATTAAGAGCTTGCATCGCATCTGCAAGAGTAACTGCAGGTTCGTGAACTTGACGCTCACGATGATGTGCTGCGAACTCATTTGCTTGGAAGCCGACGATTTCACCATCATCCAATGCTACTTTAATTGTAAGTTTATCTGGATAAATATATACATCATCCTGATTGTACACATATGTGAACGTTCCCGTATTGGCGAATTCATCATAACTTACAACTGCCATATCGTTATATCCATGCTCATGTAGATAGGTTTCTGCCTTTACCTTTGCTTGTTCGATCGTTAACTCACTTCCGTTCACATCTCTCATATGAACAAAAGAAAGTAATTGACCACCTTTTACTGAAAATGTAAGCTTCATATCATTATCATCTTGCTTAACTAATGCAGTGAACGTAGCGTAATCACTTTCCTTACCATTTTCAGTTACTTCAATCTGCTGTGCATCTACTCCTGTAAATTGACTCGCTAGTTCAACCACTTGCTCAGCAGTCACAGGTACTCCACTTAACAGCTCAATATTGTCATCATTATACATCCCATTAACCGCTGGCCCCCAATTAAGTTCGGCATATTGGCTAACATCATCATTGACGCCACGAAGACCACTTATAACTGGATTTTCGGTTCCGGATTCATTAACGGACAATGCAAGTTCTACATCCATCCACCTTAAGCTACTGTTCATAATGTTAGTTTGTAGTTGGGTTAACTGATTGGAAATTTCATCTGAATTTTTATATAGTGACTGAAGCGTTTGAAACTCGTCATCGTTAAGTGGTTGTTTTGTCAAATCACGGACTGCGGTTTTATAGGCAAAATTAGATACGCGCGATAAAAAGTTATTCGCATCAGCAAACGGCAAATAACTAAGCGGTAGCTGGGCGATTTGATTCTTCGCTTCACTCGATATTCTCCAAACATTAACTAATCCCTTGCGATGATAGTCCATAGAAGTCGCATTGACAGCAAGCGTGTTGCCAAGCTCACTGTTCAATTGATTTACATAATAGGTCAAATCGCCAAATGCTCGCTGATACTGATTCTCGGCTTTCATTAATACCGTGTTCTTTTCTTGATGCTCCTGATAACCCCAATACATAGCACCTATAAACAGTATTGTCATAAGTGGAAACAAAACAGCACTTAAACGTTTGTACATACAAAAAAGCCTCCTTGAAAACCAATTTGACTATAGTTTGGTTTCTTATAGGAAGCTTTATGCATCATTAGTATTAGATTGGGTGTTCTTCAATATCTAGGTCGTCACAATTATCACAAATACACATTTTGAAGCCGGTATCATATACTCCATTATCTTTGCGGCCTCGCAAAATATACTTTTCACCACATACTCTACAACGTATTGATACTTTGATACGAGTCATTATTTATTCCTCCACATTCAAAACTAATAGAGGTAGTTCAAAAAACAGACCTTTTGAACTTTCACCAGTAGTCATAGTATGAACGGAATTTTTATAAATTAACCTCGTCTTTTGCACGAACATATCGAAAAGGTGATCGCAGATGGGCAGATTTCATTTTGGATAAACCAAATATCCACATCAAGATCATAAACGGAACAATAACAAAGATCCAATCATTTTCTCTTACGAGGATGATCCAATCATAAGCACCATGCATTAGAATTGGCGCAAGCAGTGACACTACCAAATAATATTTCCGTTCCTTGCCTTGAGAAAATTTCGCTCGGCCTAAGTAGTAGCCCATTAACACACCAAACAATGCATGACCTGATACCGGTAATAATGCACGCAATAGCATTGCACTGAAATCTGCTGGCATGAAAATCGAATACAAAATATTTTCGAGTGTAGCAAAACCAAGTGAGATTGCCCCAGCATATAAAATACCGTCATAAGGCTCATCAAATTCAGTATGATTATAGATCAGATGAAACAGAACAAACCATTTAATACTTTCCTCGACACCTGAAGATTGGATAAAGGCTTGCACAAAGAGTCCATCTCCAAGCCATAGTTCAACACCACGTTGTAATACTAAGATAGGGATAACGAGTAATATGCCTAATAAAAAGATACGAATAACCATATGAATCGGTTCGGCTTCGTATTTGTCTCTAAGATATAAATAAGTAAGTAATGAGAGCCCTGGAGCAACCGCGGCAGAAATAACGGAAAATAGTAACATTATATTGCCTGCTTTCTTTCAGATTGGAAATGTACAAGTTTAATCAAATTATATTTCTCTATTACATTATAACGAAAAACGAAAAAAAGAACATTGACTTTTTACTGTCAAAGTTCTTTTTTCGTTTTTCCTGTTAATTGAACATTATTGAAAGTGAGTACAAATCTGATCTACAGCCTCTTCAGCCATAATGATTTTACCGTATTCTTCTAACATTGCATAAGTTACTGACGTCGCATCACCGTATTCGGCTAGAATCGCTAATACAGAATTAAAGCTTGTTGATTCTATATCTGATGGTTCAATGGATAAGATCCATTTATTATTATACGAAAATAATGTTCCGCCGTCTGTTAATTGAGAAGCCTTTAAGGCTTTACAAACCGAAATGATATGCTCAAAGTCATTAAAAGAATACATGATGATGTCACTATGCTCCATCGTTACATCTAGATCATACAACTCATCATCAAGATCATCGTCCTCACCAAAGCCATTAACAGATTCACCGCCACGCTTACCTCGTGTAACGACAACAAACATGCCTTGTGCAGGCATCGCATACACTTCCACTGCTAATGGTCTACCACTTGCCTCAAAGCCAAGCTCAGTATAAGCTTGTTCCATTAATTCCATAAATAGATCATGTAGCTTTGGAGGTTCGCGCAGCATATCTTCCTTCTGGATACCCCGCTCCAACAAATCGTCGTAAGTGAGGAAAATCCTTATCTTGTCCTGACCTAATCTTTCGATCTTCATGACAGGATCCCCCCTTTGCAGCATCTGACTATAGCTTATGTGAAGAAAAAGCGAATGTTTCCAAATTCTTTTACAACGCTATAAGCATACTTTATCATGTCTTGAACATGATTGCACTACAAAAACAAAAATTATACCTCTTATAATTCATCATTAGATTAGTAATTTTAAAAATAAAAACTGATCCCCAATGAAGAGGATCAGTCTAATAATTAATATTGATTAGTGCTTAACAGTTTGAGACTCTTTTGTAATTTCATTAAATTGACTTTGTAATTGCGGATCACTTTCAATAATGTCTTTAATGAGCGTTTCATTACTACCATGTTCCTGCTTTTTGATGTCTGTTTCACTTGAAGCGGATGCCCCCATCTTACTTGCGCTAGTTGATGTTCCACCCGCGAAGAGACTAGAAGCCGCCTTATTCCACATATTGTTTTTCATATCAGACATCATGTTCGTCACCGTTTTAACCGTTTCTGGCTTGCGCTGCATGATATACACCGCACCCATCATCCCAATTACGCCACCTACAATTAAGCTATTCATTCGCATAACTGACACCTCTCTTCTCATATGACTTCTTCTATAGAATGACCATCCACACAAGAGCTCATACGTAAAATTAGAAAGGTAAATAGGGGCAAACTTCCCTTAAGCTGATGAATAATATTTGTTGCCGTACCAAAATAAAAATACAACAAGAGCAACAAACAAAATAAATAAAACATTATAATAAATACGACTAAGCTTATTTTTACTTGAAGGATGTTTTTTGCTTCGTGCTGGAAGCTTCGTCTCTTCACTGTCATTATCTAAGTAAATACGATCGTCCGTCTCTCGCTGTCTAAAATTTCGTGTAGTGCGACTGAACTTTTCTTTTCTACTCATGATTCCCTCCTAAAACGAATCATCAAGCCCATTATAAAATCGAAGAGAAAATGTGCAATAATCGGAGCCCAAATAGAATCTGTTTGGATATATATCCATCCTAACCCATAGCTAATCGAGAAAACAAGACCTGTTGGTATCCAATGCTTCAAATATCTTACATGAATGGCAGCAAAAATAATACTTGTCCAATAGGGGCCAAATGCGTGCTGCATTGCTCCGCGAAACAATAGTTCCTCACAAATGGCAACAACAAACGAAATAAGTGCGATATGCCATACAGCACGTGTGCCAAATATTCGCTCATTAACTCCTCCATCATCCCCAACCTCGTCAGGCACAAATTTGGATAACACCAAATCGACACAAATGGCTACAGCCGCTAATCCTGCACCCCATAAAAAAACATTTGTAATTGATGAAGGAATAGATAATAATGAAAACAAATTTTGTTGTTGTAAAATTACCCATACTAAGCCGATAATAAGAGTAAGTGCTTGAGTTGCATATAAGTTAATGAGCAACATCCGATCATCAAGATCATCAATCGTTACTTTGCGGAACTGAACTTTTCTAAATTTGAATTTATTTTTTTTCATCTGTACACATCCGTTCTAAGTTAGATCATTATTTTACATAAAGGAGAAATAAAATGGATAACCGATTTTCAAGAACTGCCACTCTTTACACAATTATGTTTCTAGGAATGCTTGTCTTTGCAGTTGTCGCTTTTTTCTATGGTTTGAATCTTGGTACACAGCGTGTCGAAACAAAATATGCTCATCTTAATGAGGTGAACGTTGACAAAACTGATTATCAATATCAACAACAAGAGCTTGCTTCATTCTATCTTACTGTATACTCTCCTTACCGAGAATTTCAATTAGATTGGTCTGAGGCACTCTATAATATTTCTAATCGAAAAGTCAGTAATGTTTCTTCACTATATAAAGAATTAGAAGGTCAAGCAAGTAAAAAAGCAATTGAAGCTGCAAGTTTTAACCTACAAGCAGCTGGACAGCTAGGCGAAGCACAACAAAATTATATTCGCAGCCTTAATCAATTCGAAAAGGTGGCCGCTACACTGCAAAAGAAATCTTCATCTATTACGTATGAAGAGGTCATTGAGTTGCTAAACGCAAACGATACTTATCAAGCTGCCGTATCTCAAGCATTAACGGGTCAAGACCTTTATTTTGAGACGATGTATTTATGGGCAAAATCGATAGATCCGAACATTCCAGCTGATTTCGACAAAAACGTTAGCCAAAAAATTTCAACATGGAGCGAATATCCGCTCGTAATTAAAAATGAAATTATTGCGAACTATTTAGCGGAGCAAAAAACATTTGTTGAATTTTTGCCACATGATTTGACAAGTTCGATTGATCAATTTATTGCATCTGGACAAGCAAAAGCCATGAATCTAACGACTATTGATGAGATTATGACTTTATTAATGAATACTGCAGCTGTAAGACCTGGCGATTATAATCTTAATAAGAATAAGTTGTATTCACAAGAGTTTCTTCCACAAATTCCTTTCTTCTATCCTAATGTAGAATAAAGTTGGATTTTTGCGGAATTTCACAAATCAGATCGAAAATTCGCTTTTTGTTCATTCTAGAGCATTGATTTTATGTATCGATTTGCTATAGAATAAGAATGACCGTTATGTTCGTTGATGAAACTCTCGACCCACTTTTCATCGGTGCGGAAGAGAGTTTTTTAAGTCTATACTAATTGCGATGATTACATCGCACATCCAGGAGGTAGTTGTAATTATGTTCAAAGTACTTGTATCCGATCCAATTAGTGACCTTGGTATTCAACAACTTGTTGATGCCGAAGATATCGTAGTAGACAAAAAGCCTGGTCTATCTGAAGATGAATTAGTATCCATTATTGGTGAATACGATGCCTTACTTGTAAGAAGCCAAACAACAGTAACTGAGAAAATTTTGACAGCTGGGAAAAAATTAAAAGTTGTCGGTCGCGCTGGTGTAGGCGTAGATAACATCGATCTTGAAGCAGCAACGAAACTTGGCGTCATCGTAATTAATGCTCCAGACGGTAACACTATTACAACATGTGAACATACTTTTGCAATGATGATGGCACTTGCTCGTCACATTCCACAAGCTTACAAAAAGACTACTGAAGGAATTTGGGATCGCAAGTCTTTCCTTGGTGTTGAACTTCGCACAAAAACATTAGGTGTGCTTGGTATGGGACGTATCGGTAGCGAAGTAGCAAAACGTGCTAAAGCATTTGGCATGAACATTCTTGGCTATGATCCATTCTTAACTGAAGAACGTGCGCAAAAGCAAGGTATTACATTAGCTACAGTTGATGAAATTATTCGTAATGCAGATTTCATGACGGTTCATACACCATTAACTCCTGAGACAAAACATATGATTAGTAAAGCCCAATTCGAAGTGATGAAGCCTGGTATGCGTATCGTTAACTGCGCTCGTGGTGGCGTTATTGACGAAATCGCACTAGTTGATGCAATTAATGAAGGTATTGTTGCTGGTGCGGCATTCGACGTATTCGAAGTTGAACCTCCAGCAGCGGATCACCCGTTCCTGAATCATCCAAAAATTATTGTAACGCCTCATCTTGGTGCATCAACTGTTGAAGCACAAGAAAACGTTGCAATCGATGTATCCGAGCAAGTTATCCATATTTTGCGCGATGAGCCGTTCATGAATGCTGTTAACATGCCTCCAATTCCAGCGGAAGTACGTAAAGTGCTTGAGCCTTACTTCGAGCTTGGTGAAACACTTGGTAGCTTTATCGCCCAAGGTACAGAAGGTGCTGTTGAAGAAATTTCTGTTAACTATTCTGGCGATCTAGCTGATGTAGATACACAACCACTAACACGTTATATTGTTCGTGGAATTCTAGCTCATTATCTGGGTAAAGACACTGTAAATGTTGTTAACTCTATGCATACTGCAAAACAACGTGATGTTAATATCATTGTTCAAAAATCTAGTACGGCACACACGTTTACTAACTTAGTAACGGTTACACTACGCACGAATAAAGAAGAGCGTTCTGCAGCTGGTACTTTATTATCTGGCTACGGTCCTCGTATTGTTCAAATTGACAAGTACAATGTCGACGTTACACCTCGTGGTCACTTCATTCTGATCTCTCACAATGATAAACCAGGTACAATTGGTCGCGTTGGTACATTGCTTGGTAGCAACGATGTGAACATTGCTACGATGCAAGTTGGTCGTCAAGATGAAGGCGGTAGTGCAGTCATGATACTACGCGTTGATAAAGGAACTCCAAAAGAGGTTCTAACTCAGCTTACAGACCTTCCTGAATTGATTACAGCAAAAGAAATTATTATCTAATATTAAGTTAATGTTAATAAAAAGGGTATCGAGAAGAATTCTCGATACCCTTTTTCATGTTCCACGATTAACAAGAAAAACAATGACAATTCTACGAAAAAAGAGGTTCCTCGACGGTATTAGCTGCGACTGCCAAATTGCTACAGCAATCTACATCACATTTACCGTTTGAAGGAACCTCTTTTAAAGCGGACTTTCAGAACCAAGAAGATGGAGCGCTACTTGAGGAAGGAGGAAACGCAAGTGTACATAATTAGTACACGCGTACCGGACTTCCCAAGTTCGCTTCATATTCGATGTCGAATAAGCTCCGAAGTCAATCATCGTTATCAAAGTCCGCTTATTGCATCATCTGATGGACTTTAACTGGCAAAAGAATCGTGAATGCCGTACCGTGCCCCATCATACTATCAACAGCGATATTACCATGATGCTGATCGATAATATTTTTCACAATTGCGAGTCCTAGCCCCGTTCCTGAGCTATCTTCTCGTTTTCTAGCTTTATCCGCTTTGTAGAAACGTTCAAATATATAAGGAATATCTTCGGACGGAATTCCGTGTCCTTGATCCTTCACTTGTAATTGGATAAATGTTTCATGATTCAATATAACACTACTCGAACGAATGATAACTTGTTTTCCGGAATCTGTATGACGAAATGCATTATCAATCAAATTCGTAAACACTTGCTCGAGTCGATCCTCATCGGCATGTTGCAGCTCCAGAGCTGCTTCCGATAGCTCCGATATTAGTTCTACATCTCTTTCCTTAGCGAACACGATAAACTTGCGTGTAACACGCGAGAGAAGCATATTAACATCTACGTACTGGAATTTCATATTCATATGACCGGCTTCCATTCTAGCAACGTCGAGAAAATCATTGACTAGCCTACCCATTCGGAGCGATTCATCATGAATAACTTGAACGAGCTCCTGACGTTCTGTTGGAGAAACAACAATGTCATCTAATAGCGCTTCACTATAGCCTTGTAGCATTTGCAAAGGGGTGCGTATTTCATGTGAAATATTTGCAACAAAATCTCGCCGGATTTTGTCAACCTTATGCTCTTCCGTCACATCACGGATAACAGCGACGACACCTCGCATCTTACTAGCAGACATTAACGGAGTTAATACAACAGACCATACAAGACTCTGTACATGTATTTTATCTGTAATTTCTTTACCATGATGGAGTACCTTCACATAACTATCACGAATCGGTGCAGGAACCATCGGATAATTAACGATTTCACCAGTTGACCATTCTTCCTCCATATTTTGCCACTTTTGTGTTAACAAATGTCCATCAGGATTAGTCAATATAATTTCACCGTTAGCATCAAATGTAATAACAGCATCACCGATACTACGCAATATACTTGATAAGTGATTACTTTCATGATGAAGTTCATGAATAAGCTTCTCTAGCTGTTCAGTCATATTATTAAATGTTTGTGCCAGTTGACCGATCTCATCCGAGGAGTCAATATGAACACGAGTCGAGTAATTTCCTTCTGATATCGAAACGGCAGCATCCTTTAGTTGGAGAAGTGGCTGCTGAATTTTCGCCGACAAGAAAAAAGCAAAAAATGTTGATAGCAAGAAACCAATAATTGCTGTAATAATGAAGAGCACCTTAATGTCATGAGCATTTTCATCAAAAGAGACATCAATATATTGCAGCAAAAAAGCACCTAGTATTAGTAGCACTACTGCTACTAATACCATAATCGTTACCCATAGCTTGCCTACAACACTGTGCCACAGCATCCCGAACAGTCTACGAAGCCATTTCATCTACTTCGGCACCTCTAGCTTGTAACCGACTCCCCAAACCGTTGTAATCATACTTGCAGCCTCTGCAGATACTTTGTTCAATTTCTCACGCAGTCGTTTGACATGAGTATCAACGGTTCTAAGGTCACCGAAAAATTCATAATTCCATACATCTTTCAATAACTCTTCACGAGAGAAAACTTTATCAGGAGATACCGCTAAGTAATGAAGCAATTCATACTCTTTTGGCGTTAAGCTTACTTCTTGCCCACCAGCTGTTACACGGTGCGCATCATGCTCAATAATAAGATGTGGAAATACAATGCTATTGGATGTGTTCATCTCTTTTGTCAAAAATGCCGTCGCAGAAGAACGACGCAGAATTGCTTTCACACGATAGATCACTTCTCTAGGTGAAAATGGCTTAACCACATAGTCATCGGCGCCTACTTCAAAGCCTTGGACTCGGTTCATCTCTTCACCTTTTGCAGTTAACATAACAACTGGTGTTGCTTTTACTTGACGAAGCCGTGTACATACTTCGATCCCATCAATGCCTGGCAACATAACATCAAGTAAAATCAGCGCATAATCTCTATTCATCGCAAGCGATAACGCTGTTTCTCCATCTTCTGCTTCCTCGATTTCATATCCTTCTTTTTCCAAATACATTTTCAGTAAACGGCGAATTCTTTCCTCATCATCAACGACTAATATACGACTCAAATATTCTGTCATTATAGTATACCCCTTCCTATGACAATCATTAACCTTTACTTAGTCGACGCCTGCATATGAATGCATACCAGCGATCAATAGATTAACACCTACTAATGTGAATAGTACAATAACAAACCCTATAACTGCAAGCCAAGCTGACGGTCTACCATGCCAGCCACGAGAAAGTCTGAAATGGAGATATGCACTATAGAATAACCAAGTTATTAATGCCCATACTTCTTTCGGATCCCAAGCCCAGAATCTGCCCCAAGCAATTTCAGCCCAGATCATCGCAAAGATTAAGCCCCCAAGTGTAAATATCGGGAAACCGATAGCGATAGCACGATAACTTATTTCATCCAAATCATCGGGATCAATGCCATCAAGCATTGGATGGATAGCCGCAGCAATTGGCTTTCTAATAATAAGACGAATGATAGCATACATTAATAGTCCTACGATAATAGACCAAACAACTGTATTAAGCTTGCGACCTGCATTGACCCCATCAAACCAAGATGGCGTTTCTAACAACGCATTATCGACACCTAAAAACGGTGTGACATATTGCGCTGTACTATTGAATGGCTTGAAAATTGGAGGCATCGTATATTCTACCGTTGCCACTTTAGTTTGAATTTCCCCAAGTCCCGAAACTGACACCGTTTCTTGTTCGAATTGGGCAATGTAGCCTACGCCTTTGAAACCAAACGAAGCAACGATAAATCCACAAATAATAAGAATACAAATTAGCGTAAACTCTACCCATCGCTGCGCTTTACGACCTTTTTTGGACGTGTCCTTAAAGTCTACCACTCGGAGTAAATACATTAGACCCGCTGCAAAACCAACTGCGAAGAAAGCTTCTCCAGTAGCTGCCATCGTTACATGTATTTTCAACCAAATCGATTGCAATGCTGGTATTAATGGTTGTACTTCTTGTGGGAATACGGATGCATAAGCAACAATAATAATCGTTAACGGTAAAGCAAACATACCTAGCAATGGTTTCCGATATATGAAATGAATAATCGTATAAGCAACCATAATCGCCATACCTAAAAACGTAATAAACTCATACATATTACTTACGGGCGCTTGGCCGCCACCAATCCAGCGTGTGACGAAAAATACAATATGAGCAATTAAGCCTGATGAAGAAGTGATAAAGGCAATTTTACTCCAACGTGCTTCATGCTCTTTCGGATCACGGTTGCTCCACTTTTTACCAGAAACAGCAATACAGTAAAAAATAAACGCAAAGCAATATAAAAAGAATGCGACAATAAAAATCGAACTACTAAAATCTAATAAACTCATCCTTTGTTTCCTCCGTTATCAAGACTCTTAGGTTCTAACTCAATCCCAACTTTTCCTAGTGCATAGGATGTTTCTGCTCGCATACCATACCAGTTTTTAGTCGTATGAGCACCAAGTGTCAATGTATCATCATCAATTCGTAGCCAAATCCGACGATGTTGCCAATACGTTCCTAGCAATAAGCCAAACATACTAATAATTGCACCTATCCATAAATATTTGACCGCTTTATCCATGCGCACATTCAAAAAGGTCGTTGCCTCAGAGAAAGAAACGTTTTCCATCCCATCGACTTTAATATCGATTTTATCTGTTAGTTCACGGTTAATTGTATTTTGTGAGAACCGAACTTTATCCTTTTGAAGTGGGAAGTACATAAACACTTCTCCTGTTTCTTTCAGATTAGGACCTTGAATATTAAAGATAAACGCAGGTGCATTCGGTTCACGAGATAACGTAATTGGCTCTCCATCGCTATTAATTGAGAAGTCCATATACTTATCTATTAATTTCATTCGGTATGGGCCAATCTCATAACTCAGCTCAGGATCTACCATGGACAGATCAAACGGACCAAACGATTCACCCGTTTCTTTGTTAATAATCATAGGTGACACCGCATTGATACGAGGCGTAAGATCATAATCAAATTGATGCAGCTTCAAATCCTCATAGCGTAACGGATCATTAATAAGAATAGTGTGGCGAAGCACTTCCGTTAGCTGAGGCTGCTCAAAATCATCATTACAATTGCTTTCACACGCATACAAAACAGCGTTCGTCTCAAAATTTTTCACACGACCAGTATTTTGCAGACTTTCAGGCAGTTCTGCATTATCATACAGCTCCATCTTAAAGCCTTCGCTTTTCACATAGTAGTTCGTACCACTAATCGGCACAGTATCACCATCTACAACTTTAACATAACCATCCAAATTCCAGCCTGGGATTCCTCTAGCTAGCAGTGCTAATAGGACGAGTATAAGGCCAATATGATTAATATACGGACCCCAACGACTGAAACGATTTTTCTCAGCTAGTAATGCTGTATCATCAATATGGACTTTGTATCCCTTTTTCCGAAGAGCTTGTCCATAATTTTGCACCCACTGCTGCGCATTACCTTCAATCGTTGTTGTATAAGTAACTTTCTGACGCGTGAGAAAGGAATGATGCTTACGTATTTGTTGCTTATTCAATGCGCGATATAACGGAAGCACTCGATCAATACTACATATAACAAGTGAAGTTCCGATCATAACAAGCAAAGTAATGAACCACCAGCTATTATAAGTATTATGAAGTCCTAGCAAATAATATATTTTACCCGGGGTTCCGTATGTTTCTTCATAATAAATACTTGGATCAAAGTTATTAATAAAGGTGTTTGCTTGCGGGAAAATAGTACCGAACATCGCTCCAACAAATGTAGCAATGATTAGATAAATAGCGATCTTCACAGAGGAAAAGAAATTCCAAATCTTATCTAACAGATCAGGATTTGCTTTTTGTGAACGACGTGCTACACCATCATAACGCATTTCAAGAGGCTCACTAGACTCAATAACCTCTTGAACAATAGGTTTACCGCATGTTTCACATAATACAGTACCTACTGCATTCTGATGCCCGCACTCACATTTTGTATTCTCTGGTAAAAGCACACTTCAACCTCCTAAACTTTTTGTAACTTCTCGAGCTACTTCTCAGAAACGAAAAGTCGCTTCGAAAGCATATCCTAAAACTTTTTGTAACCTCTTGAGCTACTTCTTTGGAAACGAAAAGTTGCTTCGGAAGCATATACTAAAACTTTTTGTAACCTCTTGAGCTACTTCTTGGAAACGAAAAGTTGCTTCGGAAGCATATACTAAAACTTTTTGTAACCTCTTGAGCTACTTCTTAGAAACGAAAAGTTGCTTCGAAAGCATCACTGCATTATTTGCTTGATATGCTCATCCATTTGCTCCTCCGTCATCTCACCAACGACTGCAGCTTGCAGCGTGCCGTCAGCTTTCATGAAAAATGTTGTTGGATAAGAACGAAGCCCATATTTTTTCTCTGTTTTACGATCAACATCTCTTACAACCGTGTAGGTCATATTGAACTTACGAGCATAGTTGGCAACGGTTAATGAATCTTCACTTAGATTAATTCCGATAATTTCGAGCCCTTGTTCATTCCACTTCTCATATTGCTTTTGAAACGACGGAATTTCACGGATACAAGGCTCGCAAAAAGTACCCCAAAAATTAATGACAACTGGAGTTCCGATATAATCTGAAAGTGTAACAGGTTCATTATTCAAGTTAGCTAGTCTAAAATCAGGTGCCATTTGACCAACTTTGACCAAATTAGTACGATCATTGTTTTGGAACGACTGAAAAATTGCATAACCGCCAATAATAAGTACTGCAAGTAAAACGACGACTTGCACCTTTTTCCTATACTTACCCATTATGTATACACCACCACTATTTATATCAACTAAATGATATTCTCATTATAACGAAAATTCGACGGCATAATATGCCGTCGTCATTCCTTAATTATGAACTTTATGTGTCTTACTCGCTTCTTTTATAAGCTGTTTTATTTCGGATTCCGTTAGATGACGAAACTTGCCACGAGGTAATCCCTCAAGTGTAACTTCACCAAAACGAACACGTTTCAAACGAACAACTTTATGGCCGATTGCTTCAAACATACGTCGAACTTGACGATTACGTCCTTCATGAATCGTAATAGATATGGTAGCTTCATTGCTTTCCATTTTCACATCTTGATATTCGACAGCCGCTGGAGCAGTCATACCATCTTCAAGCTCTACCCCACGCTGTAGTTTTTCTAACAAACTACCATGTGGTACACCTTTTACCGTTGCATAATATGTTTTGGGCACATGATGCTTGGGATGTGTTAACATATTCGCAAAATCTCCATCATTCGTTAGCAGTAGCAATCCTTCTGTGTCATAATCTAGACGACCTACAGGATAGACGCGTTCCTTAATTCCTGGTAAGAAATCCGCTACAACTTTACGACCTTGTGGATCACTTGCGCTCGTAATTACACCTTTTGGTTTGTTTAACATAACATATATTTTTTTCTCACTACGAATTGGACGACCGTTCACCGTGATGACATCATCATTTGGATTTACTTTTACACCCATTGTAGTCACTTGCTCGCCATTTACTTCAACAGCTCCAGACAATATTAACTCCTCACATTTACGACGAGAAGCAACACCAGCCTGAGCCAATATTTTTTGTAATCGTTCCACTATGTTCACCTCATCTACCATCATAACGATTACGACGCCAAAGCACAAGTATTCCTACTCGAAAACAAGCATGCAAATTACGATCGCAGCTACAAAACCAACCAAATCTGAGATCAAACCTACCTTCAAGGCGTACTTGGAGTTACGCACTGCTACCGCACCGAAATATACCGTTAAAACATATAGCGTAGTATCTGTACTTCCCTGTATTGTTGAGGCAATTCTGCCGATTAATGAGTCTGGTCCATAGGTCGCAATTAGATCAGCTGTAAATGCTAATGAGCCCGCCCCCGTAATTGGTCGCAATATACCAAGAGGCAATACTTCACTTGGTACGCCAAACGAATCAAAGATCGGTCTAAACGCTAGAAGCATCATATCCATGGCGCCAGATGCCCTGAACATACTAATCGCGACCATCATACCAACGAGATGCGGAATAATAGCAATTGCCGTTTCAAATCCATCTTTGGCACCATCTACAAATACTTCATATACTGGCTGTTTTTTTCTAAGTAACGCATATAGAGGAATAAATACAATAATAGCTGGAATCAAGTAGGATGATAGTTGTGTGAATATATTATACAACTGGTTCACCTCCGCCCGAGGCACGCTCTATCGTTGTTGAATTACTTTTTACTGAGGCAGTCATCGTGGTGTATGTACTAGGGGGTCCTTTATCTCGACTACGATACCATCGATCTACAAATATAGCGGTTAGTGTTGCAACGAAAGTCGCAGCTAATGTTGTTCCAATAATTTCTGCAGGATTAGCTGAGTTATAATTCATTCGGATCGCAATCAACGTTGTCGGAACTAACGTAATACTTGACGTATTAAGCGCGAGCAGCGTACACATCGCAGGTGTCGCTGTATGCTTGTCCGGATTAAGCGTTTGTAATTCTTGCATTGCTTTAATTCCCATCGGAGTTGCCGCATTGCCAAGTCCAAACATATTAGCACTTAAATTACTCATAATATAGCCCAGTGCAGGATGACCCTTTGGAATATCAGGAAATAACCACCTAACAATAGGGTGAAGTAAGCGAGATAACTTATTTAGTAATCCCGCTTCCTCCGCTATTTTCATCATACCAAGCCAAAACACCATAATACTAATTAAACCAAAACTAACCGTAACACCAGATTTTGCTCCGTCAAATGCCGCTTGCGTAATCACATCCAAATTTCCGTTAATTACGCCAAAAATAACACTGACTACAATTAGAAATAACCATATCCAATTGACCATCCCCATGCCTCCCCCAACATGAAACGATTATCGATATTTCTTTACATTACTCTTCTAGCCAAGTTGACATCCTCTCAAGCCAGCTGATATGATCCTTACTATTTTTCTTGAATTTCGCAAATGTCTCTTCGGATGCAGCTTGTTGCCCTAATGAAAGTCTTGGACTATTTGATTCATAAATCGGAACATTCCCGATAACCTCGCCCTCTAGATAGAAATTCATTTTCCCTCTTTCTCCTAAAGAAAAATAAACTGATTTAGGATCAAATAGCTCAATATCTGCTGTAATTTTCCCAAGCTCATTTTCATCCAAAGGGTAAACGTATTGTTGTCCATATACAAATGTACTGCCTGTAATCGTATCAGCTTTTTTCGCTATAATGGATAACGGATAATGTTTGAAGCCCCAATCTAGTAATTTACTATGGTCTTGCCAATCGTCTCCATCATTCAACGTAACTGCAACTAATTGCTGGCCGTTTCTCGTTGCTGAGCTAACAAGGCAACGAAACGCCTTTTTCGTATAGCCTGTCTTTACTCCGTCTGCCCCTTCATACGTATAAAGCATCTTATTTTTGTTGCGCCATGAATAATTCCATTTCTCATATGGATTTGGAGCTTGTTTCTCCTCTGTCTTGACGATTTCAGCAAAAACTTTATTTTTCAGTGCGTAAGCCGTTAGTATGGCTAGATCATTGGCAGAGGATATATGTCCCTCTTCATCTAACCCATGCGGATTACGAAATTGAGTATTTACCAATCCTAGTTCATGAGCCTTCTCATTCATTAGATATACAAATCCTGCTTCTGACCCTCCAACATGTTCAGCAATGGCTGTAGCAGCATCATTTCCACTTCGCAGCATAAGACCATAAAGCATATTCGACAACGTCATTTCCTCGCCAAGCTTTAGATAGATCGAAGAACCTTCTCTTCCTGCTGCTCGTTTGGTTACTTTAGCTTTTGAGCTTAAATCACCATATTCTATAGCAACAATTGCTGTCATAATTTTTGTTAAACTGGCAATACGCATAGGTGTGTCACCATCTTCACTATACAAAATCCGTCCAGATTGCACATCAATTAACGTCGTTGCTTGTGCATGAGTTGAAATATCCGGCGTAGCTCGTACTATTTCGGCGCTAACAACGCCAAAGAACAAGCATCCGATAATTGCTCCAATTAAGCCCTTCATCCAATTTGTAATCTTCATAATTCTCCTCCTGCTGTCGTTAGACTTACCATAAAGTGCAAGTTCAAAAAGTGGGCTTTTTGAACAACCTATTGATGTAGTATATGCAGAAAGTTGGAATTATAGACGAGCTCCCAGCTCTTTCCACTAGCATATTCAAAGTCATTGCTGATTAGCACAAAAAACCAACTAACAATGAAAGCTATCCATCGTTAGTTGGCATAAACGTAACAAGTAATTCAAATATTGAGTCTTACAGCGGCTTATTACTGATAATTACCTGTCGTATCGTTAGATCCTTGTTCCGTTGGTGAAGTAGTTGAATTTGTATTCGAAGTAATCATCGATTGAATTTTATCCATCCATCCAGGTGCTGCATCAATCACTTTATCTAATAGGTGAGTTTGATTATCTAACGGTACTACTTTAACACCTTGTGCGCCTACAACGAGAAATGCGATTGGTGTAATCGATACACCGCCACCACTACCACCACCGAACGGCAACGAATTTGATATCATGTTTAGCCCATCATGTTGAGTTTGATGAGGTTCATCATGCTCCATCCGAATTTCACTACCTCCAGCGACAAATCCTACACCGACGCGTGAGATCGGCAATATCGTATCACCACTCGGTGTATGAATCGGATCACCTACAATCGTATTAATTCCGAGCATTTCCTTAATATTTTCTAAGCTGGTGGACATTAGTCCTTGAATAGGGTGTTCTGACATCTGCACTCACTCCTAATTGATAATATGAAGCCTACGCATTAGGTTGCTCAACATCACCACAGAATATAAGCATCAATTATTACCTTTAGAGGAAGTTCAAAAAACGGAATTTGATAACGATGGGTCTGCTAACGTAGCATATTCGGCGTCGGTTCTGAAATCCCGCTTTTGAACCTTCATTTTAAGAAAATTCAAAAAGTTCGCTTTTTGAGGTTGCACCTTTAGCAAGAAGTATTAGCTTGTGCCCGCTGGTATATTACTGCGTACTAGAAATCTTTTCTTCCATACTGATACGCGATACATTATATATGCACCTGAATATAACGCATGCCAAAGTCTCATTTGAACTAAGCAAGACCATTCCGTCGCAAAAAAGCTTGTCTGATAAATAGGCTCAATCTTAACGATGGGTGACTCCTTAACTCTAACCATTCCTGACAATGTTCCGAAAATCATTCCTTTTACAGACCATAACAAACCACATGTCATCGCTGTTGTCATCGCATCGCCTGTCCCTACATAGCTGTACCATTTCCATTCCGTTAATACGCCTCTTCTTAAAACTTTCTTGAATCTCCCTTTAACATTACGAACTAATTCTAATGCTGCATGCCATTGTTTATATTGCGCAAGCGCTACATCTACATCCCATTCCGATTGAGAGCTTTGCTCATTACCATTATTAACATTAGTATCATTTTTTCCGTCGCTAGTCTGAAACGATTTTTTGCCAAGTTCAAATTGAGGCATTACAATTTTGAACTTAAAGAGACCGTACAAGCCGACAATTTTGATTAAAATATAATCTTCGTCCTTACGACTCCGTGCGTAGCAAGCAAAAGTAAGTGTTGAGAAACCAGCAGCGATAACTATTACAACAATAAAAAGACTGATCCACCACGCCCAATTACTCAGAATCCAAGGTAGCATCATCTACCTCCTCTACTTAAGTATATTGACCATAGTATGACCAGTCTTATTGTTATCATTCCTTCACTTCATCTAACGTCATCTGACGACCTTCATATCTTTCGAATAATAGCTGTGTTTGCTCGTCCATATCTTCAGCATCTAGAGATACTTCCTTCGCCTCTGGAAGCTCTTTGATCGAAGCAAGACCAAAACTATCAAGAAACACCTTCGTTGTTCCATATAAAATCGGCCTGCCAATCGCTTCAGCTCGCCCAACTTCCTCGATCAGATCTTTAGCGACTAATGTATGTATCGCACGCTCACATTTCACACCACGAATTTCTTCAATCTCTACTCGTGTAATCGGTTGTTTATATGCCACAATCGATAATGTTTCTAGTGCTGCTTGCGAAAGCTGTGCTCTCGTTGGCGTATATGCCATTCGTTCAAAATATTCCGCGTGTTCTGGATGTGTTGTTAATCGGTACGACCCAGCAAAAATCCCAATCTGTACGCCTCGTCGATCACGTTCCAAATCACGCTGCAAATCAAAAACGAGCTCTTCTACATACTCTAGATCAATGCGCATAATATCGGCAAGCTGACGTTTGTTAAGCCCTTCATCTCCTGCCATGAATAGCAAACCTTCAATAATCGACTTCAATTGCTGAAATTCCATCGGTCAAACCTTCTCCTCTCCACTGTATAACAATATCATCGAAGAGTCCGTGCTGATAGCAACGGATATGCTTCATCTTCATCAATTCGAGAATAGATAGAAAAGTAACAATGATTTCATGCTTGGACATATTTTCGCGAATAAGCTTAGAAAATCGCACCGTCTCGAATTCCTTCAACACCTCAACAATATCTCGGATACGATCCTTAACCGATATTTCGTCTCGCTGTATCGTTGCAATAACCTCTCGGCGATTCGCACGTTTCATAGCCTTCTGCAATGCTAAGACAAGATCAGATAATTGGATACCTTCTAAAGGATTAACATAAGACTCTTTCATAAATGCGGTCATATCTTCAGGCTCACGCGAAAAAACAAGACTTCTCTGAAATTCCTTATCCTTCAAATCCAGTGCAATCTGTTTGAATTTACGGTATTCAATCAATTTCTGAATCAATTCATCTCGCAAGTCAGGTCCATCATCATACCACTCTTCATATTCATTCTCGAATACAGGAGGCTTCGGTAATAACTGCTGGCTCTTAATTGCTAATAGCGTAGCAGCCATTACCAAAAATTCACTTGTGATGTCTAGCTCTAATTCTTTCATTGCATTCAAATATTCCATATACTGATTCGTAATCTCACTAATGGAAATATCTTGAATATCAATTTCCGAGCGATCAATCAAATGCAGCAATAGATCGAGCGGACCTTCGAAGGAATTGAGCTTGTATTGTACGGACACATCATAACCTCCTGAATAGGTAGTTCAAAAAACAGACTTTGATAACGATGAGTATGCTGACGTAGCATACTCGACATCGAATATGAAGCGAACTTGAAAAGTACGGTTCGCGTGTACCAACCATGTACACTTGCGCTTCCGCCTTTCTCAAGTAGCGCTTCATCTTCTCGGTTCTGAAAGCCCGCTTTTTGAACTTTCATTGTAAAATTCAATATAAATTCCAAATCTTCTGAGCAAAGCTAAGAAGATTTTCATCGAAGCGAAACTAAAATATATTAGCGCTGCGGAGCATAGAGCATAACGTAGTCGGAGAGTACGTAAGCAAACTTCCACCTTCGGAGCAATGCAAGATGTCTCTTCAACGAAGTATAGCCACGGTGTCCTTTGATCGAACTTCAAATAAAGATTCAAAATATTCGCTTGTCAGCACCAAGAAGATGACCCACAGCGGAAACGAGTAGCACAGCGTACGTTATGTGTACGAGAGCACACACAGGCTTTCGATGGGGGGCATATTCGCCGTCGACTATGCTACAGCGCGTTACGTCGTGATCACAAATGAGTATTTTGAATTTCCTTCAAAAGGTTGGCCATTTCTATCGCTGTTATGGCAGATTCATACCCCTTATTACCCGCCTTCGTTCCAGCTCGCTCAATTGCTTGCTCGATCGAATCAACAGTTAAGACACCGAATACGGTTGGTACACCTGTTTTCAAAGCTACAGCAGAAACGCCTTTTGCAGCTTCATTGCATACATAATCAAAATGAGGTGTTGCTCCGCGGATAACTGCACCTAATGTAATGACTGCATCATACTTTCCACTCTCGGCCATCTTTTGGGCAATAAGTGGAATTTCAAATGCTCCAGGAACCCATGCTACTTCAACTTCATTATCTTGCGCACCATGTCGTTTGAATCCATCTAATGCTCCAGCTAATAGCTTACTTGAAATAAATTCATTGAAACGTCCAACAACAACTCCATATTTTAATCCTTCAGAAATTAAATTACCTTCATATACAAATGCCATCTTAATTTCCCCTCTCTATTCTAATGATTATTTCTTATAAAAGCATTACTTTTATAAGATTTCGTTAAAATTTCAACATATGACCCAGTTTATCTTTCTTCGTATGCAAATATTTTTCATTATCTTTATTATGCTCAAGCTGAATCGGGACACGCTCAACTACTTCTAGACCATAGCCCTCTAGCGCTTTAATTTTACGTGGATTGTTCGTCAGCAAACGGATCTGTTTGACACCAAGATCTTTTAAGATTTGAGCACCAATGCCATACTCGCGCAAATCAGCAGCGAATCCAAGTTTAATATTGGCCTCAACAGTGTCCAGTCCTTGCTCTTGCAATTCGTAAGCCTTCAGCTTATTAATTAGACCTATGCCGCGACCTTCTTGACGCATATACAATACGATCCCTGTACCTTCTTCATTCACACGACGAAGTGCCGCTTCAAGCTGGGGACCACAATCACAACGATGAGAATGGAATACATCGCCGGTCAGACATTCGGAATGAACACGCAGCAATACTGGTTGGGTAGAGTCGATCTCCCCTTTCACAAGAGCAATATGCTCCTTGTCATCAACTACATTAGTATAAGCAACTGCTGTAAAGTCACCAAAGTCAGTAGGTAGCTTACATGAAGCTTCACGAGTAATTAATTTTTCTGTATGACTGCGATATTCAATAAGCGACTTAATCGTTATTAATTTCAACTGATGCTTCTCCTTAAATACTTTGAGATCATCCATTCGAGCCATACTGCCATCTTCTTTAATAATTTCGCAAATAAGCGCCGCTGGCTTCGCACCACTTAATTTCGCCAAATCAATCCCTGCTTCTGTGTGACCAGCCCGTTGCAGAACGCCACCTGGTTTGGCAATAAGCGGGAAAATATGTCCCGGGCGACGAAAATCTGTAGATATTGCTTTATCATCAATTAATGCAAGGATGGTCATCGCTCGTTCATGTGCAGATATTCCAGTTGTTGTTGATACATGATCTACCGAAACTGTAAATGCTGTACCATGAAAATCAGTATTTTGTTTTACCATGGGAGGCAAATCAAGCGTTACTGCTCTTTCCTCTGTAATCGGTACGCAGACAAGCCCTCTTGCTTCAGTAATCATGAAATTAACAACCTCTGGCGTTACATACTGGGCTAGGGCGATTAAGTCGCCTTCATTCTCACGGTCTTCATCATCTACAACAATGATTGCTTTACCTTGTTTCAAATCTTCTAATGCAGATTCAATGCTGTTAAACGTATCAGTATGTCCACTCATCGTTATTCCTCCTAAAACTTTTTGTGAGCAAAAAGTAACATCGAAAGCATGAGCTATAACTATTCATAACTACAAAAATCCATGTTCGGTCAGAAATGCACTCGATAAATTAGATTTCTTCGGATTTTCTATCCCTTTATCTTGAAAACGTAATAAATGCTCTACATATTTGCCAATAATATCACCTTCGAGGTTCACAATATCGCCAGCAACTCGCTGCTGTAATGCTGTCTCGGCTAAAGTGTGGGGAATGACGGATACTTTTACAATACGTTGGTGAACACTAACTATGGTCAAACTAACACCGTCAATCGTTATTGAACCTTTAGGTAGAATATATTTAAGTAAGTCTCGATCTTCTACTTCAATCTCTAACACCACTGCGTTTCCGTCAATATATCGTGCTGCGATAGCTCCTGTCCCGTCAACATGCCCTTGTACAATATGACCGCCAAATCTACCACCAGCCATCATTGCGCGTTCTAGATTAACGGTACGTCCTATTGAAAGTTGGGATAATGAGCTTTTCCGAAAAGTTTCGGGCATAACATCAGCAGTAAAATCACTAGCATGGAACTTCGTTACGGTTAGACATACACCATTAACCGCGATACTGTCGCCAATAGCAACGTCATCCATAATCTTTTTGGCCGCTATATTGATTTGCATAACTTCCCCGTGCTTATGAATCCCTTTAATGATTCCAATTTCTTCAATAAGTCCAGTAAACATAATCCTTTCATCCCTCCTTTCAACCTTCAGATCTACTATTTCTTCATAAATAGGAAAACTCGTTCTGGATGATTGCTAAAAATATAAAAACCCCCGAACGGCAAAGGCCATCGGGGGTAGATTATGTAGAATTTTCGACGCTGAAAAAGCCTAGAGCTATACGTCAAAATTGACATAATGCTACGTAGACGGTTTCATTGTATGCATCCCATAAAAAAGCGAATACAAATATACCTTACATAATGGATATACTCAAAAAAGTATCATTCATCACAAAGATATACCGAAGCTTCCCCTTCTCCCATCCAGACTTTACTGTCGGTTCTAGATTCACACTAGATCAGCCAATCCATTATGTTGCCATAATTAGATTGGGTCGCGGACTTACACACTATGAAGCGAAACTCACCTCATAGTGCGATCACCGCCGGTTGGGAATTGCACCCTACCCCCGAAGGTTAGCTAACTACTATTCAATTGGATTTACTGCAATATTATACTTCGTAAACTTCAACCGTCTCCATTTTGGAACCATTAGATACTGCATCAATGAATTCCATACCTGAAGCAACTTTACCAAAAACAGTATGTTGTCCATCCAAATGCGGTTGAGCTTGATAACAAATGTAGAATTGGCTACCGCCAGTGTTGCGACCAGCATGTGCCATCGCTAATGTTCCGCGCTCATGTTTGTTAGGGTTGATTTCACAGTCAATTTGGTAGCCTGGACCACCAGTACCACGACCATCTGGGCAACCACCTTGAGCCATGAAACCAGGGATAACGCGGTGGAATGAAAGTCCATTATAAAATCCATCTGTTGCAAGTTTTTCGAAGTTTGCAACAGTATTGGGAGCGTCTTGGTCGAATAAGTCGATAACAACTTCTCCACCTTCAGCTAATTTAATTTTTGCTTGTTTTGCCATTTTGACATCTACCTTCCTTCATAGAGATAACATTACGTTACCAATTTTGAGCCTATTTCGCAAGTGGAGATTTTTGTAGACGTGCAGGAACGACGTCATTGCACACAATATTTTCCAAAGATTCACGTTTTACAACGAGATCCGCTTGACCATCTTTCACAAATACGACTGCTGGTCGACGAATACGATTGTAGTTGCTTGCCATTGCATAATTGTATGCTCCTGTACAGAATACAGCTAGCAGATCACCACTTGTTGATTCTGGAAGATTAACATCCCAGATCAACATATCACCGCTCTCGCAGCATTTACCCGCGATAGAAACAAGTTCTGTAGCTTCTTCATTCGCACGATTAGCTAATACCGCTTCATATTGTGATTGATATAAAGCTGGACGTGGATTATCTGTCATCCCGCCGTCAACTGCAACATATTTACGTACACCAGGAATGTTTTTGCTTGTACCGATTGTATACAATGTTGTTCCAGCATCGCCAACCATACTGCGACCTGGTTCCGTCCAAATTTCAGGTAAAGCATAGTTAGCTTCTGTGAAATTAGTTATAATCGCATTGGCAATGGCTTTGACATATTCACTAATTGGCAGTGGAGAATCACCTTCAACATAACGAATACCAAAGCCACCACCGACATTAATTACTGTGAATAGAATGTCTAACTCATCACGAACAGCTACCGTAAATTTCGTCACCTTTTCAACTGCCATCCGGAAGCCTTCAACCTCGAAAATTTGCGATCCGATATGGGAATGAACACCCAATAGTTTCAAGTTAGCTAGATCATTCGCTTGAATAACTGCTTCTCTTGCCGAACCATTTCCAAGATCAAAGCCGAACTTCGAATCCTCTTGACCTGTTGAAATATAGTCATGAGTATGCGCTTCAACGCCTGGTGTAATTCGCAATAACACATTCACTACTTTATTTTGTTGTGCTGCAAGATCATTGAGAACATGTAATTCAATAAAGTTATCTACAACAAAGCAACCAATATCGGCTGCTAAAGCCATATTGATTTCTTCTTCTGTTTTGTTATTTCCGTGGAAGTGAATACGTGAAGCCGGGAAACCCGCTTCAAGCGCTGTATATAATTCCCCATCCGAAACAACGTCGAGAGACAAATTTTCTTGCTCTGCTAATATACACATCGCTTTTACTGAAAATGCTTTACTTGCATAAGCAACTTGGAATTTCAATCCCGTAGCAGTGAATGCATCTACATACTCACGCGCACGTTGTCTCACTAATGCCTCATCTACTATATATAGCGGAGTACCAAATTCACTCGCCAAATTGGCTACATCAACTCCACCAATCTCCAAGTGACCATAATTATTCACTTTAGTTGTACCGTGTAAATACATATATTCTCCTCTGCTTTCCTCTATCACTGCAAGATAGACCAATATTCTTTATTTCTCACAGTATAACTCATATCGTAAGCTTAAAGAAATGGATATTCACACATGAAGTTTGTATTTTTCAGTTGGTATCCTCATTCGGCATACGATCATATTGCTGTGGTCTCATAATATTCGGCCTCGTACGATTATACAACATTGGCTTTCGAATTAAAATATTGATGACCGCTTTTAGATCAAATGGAATAAACGGCCAAAGATATGGTCGGTTCACGGAACGCTCCATAGAAAGTGCCACAATGATTAGTGTAACAGGGATAACTAGCCCCGCTAATCCAAATAACGAAACAGTCACAATTAATAGCAAGCGAATTAAGCGATTGGCGAGACCTAACTCATAGCTTGGCGTCGCGAACATGCCTACTGCAGCAATCGCCATATAAAGGATGACTTCATTGACGAATAATCCTGTTTGTACAGCGATGTCTCCAATTAGAATAGCAGCAACGAGTGACATCGCAGTTGCGAGCGAAGTCGGTGTATGCACAGAAGCCATTCGCAGTAGATCGACCCCAATTTCAGCTATTATAAATTGAATAACTATCGGAATTTCACCAGTCTCTTTGGGACCAACAAATGAAAGTATGTCAGGGAGATATTCTGGATGCAACACAAATAATAACCATAGTGGTAATAATATTAACGACATCATTATGCCAATAAACCTTACCCAGCGTAAATAGGTTCCTACGAACGGAGTTTGACGGTTCTCCTCGGCATGCTGCATCAAATCCGCATATGTGGTAGGCATCGTCATTACACTTGGAGAAGTATCAACAAATACCGCTACAGCACCTTCTAGCAGGTGAGAGGCAACCGTATCTGGTCGTTCAGAATAACGCACAAGCGGAAACGGATTCCAAGCTCGATTAATCGTCACTTCTTCTAGTTGTTTATCCGCTAACGGCAGTCCATCAATACGAACAGATTCGATTTTTTCCTTGATCGATGCTAATAAGCTTTTATCAACGATATCGTCAATATAGGCAATACAAACATCCGTCTTCGTTCTTGTACCAACCCTTAATAATTCGTAGCGAAGCATCGGATCTTTCAACCGTCTTCTTACGAGTGAGATATTAACCATCAATGTTTCATTGAAACCATCTCTACTACCACGGACAACTTTCTCTAATGAAGGCTCTGATAAACCACGTGCAGGAAAATTACGCACCTCAATAGATAAGGCGATTGGCTGATTGTCAATAAATAATGCACATTCACCGCCTAGTACACTCGCAATTAACAAGTTCCAATCTTCTTCCTTGCGTACTTGCGCTGATGGCACATAATATGTGAAAAAGCTATGTAACGCATCGTATCCCAAATCCTTCGCTTCAAGAAACGTCAGTCTTTTCAATATTTCAAGCATGATTGTGGAATTAACTAGTCCACTAACACAGAGCATTGCAATACGAGTATTGCCGATTGTCATCTCTCTAACAGATACATCAAAACTTTTTTTATACCCAATTTCTTCTTCAAGTCGAATCAAAATTTCATCAATATTAGAAGGAATCGGCTCTACAGGAGCTGTCTGTTTCTGTCGCCTAACTTCACTAGAGTGATAGTGCTCGCCTTCCCCATCGGATTGACTTTCTTCTTGTTCATCATGCTGAGAAAAGGATTGATCATGATGATCTTGATTTTGCTGTAATTGATCTTGTTGAAACTGGTTATGAGGTGAAGGCTGTTCGTTTCCTTCTTGTTTATGATGTTCCTCCTGATTTTCATAGGTCATTACTCTGCACTCCTTTGCTGTTGTTTTTTACCACTGAAAAACAAGCCAATCGAAAAATGAGCCTACAGTCTTCCCTATTACCATCGCCATCACTAAGGCAACCATAGCCCGTGACAAACTTAGTCGCTTCGCAATAATCGGCAGGACGTTCATCACTTCTGTTAACGCTGCTGCTAGCATGCCTACAAACATGCCATTAAGCAGCCCTATAAATCCAATTAAAGGCGGCAGCGGTAAATGCAATTGGATATTCAAGAAATCTGTTAATGTAAAATACAACGCTCCGCTAATTAATGCCGTTTCAAACCAAATAGACAAGTGATAGCTATTCGTTAACTGCGCAAGTCTCGGAATAAGATCGAAAATAACGAGTAAGGCTACAAAGCTCGTCCCGACAACAACCCCACCAGAGAGTGCAAGAAACATTATAAAACCTATTTGTAAAGACTCAATCATATCCTTCCTCTCCTACCGAATTTTTCGTTTTATCTTGTCGATTTCTAATTTCCTCAGCAATTACAAATGTATTAACATTCTCTTGATACATATACATTTCAACTTCGAGTGGATTAGGTTCTTCATTAAATTTTTTGCGGAAAATATGGTTGAAAAATATAATCATTCCGGCTCCTACTCCCACCGAATAAGGAATTTGAAACCACAGTGGATGATCTTCACGTTTTCCTGTAATTAGCTCTACGATGCGAATATGCGTATCCTTCATGTTGACATCAGAGTGAAAATTCATAAGTGCTAATCCAGATCCGAAAAATAGTAATAACCAACATACGACAAGTAATATGTAGCGTGGTTTTTTCTCATCACTTGAAATCATCACTAATACTTGAGGATCACCATAGACATCAATTGCCATAGTAGGCCATTGTTGTTTTACCTTTTCAATAATTTGTAGAAGATCAATAACAACTCGATTGCCATCCTTAAGACTGTGCTTATAAAGAATTAGCTCAGCAAGCTGACCCTCTATTTCTTTGTCATTAACAAGAATATGCGCTGCATCAGAGAGTTTTACACACTCTTGCTGGCGAATACTAATTCTCCGTTTTAAGCGCAAATAAAGCGTATTATTATCCCCAGCCATACTATTTACACCTCTTTTGACTGCAATAATAGTTAGATGATACATAGTATTTGCAATTGTGCTGTTCCTACTCTATAAAACAAAAAAAAGATCAATCGTTTCACCACTCATTCGTTGAAACGAAGAGTGCGTGTGCGATGATCTTAATTAAAATAGTATATTGAAAAACTAACCTTGTTCTCCATCCTGCACCTACGCCTTAGCGGAGAGAACTAATCTCCCCTGTGCACCAGCGGCGATCGGAACAGCGATTGGTTCTCACAGCGATCTCCGATCGCTCCTCATCGCTCCTGTTCAAAATAGCGAATACCTGCTTCATCATATCGATAGAACGGATCTTGACCATCCCAGCCCTCACCCATTACGAATGGGATTAATTTCTCTCTTTCTTGCTGCGTAACGATACAAGTATAATAATTTCGCTGAAGACTACTATGAATGAATGCTTGTGTTAATTCGTTATTAACAGTTAGCTTAATAAATTCATTAATATAAAGGTTTGTCGGCACCATATGTTCAAAGGCAAGATTCTTCTTTCTCCCTTTCAGCTCAATAAGCTGCTTCGCCTCTTCACTAACATAATCACCCATCTTGTAAGGCATATGTGGAAGCTTTTGCTCCTTATAGTAGCTCTCCATTAAAAAATAGAGATCAGAGCTGATTTCTTGCGTACTCATATTTTGCTTTTCGTAATCGTTATTCCCCGAATGGAGATTAAGCTTCAATTTATCGAATAAGCGCTCAGCAAGGTAATCGATTAACTTATTTCGAAAATCAGTACTAGGTAGGCTAATAGGGATAATAATATCTTCGATTGGTGCTATGTCATCTTCCAATTCAACAAAAATTTCATCCGTTGCAACCAGAATGTTTCGATAGAGACCAATCTTGATTCTTTGCCAATAATCAGAACGACTCAAAGCATAACTGATTGCTTTACCAACCGCTAACGAATTGTTCTCGTCGAATCGTTTATTATAAAAAAGCGACATCCGGAAAAGCTCCTGCAATGTATGTGGTTCAATCTCAATAATTTCCAATACGTTTTCAGCATACAGATTAACAAATTGGAGTGTCGCTTCATTAAGGGATAAGTTTGCTGTCATTTCTTTCGTCATCGGGAGACCCTCCAAAAATAATCGTTCTTTCTATAGTAATAGAGAGTACCGCGATTAAGCAACCTTCTTTAGCACTAATGACGATTTTCGGGATTAGTCTCTTACACATCAATAATCGGTTCGAATCAACTAATGCGTTTTGCGCCATACGTGTCGTACATAGATAAAGGGCTCGGAATAAAATCATTCCGAACCCTCTATATTGATCAATATAGCTGACATTTCTTATAAAGCAATCTGATCTTTAATAAGCTGCAATATTTTTTTCTCAAGCCGTGACACTTGCACTTGCGAAATACCTAATCGATTGGCAACTTCCGATTGTGTTTTATCGCGATAATAACGTAAATATACTATCATTCGTTCACGCTCGCTTAGCCCACCAATCGCTTCTGTTAACGCTAATTTATCGAACCACTTATCTTGCGAATCATCCGCAATTTGATCCATTAACGTAATCGGATCACCGTCATTTTCAAAAACTGTTTCGTGAATGGATGTTGGTGGCTTATTAGCCTCCTGAGCAAAGATAACGTCCTCAGGTGTAATCCCTAATCGTTCTGCAACTTCAGAAATAGTCGGTAATCTTCCCATCGTTTTGGAAAGTTCATCTTTCATTTTACGGACCTTATTGGCAGTTTCTTTCAAGGATCGGCTAACCTTGAGTGTTCCATCATCACGTAAGAAACGTTGAATCTCACCAATAATCATGGGAACTGCATATGTAGAAAACTTTACATCATAAGATAAATCGAATTTATCTACTGACTTGAGCAATCCAATGCATCCGATTTGAAAAAGATCCTCTGGCTCATATCCTCGATTCATAAAGCGCTGCACGACTGACCAGACAAGCCTAATATTTGAGTTAACAAGACGATCTCGCGCATCCCTATCACCTGATTGGCTTAGGGCGATTAATCGCTTCACCTCAGAATCTTCCAAATACGGTTGGCCCGTTTGCTTAAAATCAACTTTCATGAGGTTCAACCCCTATGCTCTAGTAATAGAGCGCTTTTTTTGATTCAATGCGCTTTGCCATCATAATACGAGTTCCACCGCCGACAGTGCTTGAAGCTTCAAAATGATCTACAAAATTTTCCATAATCGTAAAACCCATTCCAGCCCGTTCCCCATCAGGTAAAGTTGTGAATAATGGCTGACGTGCAAGCTCCATATCTTCAATTCCTTTACCATTATCACTAATTTCAATGACAATACGATCATCTTCAATACTTGCATTAATCTCTACTTCTTTGGTTGGATCATTATCATAACCATGAATAATGCAATTGGTTACAGCTTCAGATACAACGGTTTTCAAATCATTTATTTCTTCTAGTGTCGGATCAAGTTGACTGGCAAATGACGCAATCGCAATACGCGAAAGCGATTCATTCTCAGACCTAGCATTAAATACTAGTCTCATTTTGTTTCCCGTGTTCATGAAACCACCTCCAAGCTAGAAAGTGCGTGAACCTCATCGTCATATACATCAATAATTTTGAATAAACCAGATAGCTCTAAAAGCTTGTATACTGGAGAATCAATATGACAAAGAATTAACTTCCCGCCCTTATTCTTCAACTGCTTGTAACGACCGAGCAGCACACCAATACCTGAACTGTCCATGAAAGTTAAAGTTTCCAAATTCATCACCATATGATGTGAATTTTCCTTCAACAGTACTTCATCCAGTCTTAGTCGAACATCCTCCGCAGTGTGATGGTCTAGTTCTCCCGTTAGGCGTACAATAACAACATTTCGATTGTGTACCACTTCTGTGCGCAATGACATCCATCGCTCAGCTCCTTATCGTTATATTTGTGTCAAATAAAACTAGCTGCTTTTTGGCGAATAGAGAATCATTCCACATTTGCGTTGTTAATTCCTGCACCACGACAAAAGTAGAAGAAAACAGTCAATTACCGACAAGCGAACTTTGATAACGATGCGTTGCTACGTAGCATATTCGACATCGAATATGAAGCGAACTTGAAAAGTACGGTTCGCGTGTACGTAATCATGTACACTTGCGCTTCCGTCTTTCTCAAGTAGCGCTCCATCTTCTCGGTTCTGAAAGTCCGCTTTTTGAACTTTCATTGAAATATGTAATTCAAAAAACTTACTTAAATAAGCTTTGAGTTGAACGTTTTAATAATCTGAACCAATTTACTTTTTCAACCGTTTGCGGTGCGATTAGTTCAAATTCTTTCATCGCCTGCTCGCCTTGATAGATCGTCAACTTCCCAATCGGCTGACCTGCAACAATTGGAGCTTTAATTGATTTGTCCATATCCACTTCATAGTAAATTTTCGTTGTATCACTACCGCGTTTAATAAGAATTGAGAATTGTTGCTCTGCCATTAGATCAACTCTGCTCTCCATGCCTTTTTCAATTTCGAGAGAACCTATCGTTGCTCCCTGCTCTATCACGACATGATTACTATATTGTGCAAATGCGTAATCCATCATTTGAGTGACATCGGCATTTCTGATTTTCGTATTTGGTGCACCCATAATGACTGCGATAACCCGCATTCCATCACGCGATGCAGAAGCTGACAAACAAAACTTCGCTTCACTTGTGTAGCCTGTTTTAACGCCATCTGCACCTGGATAGAAGCGCACTAATTTGTTCGTATTGACAAGCCAGAACGGTTTTTCCGAGTCTTTACGAAGATAGTCTTGATACTTTCCAGTAAACTGTCTGATGAGATCATATTTCATTAGCTCGCGTGATACGATCGCGATATCATAAGCAGAAGAATAATGATTTTCGACTGGTAATCCATTAGAATTCATGAAATGCGTATTATTCATTCCTAGTTGCTTCGCACGTTCATTCATTAGCTTGACGAACTCTTCTTCTGTTCCGCTCAGCTTTTCTGCTAATGCAACAGAAGCATCATTGCCAGATGCCATCGCAACACCTTTCAGCATTTCCTCTACTGACATTTCTTCCCCTTCTTCAAGGAAAATTTGTGATCCTCCCATCGAGGCAGCGTTCGCACTTGTCCGAACCATATCAGTCAGCTTTAGTTTACCTTCTCCAACTGCTTCCATAACGAGCAACATCGTCATAACTTTCGTAATACTGGCAGGAGCTAACTTCGCACTACTATTTTTTTCGAAAATAACGGTGCCGCTATCAGCATCTATTAATACCGCAGAGGCGGCGTTAAGTGCTAGCGAAGGCCCTACGTTAGAGTTCGCTTCAATGGTGTCTACCTCTTCAGTTGATAGCGTAAGTGCACCAATCGTTGCCCCGGAATAACTCGTCGATATGAGACAAGTTAATACAAACATCAATACTATTTTTTTCAACTTAAGTCCCTCCTACAAACTTTTCGTATTTTCTTGAGAAGCTTCCTTGTAACGAAAAGTTACTTCGGAAGCATAAACCAAACTAGCTGATCTACTAGACGTGATGAATGATGTGTTCACTCGCAGTCTCACTTACTTAGTCATTGTTGACGAATAGACTGAAATTTATTCCATTATACAAAAAAGCCTCTATTGAAAGTTTAGCGTTACGCTAAACTTTCAATAGAGGCTTCGTGTCGTCATATTATACATTACAAAGTCGTTACGCCATCCTTCGTTACAATCGCCATCAATAGAGGACGTAATTGTGGCTGCTGCTCTTTGATTCCATAAGCGCTATGAACCATGATGACCGGCTCACTCTGCTCGTTAACTTCTTTATTCACATAAAGTGTAGCCAGCACCTCGCCTTGCTGCAGGGCGTCTCCTACCTTCTTACGAAGCACAATGCCGACAGCATGATCAATCGACTCATCCTTAGTCCCTCGTCCAGCACCAAGCTTCATCGCCGCAATGCCGAGCTGCTCAGCTCCAATCGCACTCACATAACCTGACCGCTGGCTCAACACATCATATTGCATAGATGCTTGGGGAAGTTTACTCACATCATGAACAATTGAACCATCCCCGCCTTGCGCTTCTATAAGCTCTTGCAATTTCTGTAATGCCTTGCCACTTCGCAAGCTATCCTCAACAATAACTCTTGCCTCGTCATAACTATTAGCTCGTTGACCAAGCACCACCATATGGGCTGCAAGTGTTATACATAGCTCCGTTAGATCGGCTGGTCCATTTCCTTGAAGTGTAACAATCGCTTCTTCAACTTCGAGTGCATTACCAATGGCAAAGCCTAGTGGCTGATCCATATCGCTTATTACTGCTGCCGTATCACGACCAACTTCCGTTCCAATGCTAACCATCATCTTTGCCAATTGAATGGACTCTTCTAACGTTTTCATAAATGCACCGTTGCCTGTTTTCACATCAAGCACGATCGCATCTGCACCCGCAGCAATTTTCTTACTCATAATAGAACTCGAAATAAGTGGAATCGATTCTACCGTTGCAGTGACATCGCGCAAAGCATACAACTGTTTGTCTGCTGGTGCCAAATCACCACTTTGACCAATAATAGATACACCAATCGTATTTACTTGATCAACAAATTGCTGCTGAGTGCGCTCCGTATGGAAACCAGTAATTGACTCTAACTTATCAACCGTACCTCCCGTATGACCAAGACCTCTACCCGACATTTTCGCAACAGGAACACCTGAAGCAGCAACAAGAGGAGCCAAAATCAAACTTGTCTTATCACCGACTCCGCCAGTAGAATGCTTGTCTACCTTCACACCGTTAATAGCTGACAAATCAACTTGATCACCAGAGTTAGCCATCGCTAAAGTTAAATCTGCGACTTCGCGCGCAGTCATTCCATTAAAATAAACAGCCATCGTCCATGCAGACATCTGGTAGTCTGGAATGTTACCTTCGCAATATTGCTGGATCCATTCATTAATTTCTTGAGTAGATAACTCTTTTCCATCACGCTTCTTTTGAATAAAATCTACTGCTCTCATGAGTCCCTCCATTACGTATGCTAGTGAATTCTAGTTAGGTCATTGCTATAAATTACAAGGCACAAGTTAGCAACGGATAACTCGAATGACTATATTGTGCTTTCATGATGTATTCATCCAGCGTTTGACTTAAAGCAATAACATCACGATGTAGCAAGCTACCACGTTGGCTTGCCGTTAGTTCCATTTGCTTGCGGAGAAATTCAATTTTCGTATTAAGCTGACTATCTATCACTTTGTCTACCCATCCTTCTTCATAATAACTTGATTTACGCAAAGTCTAGAGACATTATACGACGAAGTGATATTCGAATGTTGTCACATTAGGTCAGATGAATTGTGACAATTCTGTGACATATAAACTAAATTTTGGCGATTAATGACGTAACCAACTCTAAAAACTGCGATTTAACTCGATCCGTAGTTTCCATCACTTCCACATGAGACAATGGTTGATCCAAAATTCCTGCTGCCATATTACTAATGCATGAGATACCGACAACTTCAATGCCACTATGACTTGCTGCAATCACTTCAGCAACTGTTGACATACCAACGGCATCAGCACCAATAATTCTTAACATTCTAATCTCAGCAGGTGTTTCATAAGACGGACCAAGTAATCCGGCATATACGCCTTCAACAAGACCAATCTCTTTTTCTGTCGCAACCGTTTTCGCAATGGCTCTTAGTCGTTTACTATACGCTTCTGACATATCTGGGAATCGCGCACCTAGATCGGCATCGTTAGACCCAATCAATGGATTTTTACCTGTTAAGTTCAGATGATCGGAAATTAACATCAGATTGCCTGATGCGAATTCAAGATTAATACCACCTGCTGCATTCGTTACAATTAGCGATTTAACACCTAGTGCTTTCATCACTCTAACTGGAAACGCAGTTACTTCTGGAGCATATCCTTCATACATATGGAAACGTCCACGCATTAGTACAACTGTTTTACCAGCAATTGTACCGATCATTAATTCACCTGCATGTCCTTCTACCGTTGACACAGGAAAATGAGGAATATCTTCATAGGCGATGACCGTTGCGCCTTCAATATGATCACCTAACACACCTAATCCTGATCCTAGTATAAGCCCGATTTCTGGCTTAACATTGATTTTCTGAGCAATAAATTGTGCTGCCTCATTAATTTGCTGACTTGCCGTTATTATACTCATTTCAATTCCCCCTACAAACTGTTTGTAGCTTCCACGAAATATCTTCTTGAGTGACAAAAAGTTACTTCAGAAGCATAAGTGATGTTTTGAACTACCTTATTTTAATAAGGATAAGAAACTACTTCCTGTCGGCGTCGCAGCCACCTCGAAATTTTCAGCGATTGTAGCGCCCAAATCTGCAAATGTTGACCTTGTATCAAGCTGTTGCGGCTCTTTGAACGATGGGCTATACAGCAAGATTGGAACATATTCACGTGTATGATCAGTTCCTGGGTGAGTAGGATCATTACCATGATCAGCTGTAATAATTAATAGATCGCGCTCACCGATTTGCTCCATCATTTCAGGTAACGCTGCATCAAATTGTTCTAATGCCTTGCCATATCCAATGGGATCACGACGATGGCCATATAGAGAATCAAAATCAACGAGATTTGTAAAAACAAACCCCTTGAATGATGTTTTCAATAGCTCAATCGTCTGCTGAATACCATGTTCATTACTTTTCGAAGGATGTGATTGATTAATTCCTTCACTATCAAATATATCATAAATCTTCCCGACTGAGATCGTCTCAAGTCCGGCATCCTGCAATTCGTTAAGCACTGTTCTTTGTGGTGGCTTCAAAGCGTAGTCATGTCTGTTCGGTGTACGCTTAAAGTTACCTGGAGTACCGACATATGGTCTAGCAATTACGCGACCTACCGAGAATCGATCCTCCATCGTTAGTTCTCGAGCGATTTCACATGCTTTGTATAATTCTTCAAGAGGAATAGTATCCTCATGAGCTGCTAATTGGAATACGCTATCCGCGCTTGTGTAGACAATCCATGCACCGCTCTTCATTTGCTCTTCACCGAGCTCGTCTAATATTTCTGTACCACTTGCAGGTTTATTGCCCATCACTTTTCTGCCGGTACGAGACTCGAATTGTTCAATTAATTCAGCTGGAAAACCGTTAGGAAACGTTTGAAATGGTGTTTCAATCTGCAATCCCATAAGCTCCCAATGACCAGTCATTGTATCTTTGCCTACTGAAGCCTCTGCCATCTTCCCATAATACGCTTGAGCCTGCTTAGAGGCATCTGGCGTCCAATTATGAATAGGTGCAATACGATCTAGCCCCAACGCTCGAAGATGGGGTAGATCGAGTGATGCATATTCTCGGGCAATAGACCCGAGCGTGTGACTTCCTACATCACCAAATTGATCAGCATCTGGCAATTCACCAATACCAACACTATCCATGACAATGACAGCAATCCGATCAAACTTCAATATGAACCCTCCTAAAACTTTTTGTGACTTCGAGATTGACTACTACGTTAACAAAAAGTCACTTCGGAAGCATAAACCAAACTTTTCATAGTCATCCTGTATCCACTACTTGTAAATGAAAAGTAGCATCGGAAGCTTTAACTTAACTTTTTGTGACTTCGAGATTGACTACTACGTTAACAAAAAGTCACTTCGGAAGCATAAACCAAACTTTTCATAGTCATCCTGTATCCACTACTTGTAAATGAAAAGTAGCATCGGAAGCTTTAACTTAACTTTTTGTGACTTCGAGATTGACTACTACGTTAACAAAAAGTCACTTCGGAAGCATTAACTTAACTTTTTGTCGCTTCGAATTGAGGATACTTCTCCGCCTTATGCCCTCGGATGGGAGTTGCTGTAGACTTCCTTCATTTTCGACTTAGCAATCGCAGTATATTTCATTGTAGAAGTAATATCAACATGTCCCAGCAGCTCTTGTACCACTCTTACATCAGCACCATTCTCTAGTAAATGAGCAGCAACGGAGTGTCGAAGTGTATGCGGTGTAATCTCATCTGATACTCCCGCTTCACCGGCATATTTTTTCATAATTTTCCAGAAGCCCTGCCTCGTCATGCGACCACCTAAATGGTTTAGAAATAATACTTCCTCTGAGCTGCTCTTAGTTGCGAGCTGAGCTCTACCTTGTTCTAAGTAAACTTCTACAGCCTCTTTGGCATATTGTCCAAATGGTACAAAACGTTCCTTCTGACTTGGACTTATCACTTGAATAAAACCAAGCGATAGATGAATATGCTCTACATTTAACGAAACTAATTCTGTTACTCGAATCCCTGTAGCATATAGTAGCTCCAACATTGCTTTATCTCGAATACCGACTGCAGTAGCAACGTCAGGAACTTGCAGCAAACGATTCGTATCTTCTTGAGAGATAATTTGCGGTGCTTTTTTTTCAAGTTTCGGAGCTTCAATATATATGGATGGGTCGTGTGATATGTAATCATTAGTAATGAGATAGTGAAAAAGAGCACGGATGGACACCACATGTCTAGCTATCGTTGAAGACTTTAGATCTGCTTCCTTTAATCCCAGCATATACTTCAAAGTATGATGCTTATGGACGCTTGTCCACACCTTAACACCTTCACCCTCAAGATAACCAGTAAATTTCAACAGGTCTCTTTCATATGACTGATAGGAGTTTGTCGTAAGCTTACGTTCTTGTTGTAAAACCTTCAAATATTGATGTAATTGCTCGTACATCCTCCCACTCCTTCAACTTTTCATTTAATATCTCGATTATAATTCTCGCAAATGAAAAGCACATCGAAAGCTTAAGCTTTTACGAGATATATCATTTCCTATTATTCATTCACCATACCATAAAAACCAAACTAAACGATCTGGCATTGAGCTTTTATCGATGTAATGCGGTGAACTATCGAAAACCTTCACAGCGTCACCGATTGGTTTTTGGTAATGAGTATTCGGTTGAATGATCTGCTGCACCCAATGATAAGCAGATGCAACAATGACAAGTAACACAATAAATAATAAGAAGAATATTAGTTTATGTACCATGTCTTTCACCATAATCATTAACATACCTCCCACAACTTTTAATTGACTACTTGCTTTGCTACACTTAAATAAAAAGTAGCATCGAAAGCTTAAGCCAAAAACTTTGTTACTTTAACAGGCCTATACTAATGATATGTACATGCCTGTTAAAGTAGTATGTTAGGTAACACCAATTTATGATGTATAGTACCTTTAGTATGAAAAAAGGCCTGCAACCACTTACATGGATGAGCAGGACCAGTTATTGTTTATTTTCGTTCAAGTCTCGACAACTTCGGCAAACGCCATGAAAATCTAATCTATGATCGACTGTCTCGAAACCCAATTCAGAGAATAGTCGTTCTTCAAGCGGTAACAGCCAATCATCCTTAATCTCATTCATTGTACCACATTGCATACAAATTAGATGATGATGATGATGAATATTCGTATCTCCTCTAAGGTCGTAACGGGCAACACCATCTCCGAAGTTGATCTTTTCTACGACATGCAACTCAGTCAAAAGCTCCAATGTACGATAGACAGTAGCAAGTCCAATCTCAGGAGCAATTGCCTTTACGAGTAAGAATACATCCTCTGCGCTAAGATGATCTTCCTCATTTTCCAGCAGAATACGAAGGGTGGCTTCACGCTGTGGAGTCAACTTATAGCCCTTATCTAGCAATTGCTGTTTTATCTTATTAATCTGGGCTTCCATCTCTCTCCTCCTAAAACTTTTCACCTAGATCTTGGTATTCTTCCTAGCTGTGAAAAGTTACTTCGTAAGCATAAGCTACTATTTCACCCTGCTAAATCTGTTTTAATTATATTAGTATAGAGCAATAGAAGTCAAACTTTTTCATCGTTTATTGCTCTATGAAACTACAACGGCAGTTGCACCAAATACCATTCCATCACTTGAGGAGATACATATACTTGAACAAATGCTGCAATCGCAAGCAAGATCAGCATCGACATTGCAACTGTACTATAGGAAACAAAAGCATCTCGTAAATTACCTGTATGCGTCATTAGTCGCTTTTTCACAATATAAGTAGAGAACCCGATCGCTGTTGAACTAAGTATCAATATCGCGGGAACAGCTACAAGATTATGTGGAACAACCGTTGCAATACTTAATAATATACCTTGAGTACCAAACATTTGTACAACAATATGAATGCTACACCCTAAAAGAAAGCCCTTCAAAAAGTTTAATACAATAATAAGCGGAACGCCGATAACCGTAATTCCTAAAATAAATAATAAAGTGACCCATATAAAGTACTTGAAAAATGCTTCCCAAAACAAATATGAACTATTTACATCGCTACTTTGCTTCATCCAATTCATATATATCGTAATCTCATGACCCAGTCCTAGTTGTTGCTCACTAGGCAATACTTGAATAAATACACTTCCAAATACGGCACCGGCAAACATGACCACACCAAGATAAATCCACTTCGATAAATTACTTTTCAACATCATATCACCCTTTCAATCTAACTTATGTCTACTACACATATGCTAGATTGATAGAGTTTATGCAAAATCACACTATTTTCAAACTTAAGTAAGAGAGCCTGTCCGCTGCAATAACTTCCAAGCAGTTACCGCTAACAAAGTTTTCGCATCGCTAATATCTCCGCTAGCAATATAAGCATCTGCTTCTTCAATTGTAATTAATTTCACAATAACATCTTCATCATCATCGAGATTTTGTTGTCCAATTGTAACTTCATTGGTGAAATAAGTATAAAGTATTTCATCAGCAAAGCCAGGTGAAGTGTAATATTGATGCAATAATTGTAGGTTATGAGCAATATAGCCCGTTTCCTCTTCAAGCTCACGAGCTGCCGCTACAATCGGCTCTTCCTTTGGATCAAGCTTACCCGCGGGAATTTCAATTTGAGTTTTACCCAGTGGCTTCCGATATTGTTCCACAACAATTAATTTCTCATCATGGATCGCAACGACTGCCGCTGCCCCTGGATGTTTAATAATTTCACGAGTTGCAGTTCTGCCATCTGGCAAAGCAATCGTATCCACTTGCAAACTAATCACTTTGCCTGTAAATATATGCTCTGTAGAAATAGTAGGCTCATTCCAAATTGTTTTATTCGTATCTTCCTTCATGTTCGATAACCTCCATTCATGCTCATTATGTAACTAGATCGACTTAGACAAGTTGTCATAATGTTTCTTTAATTTTCATAGTCTCCATTATGATGATTAAGGAGCTGGATAATTTTGAAACAACATATTAATAAAAATAACCTGATGCTTTTTGGAAAAGCAAAGCATATCAAACTCGTCTTGAATGGTATTGCCAAGAGTCAATACGGCAATTATACTTTAGCTCAATACACTGCTAATCGACCGCAAATGCGCATAACTCTTGGCAATGTGGATTCGTAATTACTATATTTTGAATGTAGCGGATTGCTTCAGTATTTCAACAACTAACTTTGCTGTCTGTACAAGACACTCAACTTTTATTTGCTCATTGGTCGTATGAATATGTTCATAACCCACTGCAAGATTTACCGTTGGAACACCTAAACCATTGAACACATTCGCATCGCTACCTCCTCCTGAATGGAAAGTCCGTGGCGATGCACCAATCGCTTTAATTGCCACGCTCGCTAATTGCACAACAGGCGAATTGGCATCATGACAATAAGCAGGATAGACGATATTGCTATTAAATTTTGCAGTAGCTCCATATTTCAGCGCCGTTCTTTCGACGGCTTGCTTCATACTTTCCACTTGAGAATCAAGCTTATCTTGCTTAATACTTCTAGCTTCAGCAATCAGCTTTACGTAGTCACATACTATATTCGTTGGTCCTCCACCTTCAAAACGACCGATATTCGCAGTCGTTTCCTCATCAATTCTACCTAGTGACATCTCACTCACTGCTTTCGCAGCCACTTGAATCGCACTAATTCCTTTTTCAGGGCTTACACCAGCATGTGCTGACTTTCCGTAAAATTCAATTTCAATATGCGATTGAGTAGGTGCAGCAACGGCAATATCACCGATGTCACCATTAGAATCTAACGCGTAGCCATAACTCGCTACTAAATTCGTTGGATCAATCGCCCGAGCACCTAACAACCCGGATTCTTCACCAACTGTGATCACGACTTGAACTTTCGCATGTGATGCTCCGCTAGCCTTAATCGTCTCAATCGCTTCGAATAAAGCGGCAATTCCGGCTTTGTCGTCACTTCCGAGAATTGTCGTACCGTCAGATCTAATATATCCATCTGTATCAATTTGTGGCTTAATGCCTACCCCTGGAGTAACGGTATCCATATGACAAGTAAACAAGATCGCAGGCTGATCCTTCGCATCTTCCGTTGCTTCAAGAATTGCAAATAAATTGTTAGCCTCATGTCCTGTTACCTTTGCCGCATCATCCTCTGTAACTGTCAATCCTAATTCAGTCAGTCGCGCTTTCAGAACTTTACTAATTGCACCTTCATGGCCAGATTCACTATCAACGGTTACCAAATCAATAAATTGTGCTACTAAACGTTTTTCTTGTACCATTTTGTTTCCTCCATCCGTCTCTTTCGTATACAATAGAATGTATTAATGTAATTCTATTCATCGAAAGGAGCTTTTTCAATTATGCGTCAACAAAAAATTATTCGTCTTGTTGCAATTATCGTTGCAGCTGCCCTGTTAGTTACAACACTATTCGCAGGCATAGGCTCTTTCTTCCTTTAGAAGTAGTTCAAAAAGCGGACTTTGATAACGATGGGTATGCTGGCGGAGCGTATCCGACATCGAATATGAAGCGAACTTGGAAAGTACGGTTCGCGTGTACGTAATCATGTACACTTGAGCTTCCTCCTTTCTCAAGTAGCGCTCCATCTTCTTGGCTTTCGAAAGCCCGCTTTTTGAACCTTTATTGGAAGCGGAAGTTCAAACCTTTATTGCAAGCTTCGGGCATTTGATCGCTTGTGTACTCATGCCGTACACGTTGCTGGGTTTTGTTTCATCGCGTTGCAGCATCGATAACTATTACGAAAAGCCAAATTGCTCCTTGAACAGCGGAGCAATTTGCTCTGCTGCTTCCTCAACGGTCATCGAGCTTCCTGTAATATCATTAAAGGAAGTAACGCCAAATTGTCCGATTCCACATGGCACAATACCACTAAAGCCTTCGGCAGCGATTCCTGACTTAATATTAAGTGCAAAACCATGACTTGTTATAAAGCCACGACGCTGCCTAGCTTTATTAAACTTTACACCTATCGCGGTTATCTTCTCATCACCGATCCATACCCCAGTATATTCGGGTTTTCTGCCAGCTTTTATACCATATTGAGCTAACCAATCAATGATTACTTGCTCCATATTTCGTAAATATCCACGAAGATCCAGTCCAATGGCATCTAGATAAAGTAATGGATAACCAACAAGCTGACCTGGACCATGATATGTAATATCCCCACCGCGGTCGATATCATAGACCGATATTCCTTTTTGACTCAATGTATCCTTATCAAGCAGAAGATGCTCTGGGTGACGATCAGAACCCAGTGTATAGGTTGGTGGATGCTGAAGAAGGAGCAGCGTCTCAGGACGCTCCCCCTTATCTATTTCCTTCACATATGCTTTTTGCAGATCCCAAGCTTCTTTGTAGTCCAGCATACCGATATAACGAGCATCCAACATTTTGCGTGCTATATCCACTTTAGACATAAAGGTTATCTCCTTTGTATTAAAAGGTAGTTCAAAAAGCGGGCTTTGATAACGATGGATATGCTAACGCAGCATACTCGACATCGCATCTGAAGCGAACTTGGTAAGTACGGTTCGCGTGTACTTAATGATGTACACTTGCGCTTCCGTCTTTCTCAAGTAGCGCTCCACCTGCTCGGTTCTGAAAGCCCACTTTTTGAACCTTTATTGGAATGGGTAGTTCAAAAAGCGGACTTTGATAACAATGTATTCCCATGTAGCCTAGTCGCATCGAATATGAAGCGAACTTGGTAAGTACGGTTCGCGTGTACTTAATGATGTACACTTGCGCTTCCGTCTTTCTCAAGTAGCGCTCCACCTGCTCGGTTCTGAAAGCCCACTTTTTGAACCTTTATTGGAATGGGTAGTTCAAAAAGCGGACTTTGATAACGATGTATTCCCATGTAGCCTAGTCGCATCGAATATGAAGCGAACTTGGAAAGTACGGTTCGCGTGTACGTAATGATGTACACTTGCGCTTCCGTCTTTCTCAAGTAGCGCTCCACCTGCTCGGTTCTGAAAGCCCACTTTTTGAACCTTTATTGGAATGGGTAGTTCAAAAAGCGGACTTTGATAACGATGTATTCCCATGTAGCCTAGTCGCATCGAATATGAAGCGAACTTGGAAAGTACGGTTCGCGTGTACGTAATCATGTACACTTGCGCTTCCGCCTTTCTCAAGTAACGCTTCATCTGCTCGGTTCTGAAAGCCCACTTTTTGAACCTTTATTGGAATGGGTGGTTCAAAAAGTGGACCTTAGTATATCGAGCTTTCAAGGTTAAAGCTTTCCAAATTATCTTTGACACGCTGCAAGAAACGACCACAGATGACACCGTCAAGAATACGATGATCAAGTGACAAACAAAGATTAGCCATTGAACGCACTGCGATCATGTCATTAATTACAACTGGCTTCTTCACAATAGATTCAAACGTAAGAATTGCCGCTTGTGGATAGTTAATAATCGGATATGACAATATCGAACCGAATGAACCTGTGTTATTAATTGTAAATGAGCCACCTTGCATGTCAGCAAGTGAAAGTTTTCCTTCACGCGTTTTACGCGCAAGCTCTTCAATTTCCTTCGCAAGACCGGCCACGTTTTTCAGATCCGCATTTTTGATAACTGGTGTCATTACAGAATCTTCTGTTCCTACTGCAAGAGAAATATTAATATCACGCTTTACGATGATTTTGTCTACCGCCCACACAGAGTTCATAATTGGGAAATCACGAATCGCATTAACAGCAGCTTTCAATAAGAACGCAAGATACGTAAGATTAACACCTTCACGTTTTTTGAATTCATCCTTATATTTGTTGCGGAGTAATACTAGATTCGTAACATCGACTTCGATCATCGTCCAAGCATGCGGAATTTCACTAACGCTTTGGCGCATATTACGAGCAATTGTATTGCGAATTGGAGTAATATCAATATAAGTTTCTCCGCGACCATGTGCATAAGGATCATCAATTTCAATTTTAGGCATACGAGGCGATTCAGATAAATGCATACCTGTCGAACGAACCTGTGAAGAAGTTGCTTCTTGTTGCGGTACAGGCGTACGCACCATTGATGCTTCAGCAGCTACATAAGCAAGTACATCTTTACGAGTAATCCGTCCACCCATGCCAGTACCTGGTACGTCGGCTAACTGGATACCATGCTGTGCAGCCAACTGTTGAACAGCTGGCGAGAAGCGATTGCGCATTGAATCGTCAGCTGTAGCTTGTACAGCTGCTACTGATGTATTCAATGTTCCAGTAGCTTCAGCAGACGCGACCGGTGCTATAGTAGCATTGCTTGCTTCTTCCTCTGTTTCAATAAGACAGATAACCGTACCTACAGGTACATCTTCACCCGTACCCACTAAAATTTTCACTAATTTTCCTGCCACAGTAGATGGAATCTCAGCCGTCACTTTATCTGTATTAATCTCACAGATTGGTTCATACACTTCGATCATATCACCCGGTTGCTTCAACCAGCGATCGATTGTTGCAGTTATTTGAGATTCCGCTAATTGAGGCAAAGTAATTTCAGTTATTGCACTCATCTTATTCCAACTCCAATCGTCATAAATAAGCTATGTACGAATTTTTCAGCATTTATCTATATTTATTATAGTAATAATAGCTAAAATTCAGCTAATTGCTTCATAGCTTCTCGAACTTTATCTGTATTCAGCAAGAAAAATTTCTCACCCGGTGGATTAATCGGCATAGCAGGTACATCTGGACCACATAATCGCATAATCGGAGCATCGAGTTCAAATAATAGCTCCTCAGCAATAATGGCTGCCACTTCTGCGCCAACTCCACCTGTTTTGTTATCTTCATGGACAATCAATACTTTACCTGTGCGACGAACCGCTTCAAGTATAGCTTCTTTATCCAGTGGTTGAATCGTTCGTAGATCAAGAATATGTGTACTAATGCCTTCTTCAGCTAGCTCAGCAGCCGCTTGTTCAATAAAGCGTAGTGGGAGACTATAGCTGATAACGGTAATATCATCACCTTCACGAAGCAAATTAGCTTTGCCGATCGGTACAATATAATCATCATCAGGCACTTCACCACTAACAAGTCGGTAACTTTTCTTATTTTCGAAGTATAATACAGGATCTTCATCACGAATAGCTGCTTTCAATAAACCTTTCGCATCATAAGGTGTATACGGAGCGACAATTTTCAGCCCTGGTGTACCGAAAAATACAGATTCAGGACATTGCGAGTGATATAATCCACCGAATACGCCACCGCCGATAGGAGCGCGAATAACGATCGGGCAACTCCAATCATTGTTGGAGCGATAACGAATTTTCGCAGCTTCACTAATAATTTGATTCGTAGCTGGGAACATAAAGTCAGAGTATTGCATCTCTGCTATCGGCTTCATGCCATACATTGCAGCACCAATGGCAGCACCCACGATTGCTGATTCGGATAAAGGCGTATCAATTACACGTTGTTCTCCAAATTGCTCTTGTAAACCTTTCGTCGTTGTGAACACACCGCCCTTAAGGCCAACGTCTTCACCGAGAATGAACACATTCTCATCTCGTTCCATTTCTTCCTTCATCGCTAGACGAATCGCTTCGATATAATCTAGTTTAGCCATTACTCTACTCCTCCCTTATTATCATTAGCGTACACATGATCCATAACAGATTCAGGAGTAGGGAAAGGAGCTTTATCTGCATAAACGCTCGCTTCATCAAGCTGTTTCTTAATTTCAGCACGTAATTCAGCCTCTAGCTCTTCATTCCAGATGCCATGATCAACCATATATTGTTTAAATTTCGGAAGTCCATCTAATGTTTTATTATAATCGACTTCTTCCTGGGTACGATATGCTAAATCATTATCAGAAGTTGAATGTGGAGAAATACGATACATCATCGCTTCGATCAAAGTAGCTCCTTCACCTGCGATGGCACGTTCTCTTGCTTCCTTCACCACTCGATATACTTCAAAGGCATCATTGCCATCTACTCGCTCACCATGAATACCATAGCCAAGCGCACGATCGGACACTTTACCCGCCAATTGCTTATGAACAGGTACAGAGATCGCATATTGATTATTTTCACACATTAAAATTACAGGCAGCTTGTGTACGCCAGCAAAGTTACAGCCTTCATGAAAATCACCTTGGTTACTAGAACCTTCACCGAACGTAACGAAGCTTACAAAATCTTTCTTATTCATTTTTGCGGCAAGCGCAAAACCAACAGCATGCGGAACTTGTGTCGTTACAGGACTAGATCCAGTAACAATCCGCAATTTCTTACTTCCAAAATGACCAGGCATTTGACGACCACCACTATTAGGATCCTCAGCTTTTGCAAATGCAGAAAGAAATAAATCTTTAAGCGTCATACCTACGGAAAGAACAAAACCGTAGTCCCGATAATAAGGAAGAAAATAATCATTGTTCCGATCAAGCGCAAATGCAGCTGCGATCTGCGCAACCTCCTGGCCGATACCAGATACGTGAAAATTAAGTTTACCAGCTCGCTGCATAAGCATACTCCGCTCATCATACATCCTTGCTGTCAGCATATTTGTATACATAGCAATAACGGTTTCCTCGCTAATGCCTAATTGCTGATGCTTGGCTTGCTGACCTGTCGAAGACAATACTGTCATATTATCTTCCTCCTTCTCTTTATAAATTGTAACCTGGTACTAATACCACGTCATATATCTATTATACTCTTATCTTTTCAAAAATAACATGTGACATTTATAACAAAAGTTCAGTGACATCTATGAGTGACACCAAACACTCCTAACAACACTAAGCAATGTGTACACTTGAGTACACAAGCGACCATAGGCCCGAAGCTTATAATAAAGTCTTACCGCAAGCATTACCCAGCAACGTGTACATTTGTGTGCACAAGCGAACAAAGCACGAGACTTATAATGGAAACTCAAATTGTCGCCTGTCAGCACCAAGAAGATGCACTACAGCGAAAACGAGTAGCACTAGTAGTTGCTATTGGTACACGAGCACATTCAATGTTTCTGCAAGAAACATACATCGGAAGCATATGCTTGGCTTTCGATGGAGGGCATATTCGCCGCCGACTACGCTACGTTAGCATAATCATCGTGATCACAGGTGATCAATTTGAGCCACCGCCAGCATAGCTTCTGCAATTGCTTCTGATAGGGTTGGATGCGGATGTACAACCGCCCCCACTTCCCACGGCGCTGCATTCAACCAACCTGCTAACGCCGCTTCAGAAATAAGCTCCGTTGCATGTTCGCCAATAATATGAACGCCGAGAATGTCATCTGAACTCTTATCAGCAATAACTTTAACAAATCCTGATGGATGTCCCGCTACAATAGCTTTACCAAGTGCAGCAAATGGAACTTTAGCTTTCTTAATCTCATATCCAGCAGCGACCGCCGCCGCTTCTGTATAGCCATACGAAGCAACCTCTGGCGATGAATAGATGCAACGCGGGATAAGATGAGCTGCCACAAGATTAACTTGGCGCCCAGCGATATGATTTACTGCTGTCAATCCTTCATGTGACGCAGCATGGGCAAGCTGAACACCGCCAATGCAATCACCAATCGCATAAATATGCGGCTCACTCGTTTGACCATAATCATTAACAACTATTAAATCTTTTTTGATCTTAACATCCGTATTTTCTAAGCCAATATCATGGCAATTGGCAATTCTACCAACAGAGACAAGCATTTGATTAGCCTCTAGCAAGACATTACCTTCTGCTGTTTTTGCTGTAATTGAGAAATCATTCTCCCTCACTGTATAGGAAGATACATCAAGCTGTACACCCGTAATTGTTCGAATACCACGCTTATCCAGCAATCTCGTCATCTCCATCGAGATTTCTGTATCCTCACCCGGCAATAGACGAGAACCAAGCTCTACAATCGTTACTTGAACGCCAAAGTCATTCAATAATGATGCCCACTCTACACCGATGACGCCACCACCGACAATCAGCATACTTTCAGGTAGCTTGTCCATCACTAAAGCTTGGTCACTATTCAGTATGGTAACTCCATCTGCTTCAAGACCAGGCAGATTACGCGGAATAGATCCAGTCGCAATAATAAGATTCTGACTTACAACAGATTCCATTTCTCCATCTGATAATTCAACAGCAAGAGTTCCACTGCGTGGCGAGAAAATAGAAGGGCCCACGACACGGCCTTTACCTTTAATCACTTGAATACCATGACGTTTTATGAGACCCTGCAGTCCTTTAAATAATTGCTCTACCTTCTCTTCTTTTTTAAGTTGCACATTATTGAATTGAAACGTTGAGAAATCTGTACTGACATCTATACCAAAGTCCGAACTATTCAACAATGTCCGATATACTTCTGCGCTTCGAAGTAAAGCTTTACTTGGGATACAGCCTCTATGCAGACACGTCCCACCTACCTTATCCATTTCTACGATAGCTACGGATTTCCCCATTTGAGCCGCGCGAATAGCGGCAGTATATCCACCTGGTCCACCACCGAGAATTGCAACATCTACTTGAATACTCATTAATATACCCCCATCATTTCTATCAATAAATGCACATACTTATAAAATATCCTTTTTCAATTAAAGTCCCAAGTGACGTTTGTCAGCACAATAACGTATTTACAAGCAACTATATTAAGTTGCTTTTTTCTAAAACTGAACCATATGTAATTGCTTAGTATATCTTATTGTACATCTTTTCGCTTCAGAAATCATCGTAAACGTATTCACTATACCGTTGGTGACGTTATGTGGTAATATAATGTACAGATTGCATTTAACAATACGAACTGTTTTAGGAGATAATTATGAAATTAACTGCGCAACGTATTATAGCTATGTTTATGCTTGTTATTCCTGGATTAATTGCTTGTTTTGGATTTTTGAAAGTAAAGGATTCATTATATGATTATTTCGTTTCCTTTGGCATAGATGGGGCCGACCCTTCATTTCAATTTTGGAAATTCATTTTAGGACTAATTATGTTCCTTGCTGGTACAGGATTTATTGCAGGTTGGACATTTTTCCGTGATCGCAAACGCAATTATGTCGCTACGCGATTCAAAGTAAAACGTGAAAAACCACCTAAGCCTACAAAATCAGCACAATAATTAACATTAAATTGATATAGCTTTAATATTCCTGTAACAAACCTACTCTATACTAATATTATGCTAGTAAAGAGGCAGGTGATATGAATGATCGTATTTGATGTAATTGTAGATGGAGCTAAAGTTGATACATTACGACCGATGACTTCCAAGCTAAGAGAATTAACACATTTCATCGAGCAACAATTTGAGCAATTAGTTGAGAAGTATGGACAAAATGTTCACTTAAATAGACGATTCGAGTATTAAATCGAATTGTCTATTTTTTTTGTATTTTTTAAAAAAAGGTAATGTAGTTCTATTGGAGAACATGTAGAATAAAAGAGGCTTCTTTGGCTAATAAGAATGATGGAAAGCATTGTCGCTTTATCTATCACTCAATGAACAACGCGCGGAAATTTTGAAGGCAATCATCGAAAACCATTTGGATGATTTTAAACGTTATACACGTGTTGTTCTAAGCATTTAATGTTTTGAACTCCCCCTAAAGCTTACGATTCGAAACAAAAAGGCTTAAAACTACAGCACGTTTGACGTGCAACAGTTTTAAGCCTTTTTCATCTGATCTTAAGAGAAGTTCACTTTACAAAAAGCAGCTACCATCTCAAGTTCATCATCTTCCATCTCAAAATCAATATACTTGCCTGCGTCTCCGGTCTGGAACTCGTGTTTTACGATTTTCTCTGTACCTTCATCAACAACATATATGACACGAAGAATAACTCCTTCATCATGGAACAGTTCATCATCTTCTTCTACTTCAAGATCCATAATAAATTCGTAGCGATCTCCCACCAAAATTTTGAACGGATCAGCAATCGTTTCTACAGTAAACTCTTTAATTTTAAACATAGGTTATCTCCTCTTGTTTCAACTTAGCGTAATACTGATTATAGCATTAGAGTGTAACATATGCCATCACTACATCATTTTATTCGAGAATCCGTGTTATACGTCGTATTGTACTGTCTCATTTTGCTATAACAAATCTTCATTGGGCTCAATAACGACAATATGAAAACATACTATACCTACACTATAGAATTACAGTACAATTAAGTTTGTCGTTGTAAAGCAGCATACATATTTGATGAAAGATACTGAGGTGTTATATGAAACAATTATTCAAATACATTCGTCCTCACTGGGCCACAGCCATATTAGCTCCATTATTTATGATACTGGAAGTTAGTATGGACTTGCTTCAGCCATTATTTATGGCGACGATCATTGATGACGGCATTATGGCAGGTTCACAATCACATATTTTGCAAACCGGACTTTATATGATTGCCGCAGCCATTATAGGATTAGTCGGAGGTGTTGGTTGTACCATCTTTGCTTCTTATGCTTCGATGCGCTTTGGTCAAGACTTGAGGCAGGATGTATTTCATCATGTTCAAAAATTTTCATTTCGTAATATTGATCAATTAGAAGCAGGCTCACTTATTACACGATTAACAAATGATATTGTTCAATTACAAAATGTTGTTCAAATGCTATTACGAGTACTTGTCCGCTCGCCGTTGTTGATGGTCGGCAGTATTGTTATGACGATTTTCATTAGTCCGAAACTAGCAATCATTGTCGCTATTTCCGTCCCTATCCTGTTCATCGTTATGTTCTTCATCATTCGCGGGACGTTACCGCTGTTCACAAAGGTACAAATGAGACTTGATCGAATTAATACGGTATTACAAGAGAATTTAGCTGGTATGCGCGTTTCCAAAGCTTTCGTTAGACGTCAATACGAGAAAGATCGCTTCGGAAAAGCAAATGATGATTTCACTACTCATTCTGTTAAAGCACAACGGCTTGTATCTATTAATGCTCCGATATTATCGATGATCTTGAACGTCAGTGTAATCGCCGTATTATTATTAGGCGGTAAAGATGTGATTAATGACTCATTCGAAGTTGGTAGCTTAGTAGCTTTCATTAATTATGTGACACAGGTGCTATTTGCTGTATCATCCGTAGCAATGCATCTCGTTCGTGTAAGTAGTGCGAAGATTAGTGCAGATCGTGTGTTAGAAGTGTTGAATACCGAATCAGATCTTATCGAAAATACGACACAGGATCGTAAAATTATCGGGCAAGTCGAGTATCATAACGTGTCCTTCCGCTATAGATCAGATCAAATTAGTGATACGTTACGACATATTAATTGTAAAGTAGAAGCAGGTCAAAAGATTGCTATTATCGGCGCAACGGGGTCAGGTAAATCGACTTTACTTCAACTAATACCAAGGCTATATGATGTGTCAGAAGGTCAGATTCTAATTGATGGGATTGACGTAAAAAATTATTCATTCGCGAGTCTTCGATCACAAACTGCAATGGTATTGCAAGAAACGATTCTGTTCTCTGGTACTATTCGTGAAAATATATGCTATGGACGACCAGAAGCTTCCGAGCAAGAGATAATCGATGCAGCAATGGCGGCTCAAGCTGATGAATTTATCGTAACGATGAAAGATGGTTACGATACGTTGATTGGACAACGTGGCGTCAATCTATCAGGTGGACAGAAGCAACGGATCTCAATTGCGAGAGCTTTATTAATGAAGCCTGCCATCTTGCTACTAGATGACAGTACAAGTGCAATTGACACTCGTACAGAAGGATATATTCAAGCTGCACTACGTCAACTTATGCAAGGTCGAACTACATTTATCGTCGCTCAGAAAATCAGTTCTGTCATTGATGCTGACCAGATCTTTGTAATGGAGCATGGAGAAATAATTGCTCAAGGGAAACATGAACAATTATTCATTCACTCCCCTCAATATCGTGAAATCTATCAATCGCAACTTGGACAGGAGGAGGTTAGCTATGAGTAAGTCAACGAGCACACCACCCCCTTCAACTCCAGACTTTAGTATGCGCGGCGGATCTCAAGGCCATATCGGTATGAAGAAAGTGAAACCGAAAAATACATGGTCTACGTTGAAGCGAATATGGAATTATCTATCTATGAATCGTAGCGGTCTAATCATCGTTGTTATTGCGACAATCGTAACGACGTTACTTTCCCTTGCAGCACCTTATCTGCTAGGCGTTGCGATTGACGATTACATTATCCCTCGTAATTGGAATGGTCTTGTTCAGTGCGCGATACTTTTACTCATTGTCTATATTAGTGTCTCGCTAACGGCATGGATCCAACAACATATGATGGTTAAAGTATCACTGTTAACGGTAAGAGATATGCGTCAATCTATTTTCAATGCGATGCAAAAATTGCCTATTTCTTTCTTCGACAGTCGCACACACGGTGAACTTATGAGCCGCACGACGAATGATGTTGAGAATGTATCGGTAACGTTGAATTCTACGACTACACAATTACTATCTAGCGTTATTTCATTAATTGGGTCGTTAGCAATTATGCTGTACCTTAATGTATGGTTAACGTTGCTCAGTATGGTCACGATTCCAGTCGTTATGTTATTCACTAAGTATGTAGCCGGCTATACTCGCAAACAGTTCTCTGCACAACAGAAAAAGCTTGGTGAATTGAATAGTTATATTGAAGAAACGATTTCTGGTCAAAAAGTTGTCCAAGTGTATGCTAGAGAACAAGTTGCAGAAGAACATTTCAACAAGCTAAACAGTACATTAACGAAAAGCAGTATTTCTGCCCAAATATACTCAGGTTTAATTGGGCCTACGATGAATGTATTAAATCATACTAGCTTCACACTTATCGCAGCTGTTGGTGGCTGGATGGTATTCCGCGAGTATACATCAGTAGGAATTATCGTTGCCTTCGTTAATTATTCTAAGCAATTTCAACGTCCAATTAATGATCTTGCCAATCAATTCAATATGGTGCAATCCGCTGTTGCTGGTGCAGAGCGTGTCTTCGAAGTGATAGATATGGAAGATGAATACGGCGATGCGCCGATGCATCAATCGAGAAAACCAATCGTTGGTGATGTAAGATTCGAAAATGTTCACTTTGGATATAAAGCAGATACTCCGATTTTGAAAAATATATCGCTTCATGCAAAGCCAGGACAGACGATCGCTCTGGTTGGACCGACAGGAGCAGGAAAAACAACGATCATTAACGTACTAACTAGATTTTACGACATCCAACAAGGGCATATATGGATTGACGGTCATGAATTAAGTCAATATGAGAAAGATGAATTGCGTAGTCAACTCGGCATCGTGCTCCAAGATGCATATGTATACTCTGAAAGTATTCGAGAAAATATTCGCTATGGTCGCTTAGATGCTACCGATGAGGAAGTAGAACAAGCAGCGAAGATTGCCAACGCACATCGATACATCAAAGAATTACCTGCTGGATATGATACGATGCTAACAAGTGGAGGCAGTAATATTAGTCAAGGTCAACGACAGCTACTAACCATTGCTAGAGCTGTTCTTGCTAATCCTGCTATTCTCATACTGGATGAGGCTACAAGTAGTATCGATACAAGAACAGAGATGCATATCCAAGCTGCGATGAAGAAGTTGATGGCGGGTCGAACGAGCTTTGTCATTGCCCATCGTCTTAGTACCATTCGTGATGCCGATCAAATATTAGTTATTAAAGATGGTTCGATCATTGAACGTGGTAGTCATGATGAATTACTTGCGGAGCATGGCTTCTACCACGATCTATATAATAGTCAATTCAAGCGTAATGGTTAAGTGCAACATTCCCTTCTACGATTCGTCAAATAGGAAAATGTCGTGATTTTTGAGGTGTGTGAATATATGCAAAAAATGATAATTGGTTTGTTACTCATCTGTATTCTTTGCACGGGTTGCTTCGGCGGAAATAACAATCCGAAAACGATAAGTGAGCTCTATCCGGGGAACATTTTGAATGTAGATAGAATTGAGATTTTGGATGGTAGTACTGGCGAATCAAAGACCTATGAGGATGTTGAACATATTGTTTCTTTGCTAGAAGCGATCAAGGAAGAGGTATTCATACTTGATTCTGATCAAGCAGAGCGTGATGGGTTTAGTTATGCAGTAGAACTATTTGAAGGAGAGAAGCTCAAGATGGCCTTCTCTCCTAATTGGTTTAAGAAAAAGAACTATATTACTGATGAAAACTTAACGATTTCAATTCGGAATTTTCTTGTTGGAACAACAGAGTGAAATTAGATAAGAATGATACCCATGCCACAGCCATCACCTTATAAAATAATTTTATCCATACAAAGTTACCTTGTTCATGCTAAAAATAAATATTCTAAAGCAATATGCACTTCCAACTCCCTTGGCCAAACTTGATCTTCCGCATAGTACATATTCCATCCTACAACTGTTCATACTAACGATACTTATGTGGAGGTGAAAATGTATGGGAGAAAAAACAGTATTCAGTGCAGGTGAGAAGGCGCCAAATACCGCTCATTATATCGAAATCGGAGAAAAGAACCACGTTATGGGAGTTAAAAACCCACAGCAGATATCATTGTCTGCTGGAGACACATTTCCAAACACTTCAAACCACAATCGAAAGTGGTCAAAGAAGGAGAGAAATTAAAACGTTTGTAGCATAGTAGCCTATCGATGAAATAATTATTTTCGCATGAAAAAGCTGCCTTCTCATTTTCTGAAGAGGCAGCATTATTTTAGAGATTTTTTCGAATGAAACTTACTTACCCCATACTTCTTCAGAAATCTCTTTAATGAATTTCAGCTTATTCCATTGTTGCTCTTCTGATATAATATTACCTTCTTCAGTAGATGCGAAGCCACATTGTGGACTTAGGCAAAGCTGATCAAGAGGAACGTATTGTGCAGCCTCATGAATACGAGCAATAATCGCTTCTTTCTCTTCTAGCTCACCAATTTTGGAAGATATAAGACCAAGCACGATTTTTTGTCCTTGGACATGCTTCAACGGCTCAAATGTACCTGATCTGTCTGTATCAAATTCAAGATAAAATGCATCGTAATCGGTAATACTGAATAATGTATTGGCTACTGGATCGTAACTACCTGCACCAGCCCAAGTGGATTTATAATTACCACGGCACACATGAGAAGTAATAACTAGATCATCTGGCAAATTAGCTACTGCTTTCTTGTTCAGTCCAGCATATACTTTACCAATATCTCCAACAAATATACCTTCTGCTTCTCTAGCAGTAATGAACGATTCATCACAAAGCATTCCCCAAGTGCAATCATCAATTTGCAAGCTACGGCATCCCGCTTCATAGAGCGCTTTAATAAATCCTTGATAAGCGTTAGCAATATCATGCAATAGCTCATCGAAATTAGGATAGAACTGTTGCAATGCTGCTTGATTTTCAAAGCGTTGCAGCTCAAGCAATAACTGCGCTGGAGCAGGGATCGTTTGTCGAGCAACTGCATTATCACCTGCAACCTCTTGCAAAAATTTGAAATCATTAATGAATGGATGCGAGCTAAATCCGATTTTACCAGATACGCGCGCCGTTTCTGGACGAGATTCTACGCCATGAAATACATAACCTTGAGGAACAGCCGCTTTCTCAACGCCGTCTAATCCCCACATAAAGTCAAGATGCCACCATGAACGTCTGAATTCCCCATCGGTTACTGCTTGTAGGCCAACTTCTTTTTGCTTCGCTACTAAATTAATAATCTCTTGATCTTCTATAGCTTTCAGTTGCTCATCTGTAATTGCCCCGTCAAGAAATTGCTGACGAGCTTGCTTTAATATTCCTGGTCGTAGGAAGCTACCTACAACATCATTTTTGAATGGTGATTGCTGAGTTGTGCACATAAATAATCTCTCCTCTGAAGGCGGATCATTTTCTAGTCTTATATGCTAGAAGCCGCTGTTCTCTTAGTCGTTGAATTAAGATTAACATAGCCAAGCTCCGTATATGTAAAGCCAATAACCTATGTCTAGATATAGTTTTAAGCTATATCAATTAAAAAGTTAAGCATTTATTCGATATGCTGGTGCAATGCTTCAATATAGAATTCCGCTAAATGTGATAAACTCACATTTTTATGTGCAATCCAACCAATTTCAATATTATCATCAATATCAAGCGGTACAGGTATAATCTCATTTCCGTTGAGGTCTTTACTTAATACACCCGATGAAATCGTGTACCCATTTAGACCGATAAGCAAATTGAATAAAGTCGCTCTGTCAGTTACTTTAATACTTTTGGGACGAGAAACGGTGCTTAATATTTCCTCGGAAAAATAGAATGAATTATATTCTCCTTGTTCAAAGCTTAGATACGGATATTCCTCAAGATCTTCCATTGTTACCGACGCTTGCTTAGCCAAAGGATTATTGACGCTAATAAATACATGCGGCTTCGCAATAAATAAGCGGTGAAAAAGTAATCTACCTTCACGAAGTAATTTCGAAATAACCTTTCTGTTGAAATCATTAAGAAATAATATGCCAATCTCGCTGCGCATCGACTTCACATCATCGATAATATCATACGTTCTTGTCTCGCGTAGTGCTAGTTCATATTGCAATTGTCCATGCTCTTGCACTAGCTGTACAAAAGCATTGACCGCAAAAGCGTAATGCTGAGTAGATACAGAGAAATGTTGCGGAGATGGAGCTGCATTCAAGTAACGATTTTCTAATAGCTCGGCTTGCTCAACAACTTGACGAGCATAGCTCAAAAATTCAATACCCTCTTGTGTTAACGATATTCCTTTATTGGTACGCTCAAAAATCGTAATACTTAGTTCATTTTCAAGCTCTTTGATCGCATTGGAGAGACTTGGTTGTGAAATGAAGAGAAATCTAGCCGCTTCATTCATCGAGCCTCGTTTATTAATTTCTAGCACGTACTTCAATTGCTGAAGAGTCATTATTGCCTCCTACGAACATGATATAACTTCATCATAACGAAACACGATCATATTGACTAGTACTTGCATCATAGAAAACGTATCATCATTATAGGTAGTTAAATTATTTCATTTCATTGCAAAGTCAAAAAACCAGCATATGCAATGAGCACATGCTGGTTTATGACTATTAAGCCAATTATACTTTATTCAATTAGCGAATAGTTTTTAGCGCAGTAGACCAAGAAATAACTTGATCAAGCATTTGATTCACCGAATCCGCTTGAACTTCTTTTGGTTTGAATACTGTGCCATTTTCGAAATCAGTGAATAGTGATAATGCTGGATGTACACGAACATCAGCAACTAATAGTTCACCAAGAATACCGCGTAAATGCTCAGCTGCACGCGCCCCACCTACAGAACCATACGATACAATACCAGCAGCTTTGTTATTCCACTCTTCACGAAGATAATCTAATGCATTTTTCAAAGCGCCAGTAATCGAGTGATTGTATTCTTGTACAATAAATACGAAGCCATCGCAATCTTTAATGCGAGCGGACCATTCGCCTGCTCCTGATGCGTCGCCGCCTGCTTCACCAAGTAGCGGTAATTTGAAATCAGCGATATCGATAATTTCGTATTGGGCATCATTACGTTTGTCTGCTATGCTTTTTACCCATTCACCAACCTGTGGACTTACACGACCTTCACGAGTACTACCTAGAACGATACCAATTTTCAACATTTGAATACCTCCATTATTTTCTTCTTTTTTGTTTGTGCCAAATAGATTACTTAAAAACCCCATGATTTTTCTTTACTCCTTAGTAAATTCAATTGTACTTCTTACCGTATTTATAGGTCTAACTTGCTTCTCAATTTGCTCACGCTTAGGTTCAAGGAATGGTGGTAGTGATAATTTTTCACCAACTGTCTCATATTCCTCATCTCCCATAAAGCCAGGCCCATCGGTTGCAAGCTCAAACAAAATTTGTGGTGCAACTCTTGTATATAAAGATTCGAAGAAATGTCGATTAACATAACCCGAAGTATTAAACCCAAATCTCTCAAAACGTGCTGTCCACTCATCCAATACCGCACGATCTTCAACTCGGAAAGCTGCATGATGTACCGTACCATAACCTTGACGAGCTGGTGGTAAGCTATCATTGTGCTCAACTATGATCTGCGCACCATTACCACCTTGACCGCCTTCAAATAGATAATAACTGCCCTCTTGAGCTATTTCACGGAACAACATTACTTTTTCCAACATTTCCTTAAAATATTCGAAGTTAGCGATTCGGATAAAGATTGGACCGAGTCCAGTAATTGCATGCTCTAGTGGGATCGGACCTTTTTGCCATGGTGTACCCGAAGCAACTCCACTATTATGCTCATCTGAAATAAGCTGATACTGCTGATCATCAAAATCGACGAAAGATAATGTCTTCTTGCCAAATTGTTCTTGAATTCCACTATGTTCAACCTTAAGTCGGTCAAAACGTTTCACCCAATATTGCAATGCAGCATCTGTTGGTACTCGGAAGGACGTTTTGGAAATTTCATTCGTCCCATGTACGCCTTTAGCAATATTCGGGAAGTCAAAGAATGTCATATCCGTTCCAGCAGAACCTTTATCATCAGCAAAAAATAAATGATACGTTTTAATATCGTCTTGGTTAACTGTCTTTTTAACAAGTCTCATACCAAGTACGTAAGTGAAAAATTCATAATTTTTCTCTGCGCTACTCGTAATTGCAGTAACATGATGTATACCTTTTAATTCATTTACCATTAGTATCTCCCTCTCTTTGTCCTTTTATATATTGATATTAGGATGCTCAATAGGAATGTAAATGATGATATATCTTTAATTAAAGATATAAGTGAAAGATATACGTCATCGCTTCATCCAACTACTTACCGACATACATTTGTTCTTTGATGTACATCACATCTATGCTATCAGAAATACATCGATCCAATAATACTGTGAATTGTCTATATCTCAAAATTAAATATCTTTAACTTGAGATAATAATACCATGAGTAATTTGCGCTGTCAAACTTTTTTTATGTTTATTTAATACTGACTAATTTCCGCCTACCCTAATTAAAACACTGTTAAACCGCTCTTAAATCTAATTACCAGTAACGATCAGATCGTTACTGGTAATTCCATCTGTAGTGTTCAACAGCATTAGTATTGTAATTCATCCCATATCGTTAACGCTTCTTCCCTTGAGCTTGCTGGTGCAGCTATCCATAAGTCTTTCGTCGATTTGCTATCACTATCTCTTGGTTCTAATATATTGATGCTTATATTTTCAAAATCACCAGACATTTTAATTGTCCCCAAAAATTCTATTCTCGGTTTTCCCCCTATACTTGAAGAGTAATAGAGATAACTGAATAAACCATGATCATTCTCTTGGAAAACTATTTTATTGTTTGAATTATAAATTTTTGTAAACTCGTAATTATCAACGATAAATGAACCTTCAAATCTGTAGTCGGAGAACCATCTTTTATAGTACTTTCCTTTAATCGTGATTGTCGTATTTTCGACGATCATTTCATCATTCATCCGAAAATTGAACTGCAGTGAGCTTTTTATCAATGGTTTGTGGAATGCCTGAGATTAAAATAATAATACTTGTTAGAATTGCTACTCCCATCAATATTACTAATCCAAGCCAGATTGGTTTAATTATTTTACTAATCGTTTCGCGTATTTTTTGTGCAGCTACAAATTTGTCATAGGCTAGCTCTTTCTCTTCCGCAGACTCACTTTCAAATTTCGAGAAATTCGGCTTGATACCCATACGTTTGGCTCCTTTATACGGTGATGATTGTAAGCAATCGCTTTTGGTACATCCTACTTACATCGGTCTCTCCTATCTACATGTTTAAATTGCGAGCATTTGCAGATTCTTCAATAACTAATATGAATAGTGTAACCTGTTGTTCCAGTAGTTTCCATATTAATTATATTTTTTCCTCAAACAATTGATACAGAACAAATGTTCGTATATAATTACGTATGAGGTGATCGGAATGAATGAGCACATTACTTTCGGAGCGGCTAATCAACATCGTCGCACGACCATTACTACTTACAACGCTAACTACGATCAGTTACTACAAGAAATTATTGTTTCAAAATCGCAACATGCAATGATCGAACTTCAATTATTTGACGAATATGAAGACTTACGACTGATTGGAGTGATTGAGGATATCGATATTATCGGGGGTAGCATTCGAATTGACGGCGAATGGTTTCAAGTTAATAAAATTAAAGGAATATTGAGCTAATGTCATTCGAGGATTATGATATCAAAACAGGCTATAGCTGAGTTAACTGCTATAGCCTACTTATTATAAACTCTCTAATAATTTCAATAAATTTCTTGGCATCATATTAGCTTGTGCTAGCATAGAAATACTAACCTGGGCTAACATTTGTGATCGTACAAGATTCATCATTTCCTGGGCCATGTCAGCGTCTCTAATTCTAGATTCAGCAGCACTTAAATTTATAGACATATTTACTACACTATTATATCTATGCTCCAATCGATTTTGATAAGCACCGAGCTTTGCACGCCCAGTTGACACATCATCAACAGCTTCTTCCAAGGAAGCTAACGCCCCGCTTGCACCTGCGGCTGTAGAAATATCGAGTCCAGCTATTCTGATCATTGCATCTCTAATATTCGGCATATCAAAAATGATATGATCATCAGCACCCGAACCTGCCTGTATCCTTAGCCCCTGGCCAGATAATGACAAATCACCGTTAAGTAGCTTAATTCCATTAAAATTACTTTTTTCAGCTATAGCATTAATTTCTTCCTGTAATTGCGAAAATTCCAATTGAAGTTTTGCTCGATCCGAATCCGAATAAGTACCATTAGCAGACTGATTCGCTAGTACATTCATTCTTTGCAGCATCGCATGAATTTCCTGCGTCGCACCTTCGGCAGTTTGAATTAAAGAAATTCCATCTTGTATATTTCTAGATGCTTGATTAAGACCATTAATTTGAAACCTCATGTTTTCAGAAATAGCAAGGCCAGCTGCATCATCAGCTGCTCGATTAATACGATATCCAGTAGAAAGTCTCTCCATAGCTTTAGAAATTTGATTATTATGAGCGTAAAGATTGTTGAGAACATTCATTGCCATAATATTCGTTCTAATATACATGAATATAACCCTCCCTCTAGATATTTGTATTCCTCTTCTTCCATTATAATGAAATTAACCTAATTACACAATAAGTCAACTAACATATAATAATAAGCTATTCAAGTAAATATTTAATACAAATTCAAGTGAAAAACTACTCCACTAAACCATACTTCACTTTAATTCGTTCTAGCTTCTCGATCATCGGCTTGGACAATACCATTAAAAATATAACTGTAGCTATGGCATGGATCATATCAAACCAAAATCCAGAAATATAGGTAGCTAATAATGCTGGCCATGAGAATTGTGAAGTAAACATAAGCAGTGATCCTATATTAATAATACCACCGTAAATAATAAATGTTGCTAATCCGCCAAATATACAGAGTGAAAGCTTCGATCTTTTCAGCCACCCCTTTTGAAATAGATGACCTGCAATAAATCCAATAATACCAAAGCAAAACATTTGCCACGGTGTCCAAGGACCTTGCCCAAAGAAGATATTCGAGACAAATCCCGCAGTAACACCAACGAGAAATCCCGCTTCAGCACCAAGGCACACAGCAGCTATAATAACGATTGCTACCACTGGCTTAAATTGAGGTACCATAAAGAAGACCGCCCTTCCCGCAACAGCAATAGCTACGAGCACCGCAATGACGATAAGCTCTCTTGCCTCCGGCTTACGTTTCTCGAATACCATTAGAAATGGTAGCATCGAATACAAAATAATAAGTAAACTAATAAAATAGTATTTTCGATCGTCTAATATAAAAATACCGATCGCAATCGTTACAGGTATTACAATTAAGATGAGAATTGCAGATAGCCATGTCCTTCTACTTAAGCGCTGCTTAGTTAACTGATGCTGCGACATCGTGTAATCACATCCTCAATGGTGACTGCTTCTTGCCAAATATGACGACACATTCGATTGGCCACTGTTGTATAAAAACTATTCCCAGCAAAAAATCGTTTAGTTTGATTCGTAGTAATCATATTTCCATCGAAAAACATGGTACATGTCTCGCCATAGCGTGCACAAAACTCAATATCATGAGAAACCATCACAATTGTAATGCCTCGCTTATTCAAAGCTATTAAAAATTGCGCCAGCTTCTCTTTAAAGTAACCATCAAGTCCTTTCGTAGGCTCATCCAGTAACAGAATCGTTGGTTCTAATAGAAGTACTTTAGCTAAGGCAGCACGTTGCTGTTCTCCCCCACTCAAATCATACGGATGTCTATTCAGTAGTGGCTCCAGCTCCGCAAACTGAACAATCTCCCGAATCTTCAGTTGCTTTTGCTCAAGGCTAAGTGAAGTCCCTTTCAACATTTCATAGAGATCTAGCTCTACAGTTTTTTTGACAAACAAGGTCTGCGGATTTTGCGGTAATATTCCTAAATGATTAGTAAATAACTCCGTACTGCTCCAGCTTTTCAACCTCTGACCACTAAGCCATATATCCCCTCGATATGGCGTATGAATACGGCTGATGAGTGATAACGTTGACGTTTTACCTGCACCATTGCCACCTACGATACAGTAAAACTCTCCCTTGCTCACTGAAAAAGATAAATCTTTGATAACGTCCGGTCCAGTCTTATCGTACTTAAACCATACCTCTTTAAACTCGATAACCTTATCTTCTTTTCGCTTAATATGTACAGCCTGCGGAACTGTAGCAGCGGAATCTTTGCCCACAAGAAATATATCTAGCCATTGTCGTCCTTCCTTTACTGTAATAGGCGCTTCTCCGTTATTCATAACAGCAGCGTGAATTTGCATTGGGGAAGGCATCGAAGTGAATAAAGGATGTGTCATTTGAGCCAGTTCTTGACCTACTTTGCGCGGCGTATCATCTAGTAGAATTTCCCCCTCATCCATGACAATTAGTCGCTCTGCCAATGGAAGAACCTCCTCCAAACGATGCTCAGTCATTAGAATCGTCGTTCCTAGCTCCTGATTGATTTTTTTCAATGTCGTCAAAAATTCGGTAGCTGCAATAGGATCAAGTTGAGATGTTGGTTCATCCAGAATTAGTATAGAAGGGTGCATCGCCATAATAGAAGCTAAATTTAATAACTGCTTTTGACCGCCAGAAAGCTCTGATACATCTTTATGAAACCAATGTTGAATACCGAAAAAACTAGCCATCTCCGCAACACGAAGTCGTATCGTTGCTTGATCGAAACCTAAACTTTCAAGTCCAAAAGCAAGTTCATGCCACACCTTATCCGTAACGATTCCATTATCTACGTTTTGTTGTACAAACCCAATTTCAGACGCTTCTGTACGAAATCCCACTTCTCTTAGCGCTGTTCCACAATAATAAATTTCACCTTTGCGACTGCCATGCGGCGAAAGTACTGTTTTCAATTGTCTTAGAAATGTGCTTTTCCCACTACCTGACCGTCCGCACATCACGATAAACTCTCCACTTTGGATCGTTAAATTAATATTGGAAAGCGTTTCTTGCGCACTTTCTGGAAATGAAAAACTTAATTGTTCGATTCGATATAATTCCATTTCCATTCCTCCGCAATATTCAATATGACTGGTACCATACACAAAATAAAATAAATGCCATAAGTAACTATGCTCATAGCAGTAATATCTACGTATTTAATAGAAGGAAAATAACGAATACTATTCTCACCTAACGATGCTCCAATTAGAATAATGATAATGAATAGCACAAGAAGTCCAAATACTTTTCTATCCCTGCCATCAAATCGGTAAATTGAAAAGCTAGTTCTGCCTGGCAATCCATAGCCTCTGGATTTCATAGAATCTGCCGTTTCAATAGCATTTTCCAATGCCCAAGTGGTCATGATCGAAAGAATAGTTAGTCCATTACGTGCTCTCTGAATTAAATTCCCTTGTGTAATATCTCTACCTATACATTTTTGCGCATTTGAAATGATAATAAGTTGCTCTCTATAGCGTGGTACAAATCGCAATGCCATCGACAATATAAGTGACCATGCGGGTATCAGTTTTCCAAACAAATATATGAATTTATCAGAACTCATAACTGCGTTATAGCAAGAAAACCATATAATTACTGTAATAAACATACATGCCATTGCCACTCCATACAGAATCGATTCCATTGTAATCGGATTTCCATTGTTGAGATAAAATAAAATCGTAATTCCCTCATGATTAAAGACTGGATTGAGCACTGCCATGAATAGCATTAACGGTAGCATAAAGATAAAGTTGAACATGACTGCTTTTCTCCCCTTCAACAAGATCGAATAGGTCACGGCACTTATCAATGCAATAATTTGCAGAATTGGGTGCATAAAGATCATACTAAAGCATAAAACTGCAGCAAAATAAGTGAAATTAACAATTGGATGATAGGTTGAGAATGTATCTCTACTCATTGCTTATCTCCCGCTACTGCAACATAGCCTCCAACATCTCGGCCCAGATCACAAGTGTATACCCACTCCACGATGTCTCCATCTTGTAGTGCATATCTACTAGCTCCGTAATTTGGAAACCATCCATTAACTTTATACATCCATCCACTTAATTCTCCGCAATCGAATTCGTATAAATTATTAATTCCTTCAATGTAGTTACTGTTGTAGATGGGTGTCATCTCGAATTCCATATGAATCTTATTTGCTTTCATCTCTCGCAGTAAAACATCGAACACCGATTCACCTTCATAGAAAACAACTTTTCGGGCTGCATATATGTTGCCATCCTTCGGAAGTACTTCAAGCTTATCCTCATTGAAAATATTAAGATTATTAAGTATCGTTGCAGCTGACACAGATAATGTAACGGTTAGCTCTTTCTCCGTGTCAATGTCAACATCTTGCCATTCGACAGGCTTTGGTTTTCCAGCTGGTATAGGATCCGTTTCATACTTTTCTTTTTCCTTTTCCTGAGGTGCTACAGTAGCTTTTGGCGTAGCAACTGGTACTGTAGTTGGCTTAACCTTCGGAGTAGTAGTGGGTTTCACAGTTACTTCATCAGACTTCGCCTGTTGCTCAGTTTCTACTCCTTGCTTAGTTCCACTATCAACCGCATCTGTTAATTTTGGCTCTATGGAGCCAGTGTTCGCAATATTTTCACTCGCTATATCCTCTATCGCAATGGAGTCATCCAAATTTACAGTGTCATCAACTATTTCATCTTCTTCAATCATTTCAGAATCTTCACCTGTAATTGTCGATTCGAATTCTTCATTATTGGTAGCCAAGTTAGCAATATCTGTAGGAGGATCAATCGTAGTTATCGGTTTTTTCTGAAAATCTCCTCCCCAGAAAAATGCGGCAGCAAGAATACTAACGATTACAATCGCTGTTACCCATTTCTTTCTATTCATCTTAAAACCTCCACATGAAACAATGAAGCAAAGGCGCTTCATTGCGCCTCTGCTTATTGTGTAAATGTATTATTTTACATCGGTCATATCATAAAGTCTGTTCTTATCGGTAAGGTATCTTTCATAGGAAGATAGTGCATAGAAAGCTTGATCTGTCGCCATTAGATCAACCTCACCTGGCTTCGCACCGCCATTATCTGCTCCATCAGATTTCACATGATAGAATCCGCCATTAGATGCAGCGTAGCCCAATAGTGAGTCTACGACAGAATGACCATTTTTAACAAATCTTGAATCTTGATCAGGATTAATTCCAAGTCCAGTCAAGGCTACGATCACTTGTGCAATACTTTCAGAGTTCAGTGCATTCCAGCTTGTATAACCACCATCGGATTGTTGTGCTTGAGATAACCATGCAAGTCCACGGTCTACTGCAGCTTTCACTTTCACATCACTCTTGTAATATGGTGTCAAACCTTGAATAGCCATCGCAGTAATATCCGGGTCTGCACCCTTAGGTTTACTTCCAAGTGCCCAGCCCCCACCAGATACTTCCCTATCCAAAATAAATTGAATTAACAACTCTCTAGTTGTTTGCGTTTTGACATCTTCAACTACAGGAATTTCATAGTTGCTACTATCCAAAGCAATAAGTGCAAAGATTGGACCATTAATCCCTTGCTTAATTACTGTTTCATAATCAGCAAGTGGCTTTCTCAAATCATAGCCAGCTACATCCTTGATATCTTTTCCAATCGCAGTAAGTGCTAAGATCACTCTGTCATATTCCGTGTATTTTACATTATGAAGTTTCCCAGCATTGTCTGTAAGTGTCTGTACCACATTTACATAATAGTTAGCATAATAAGCTGGATCAATTTGCTGTCCAGAACGGGCTAAACCAAGCACAGTCCAATCGCCGCCAATGCTAGCAATAACAGGGGCGGTTACAGATGCCTGTAAGAACGAAGCTGTTTTTCTAAGCTGATTATTAATATTAGTAACTTCTAGCGATGCTTGATAAGCAGCAGTATCCTGCTTATATAAATAAGATCGGACAGCTACAACAGCTGCCATTTCTCTTGTCACTGCTGCTTGTGGATTAAAGCCTGTTGCGTCACCAACCATTAAACCTAAGGCAACTACCGCTTCAACATCTGGCTTAGCCCAAGCTGATACTTTATCAATATCTTTAATGGAACTTGTAGAGACACCCTTAGTCAGTTCCAACGCTCTCGCTATAATTACTGCTATTTCTTCACGTGTAATTATTGCTTGCGGATTGAATTTATTGTTGTAGCCATTAATTAAACCATTTTTGTAAGCTACATTAATATAAGGATAGAACCAATCTCTACTTGCTACATCGGTAAATGTTATCGCTTGATCTACTTCAGTTTCGAGATTTAATAGTGATACTAATATTTTAGTGAATTCAGCTCTAGTTATCGATGATTGCGGATTAAACTTACCATTACTACCTTGAATAAAGTCTTGATTTGTTGCTTGCTGAATAGCATCAACTGCCCAAGCTGAAATTGTATTGTAATCACTGTAGAGTGCTTTAATTGAAGGCTTATTCGTTTGCTCCTGGTCAGTCTCAGAATTAGCGATATTACCATTATTCGTATTTGAATTGTTACCATTTGTTTGATTATTACCATCTCCAGAGGCTCCGCCTTCAGTAGAATTATCGTCTCCATCTTCGGCAGAATCATCATCTCTATCACAAGCGGCATTATCGTCGTCCCACTCACATGGATCGACACCTAGATCATCACCCAAATTAGTCGTATATCGCCATTGTAGGGATTCTCCACCTTGAAGATTATATAGACTAGCGCCATAATTCGGATAGATCCCGTTGACATTGTACATCCAACCGCTGCCTTCGCCATGGTCAAATTCACCATCACCAACAATAGATTGAATGTAGACGCTGTTGTATTTTTCTGTCCATTGATAGTTATAAGCAATAGACTTACTATCTAACACTCGTTTCAACACCGACCAAGCTGTATCACCAGTTTGCAGCTCGACAATAATTGGACTAACAACATAACCTTTATCGATCGTTAATTTATCAACGGATAAAGTTACTGTAGCTGTAGTAACTCCACCGTTTCCTGGATTGCTGGAATTCCCTCCATCTCCTCCACCACCAGATTGATCAATGGTAGCAGTAGAGTAGGCAACGAAATGTGTAAAGTGATTCGTTTCGATAATTAAATCATTACCTCGATCATAAGCAAATTCTGATAAGCCACTCGCTATCCCTTCAGCTTTTGTAGCAAATTTCGTAATAGGGTAAATAGAATTCTCTTGAATATAAGCAGCCTCTTGACCTGCCGCTCCAGTAAAGGTCATTGTGACAAAGTTGCTAAATTCTACTTTTGAAGAACCACCCATCGTAACAAAATACGCGATATCTTCGAGTTTTTTATTTACTGCCATAATCGTACTAATCTGTTGACTTAGCGCATCAGCATCGAATGTAGCAGTCGTAAGAAGCTCAATTGAACTTGTCGTATTATTTTCGACTTTTGTATCCTTAGCAATTGCAATGGATATATTCCCTTTTGTAGCTGTAATAGCTGGCAATGCTAATTCAGGAGTAACATTGATACGAACAGGGTCAACTTTCTGACTATCTATTAGAATAGTAATCTCTTTATTGTTATCATCCGCTGTAATAGCAATTTCATACGGCTTACCATCATCTGCGATCTTAATTTCAGGCGTATTACCTTCTGGAACTTTAATAGAACCATCATCTTCATCAGGTGTATCAGGTGTATCAGGAGCTTCCTCTTTTTCCAATACAACATCCGTCATATCAAATAGCGCAGTCTTTCCTTCTAGGAAACGCTCGTAGGCAACTAAAGCATATGTTCCTTGATCTGTCGCCATCCCATTAACACCAGTAGTAAGTGTGTGCTTAAATCCTCCGCTAGGAATCGTGTATTCCACAAGTGCATCGACTGCTGATAATCCATTTTTAATGAAACGATCATCAGAATGTGGATTAATGCCAATTGCCGTTAACGCAACAATTACTTGTGCGGTGCTCTCTGCATTTTCTGCTCCCCAAGTCATATATCCACCAGTCTTTAATTGAGCCGAAGAAAGCCAAATTACTGCACGATCTATTACTTCTCGAACTTCAGCATTGGTTTCATAGTATGGAGCTAGTGCTTGAATCGCCATCCCTGTAATATCAGGATCAGCTACTGCACCACCTAATGCCCATCCACCAGCGGAAACTGAATCCTTATTAATCTCTTTACCCAAAATATATTCAATAAACATATCCTCAGTTGATTGGACAGCGACAGAGTCATTGATTGGGAAAGGATACTGATATGTATTCAATCCAATAAGTGCGAAGATTGGACCATTAATCCCTTGCTTAACAACATAACTATAGTCTGCAAGAGCATATGAAATATCATATCCGGCAACATCATATATATCTTTTCCTATAGATGTAAGACCAAGTATTAATCTGGTATGTTCTGTTCCTTTGACTTTATGTAGTAGTCCTTTGTTGGCAACCATTAGCTGTGCTACATTTTTCTCGATATTTTCATAATAAATATCATAGTAACCTTCTGGCACATCATAATTGGCTCTAGCAAGTGAAAGGATTGACCATTCACCACCACCAGTACCAAACGTCGGATTAGTTACTGTGCGAAGAATATATGCTAGATTAAGTTCTAGTTGATTAGCAAGAAATATAGCATCTTCAAGTTCAGATTGAGCTAGATCTACACTCACTTGATCACTTTCCAAATCGTTAAGAACTATATTAGCCTGATCATATGCTTCAAGCACATAAGATTTCGATAAGAGCTTCGCTTGTATCGCACTATTATCGATTGCATCAATAGCCGCAGATAGACCCTCTGTATTAATTAATATAGCGTCATTACTTACCTCAACTTGTCCGACCTCAATACTTTCACCAACACTTGCCAATGCTACAGATCCATTGGTCATAGATGTCGATAAAATCAAACTGACAATCAATAACCATGCTAACCATTTGTTTCTTCTCACTTCCAAAAACTCCTCTCAAGCTTCTCTAGTTGCATCCTAATCACAACAAAAAACCTCTTACCATGGGATAAGAGGTTTAAAATTGCGATAGGTTGTCACTTGCACGCAAAAATAAACACCTTCCTATCCATCGTAGAAAAATTGGTGTGACACGATAGGCAGGTATTCTGGCTCAAGATTCATCATTTATGCCGCCTTCCCAGTTTCCCAGTGGCATTAAGCATAAACTCCTCTTTTACAGCGGCGGGACCGCGTGGGATTTGCACCCACTTCCCTTTTAACCAATAACGAATCCTTAAAGGATCAATATCGGCACCTATCGTTGGATATACAATTATTTGTTCATCATAGCTGATAACTAGCTATTTGTCATTGTTATATTGTATTACTTTCCACAGCATTTTTTATATTTCAAGCCACTACCACATGGGCAAGGATCATTTCTACCAATCTTATTGGAGGGACCTACCAGAGATAGTACAGGCGGTTTTGATTGTACCTCTTGCGAGAAACTCGCTAGCTCGGCCGGAGTAAATCCAACATTGGACCATAGCCTAGTATCATTATATAGTTCAATGACCAACGCCGTTACTTTTTGTATTTGCTTCCTGCCTTTGAATACTATATCTCTTCTCTCAATTTCGAACACAATTTCATTTAACGGTTCTTCCATTGAGCAAGCAAGCTGTACATCATCTGTAATATCCGTAGCTAGCATAACATTCACATGTAGCTCATCAACTAAGTACTGATAAAGTTGCTTATAGCTAGGAGTAATCTCGAAATACAAATCATCCGCGTACTTTAAGAAGCTCTCTTTGCTCGGCACATATCTAGGCTTATCCTGCACTAACTCAAGTAAGTCCTCATATTCCTCCATATTGTCCTCTTCAAAATAAGTACAAATGAATTGACCATTGTACCAATCATAGCTTTGAGGTCTTTGTAAATAGTAATTAGCAATATTCTCAAACTCTTCCATCGAAATCGGTTGTTCATTGTGTCCATTATATATATCAACGAGTTCCTGTAAACTAATTGTTCCATACAAATGAGCAGCTGCTAATGTATATTGTAAAACTAACTGCTTTGATTCACGATCTTTCATTAATTCATTCCAATTTAACTCATCATACAGAACTTTAATCTCTTCAGGGATGACGTAGATAAGCTTCTCTTGATGATAGAATGAATACAAGATACCTTGCATTTGAAGGAAGCGATACTTTCCAGGTATAATCTCTACCGTCAATTGTTCTGGATTGTGGTACACAGCTTGCCAAAACTCAAGTTCTTGATCCGTCGATAACATTAGACTTTCTGTTAAATATTCAACACTTGCAAGATGTTGCGTTAATGCGGACGCTAAATTTTCTTTATTCAATTTAGAGTAACCTACAAGTTTTACTTTCTTCGCAAATTGTATTAACTCGTCTTTTTTAACTTCTGTTAACAGCTCAGCTAGCTTGTACTTAGCTTCACTATGGATCGCATATTCTATATTCAATGCGTGATATAATGCCGCTTCAGATGATTCCTTCATATTCAACCCTCAATCTATTCGAATTATTTCTGTACTATTAAGTAAGTATATTACATTATAGCATTAGAGCAACAAGAGAACTAACTTCGAAAGGAAATTATATGTGCTTGCAATACTTACTGCTACCAATTTGGCAGCTCCTTTTCTTGCGGATAAGCAAGAAGGCGTTCTCGTCATTAACAAAACCGTTTCGTTGCAAACACTTCATTCCAAGCCTTCTTCAATTCGGATGGGAGCTTAGCCTAACAAGTTAAGCACTTACCCTATTTTCAAAAAAAATAATATACTTGAAGCAATTTCATAATGGATAGTTACAGAATTGTGGACGTTGGTTTACTAAGGCCATCGCTTGCTTTTCGATTTGCTTACTTTTTTTAGGAGACCTAAGTAGTAACTTTTTTTCGTCTTTTAATCTCATTAGTTCCGTCTAAAGTCACGGAATCAGGGATCAATTTGCTCTAATTATAGAATTGTATTTGTAATAAACACGTATTTTTCTATATCCGGTATTAAAGTATTTATTAAATAGTTCTTTCTTTCTATTTACCAATGATTAGATTTTTGTAACAATTATAAATAATATCTAATAACTAGTAATTACTGGAGGTAAGTATCAAAATGATCATAAGCAAAAATAAGAACATTGTATTAAGCCTAACTATCGTTTTATTTGTCCTACTGATGCTGGTATATCCGACACCTGGAATGGCAAATTCCTCTCCTAACGTCGACTCAACAAATGTTGAATTATTACGCTCCGACTACAAGATAATCGATGGCAAAATGAAAGTAACCGCTGACGTGCGAGTTCAAGTAGGTGAGAAAGTTTCGCTCTTAGTTACTGGTTATGATAAATCTGACAACATTATCGCAATCAAACAGACTAGTACTCACATATTCGGTGGCAATACGCACGTATTTCAACTGACCATGGACAACGGAGAGCAGCTCGACAATGTTGACATTCAGGCTCTAGGAGCGACTGAAGAACCTTATAAAATCTTAGCCCAAACCACTATTATACACAAAGATCATGTGGAAGCTGTGGTCGCTGTAAAAAACGGACCTATGTCACAAAAAATGAATATAGTTGCCAAGGGGATTAATAAAAATGGTAAGATCGTTGAAGTTAGAGGGACCGGAAGTCATGCATTTGATCAAACTATTCTAATTTACAAGATTAAACTTGAAGCCGTTAATGATATCGCTAAAGTACAGTTTCTCGTGCTCGTTGATGATCAGACCTATTTGGTTGATTATGGAACATACATAAAAGATGGAAAACTCATCGTCACTTCCGTTTTAAAGAATGGTGACAAGTCGCAGCAGATCATGTCCAAAGTAACTCCGTTCACCGTCAATGGAAAAGAATTAGACATTCTAACAAAATCAAGCTTTGCATTCAGCAATTCTACTTATGATCTGAAAATGGTAGTCAATGATAAAAGTGCTAACAGAGTCGATCTTAAGTTTTATGACGAAACAGGAAAGAATGAAATTAAAAAGCGCGACGGCATTATGGTTACCATTGATGGACAAGGACTGGCAGTCAAACAACCGCCTGTATTGAAAAAGGGCAGTGTTAGTGTTCCTATGAGAGATATTTTCGAAGCTTTAGGAGCTGACATTAAGTGGAATCAGAAAACAAGTACGGTAACTGCAACTAGAAGCAGCAAAGAAATTACTCTTCAAATCGGTTCCAAGCTCGCCTATATTGACGGGGAGCAAGTAACTCTATCTGTTGAGCCTGCTATTATTAATGGCAGCACCATGGTTCCTATAAGGTTTGTAGCCGAAGCATTAGGATCACAAGTATACTGGGACAATGCTTCACAAACCGTTTTAATTATAAGGTAGTAGTTGACTTCTGTATTGAAGTATTAGTTATAATGCAAAAACCCGAGAACGGACGCTTTTCTCCCAGTGTCCATTTTTCGGGTTTTTAGGTTATAGTTTAACCTTCCGTTATATAATTAATTTACATCGCTATCAGCATATACTTCTGTTAGTAAAGCAGAACCCGTGCCGTCTGGATTATTATTATTCTTCCAATAAATCATCACATTTTCAGGTGTATTGGCTAGGTCTATCTTTCTAATCACCTTTTTATTATTCTCATTAGGATAGTAAAATAGATTTTTCTCCACTTTAAACGGACTAGTAACTCCATAATGTTTTCTATTTCGATCGTTAACAATATACGAACGATCAAAGTTTGCGCTTTTTAATATTTTTCCTGATCTTTCTTTCACTCTGTTACTTACCCAGCTTTTTAATTCATCATAATCTATATCTTTCTCATATTCTGTAATATCATAAAAATCAGCGATGTATTGAATAACTGGTTTACCATAGTTCGATTTCTCAATTAACAGATTTTTTTCTTCCTTATAGGATTTAAATCCTGAATAAATAAAGGAAATAAATGACTTGATTGTATGCTTAGTATAGTCATAGATAGGTTCAATCTTGCCAACCGCTTCTTCTGTAAGAATCCCAATTAGCAAATGAACGATAGTAATCTCTATTTCATCATGCTGTTCTTCTTCCCCCCAGAATAAGTGAAAACAAGGTACTAATAATTTTTCTTTCTCCAATGCAGACAATAGTGCATTAAATTCATTTATCGCTCGCTTACTCCCACTGTGGGTTAAAAATATAAAGGAAATTATGGGCTGTTCTTTCTCCAATAAATAGCCTCTGTAGTAATTATCTAATCCAATAATTTCTTCTAAAAGCTGATTATCTCCATGTTGAATGGCTCCATCATTTATTTTATTTTCAACACAGAACGAATATCTAGGAACGTTTTCAGAAAATAACTTGTCATATAGCTCAATAACAATATCGATATCTCTTGTTTTTTTTGTAAGCCCTCTTTCTGAGCTTATTACTTTCACTTCTGCTTGAACTCTTACTTCATACTTTGAATTTCTAGACAAATCTCGTATCTTATTATGATAAATAAGATCCTTATACTGCTCTCTATTTTCCAGTACTATCGGTGTTAGAAATTTTTCAACGAACTTGGATCCTAAACCGTGATTTTCATTAGGATCTAACAAGTATGCTACAAATGATGTTAAATTTGGTTCATTAATAGAACCATCGTTGGATGATAAAACTTTAAATATATTCATGGTAAACTCTCCTATTATAATAAATATGTTAAGTTAGGGAAAACGATAGATATAGTTACTATCGTAGATTAGTATTGGATTTTGAGAGTATCCCCATCGACATAGACGCCCTCGGAACGGGAAATCGACAGCTTTTGTTCTGCTGAGAAGCCGATCGTTTCTCCATCCCTTAAAGTGACGTTCTCTTCAACAATATATCCAGAAAGAGTAATCAGGAAGTCACGCAGATCGGCAGGGGATGCTTGGCTGTCCAGGATTTCGATTTCATCCTTACCAAAGGCCCTTAGCCCATAGGTATAACCATTGAGCCCAGTTTCCGTCCCAACCAGACCGTAGTAAACCAGATTCAGTAAAGGAAACATATCTTTATCCTTCATAAGTTCAGCCATATCTAGAAAAAGTTCAGGCTGAAATACGGTGCCAGATGTATAAATCCCTAATGCGTTAGGAAGCTTTAGACAACTGGCCGCCAACTTCGTATATAGCCTGCCGCTGTCCAGCGGGGTGCCTGAACGGGTAAATACAGCCAGAATGATTTGAGATACATGAGTTCGAGTAACTTCCACTGCTTCCTTCCACAGGTAGTTTCCCCCTGCATAATGCTCTGCCTCACCGTCTGGTATGGGAGCATTGACAAAGCTTGCCGCTAACATGTAGCCGTCCACTTCAAAGACCAGAATTCCTTCCTTTGTCTCTTCGGAGCTTTCCTCATCCTCTGCCGGCGAGCAGGAGATATTCCAGTCGTTCAGAAGGTTGGCTTTGATCTGATCAAGATCACATTCTGCGGAGTTCAACAAAACGAACCCGTTAAAAATACCAGATTCATTGTCCTCCGTTGCCGTCTGGTCTCCTTGGGATTGCTCAGCTTCATAAGCTGCAGCCTGCTCCATCCAGTACTCACGGATCATTTCTACCATCTTAACAGCTTCTTGCTCTGCAGTCGCAGGGTCATAACGTTGCATCTCGCTGAATACATGTCCGCAATGCTCGGTATCAGACGGATTATCATAGCCTCCGCATACACCAAGGAGCCATGTTCCGAGCATTGTTTTTTTATATCTGAATATGTAGTAATGCATATTATGTAAATCAAATTCTCCTGCAATTTCTATTTTATTGGGTTGTCGCCCGAGTTCGTGTTCATCTGCCAGCCAGTCAATCATAGATTGCATTGCTACTTGTTCTTGAGCTTTCATTAATTTCCCTCCTTAAAAAGTATGTTTTTATAAATTATACTATTACCCTCTGGTATAAGGAATCAGACTTAGTATTCAAAATTTTGACTATATGATTTATATCAGCATATAAAGAAAATGCCTCTCCTAATTATGGAGTGGCATTTTCTTTTGTAATTGTAAGATTTCTTCAATGTAAGATACCAATGGCTCTAATGGACTACCAACACTTACATTGATTTCTTTATAAATATTCCTGACAGCATCAACCATTGATAATTGGGCTACAGAAATAGACTTTAACTTATTTGAATCTGATTCTATTAAATTCCTAATGTATTGGGAAAGTACATTAAGATATTCCGCTTTCTTACCCTGCATTATTAATTCAAAAGCATTGTCAATGACTTGAGTTTCGATTAACGGCGATTTTCCGTAAGTATGGGCGAAGCTATAGAGTCGCTTCATTGTTCCTTCAACCGTTGCAGGATTTGTAAAAACTAGTATGTGAGGTTGCTCATGATTACAAATGTAATTAAAGAATGGTTCATCAATCTTAATGATCGGAACTGATGTTGTTAGCTGATTTTCTTGGAGTAACGCAATGTAGTTCGTGCAAGTAATTAGAATTGCATCAACCTTATTCCCAGCAATCCATTCAATCTGTTCCTTAACCTTTTCTTGTGCTTGTTCCAAGCTAAAATTATCATCAGATGATATTCGCAATACTAAAGCAGGGTCTACAAAATGGAGTAATTCAACTTCGTATGCAGACAGTGATTGCTCTATATACTCTATATTAGAGTAATGAGCATGTAAGCATCCAATTCGTTTTTTCAATATAATTTCCTACCTTCGATTTATTATTAAAATTGTGGTGGTCAGTTAATAATACCATATGTTGGAATCGTTTTTTTGTATCGCGTCAAATATTATGTCCCTTCATTAGAACCTATTTAGTCGATTAATTCAAACTCAATTACAATCGGTTCAAGTTCTATTTTAGATTGGCTTTCACTATTAAAAATACTCTGAACGGAAATCGGTTTAATAATAAGCTGGCTCGCCCGTTTATCAACTGCTCCGAATGAGGTCGTTCCTGTATGCAATACTTCATTTTCAACTGTAATACCCCCACCTGATTCTTCTATTCCATCCATATACACATAACCAAGATTATCTGAAATATGAAAAGTAGGGTATACAGTCCCCCAACGCGCTAGTAACTCAGGTGTAACGAGTTGCTCATATTCCATAATTGTAGATACATCAGTGTATTCAAGCGATTTGATTGTAAAATTCACTTCTGGATGCATCGTTGTTTCATTCATTAACTTTATATCACTATCTAAACGCGTTAACGAAAATTCAAATAACCAGTCTCCATTTACAACTAAATTATGTGTACTACTGTAAAAATAATCTGGGTTCATCGTAATCTGTACTGTTTCTGGAAACTCATCATTAGGAAAGAGTGGTATATAGTTAATCAAACCACTATATTGTGTATCGCTAATATTTCTTATACTTCCACCTCCAATATACATGCTAGCACCATTTACAATAAACCAATTTAAACTAGATGGTGCTAAATCAGTATCAAAATCTTTCTCCGTTTCAACGATATAAGAAACAGTAATATTTCTACCGTCATATACAGCTTTATCAATCATAATTGTGATACCATTGCTCGATTGAACAAGACCAATATCATTAGAAAATTGTTCAAATTTAGTGAAGCGATTGAAATCGTCTTTTATATAACTCATTAAACTATTAACAATTGGAATTTGTGCCGCTATAGTCGGAAATGCAAATCCTGTAACAGTCGTAATACCAGCCATAAGGGCAGCAATAATAGCGATATTTTTCCACAACGATGGCTTTTTATGCTTATTCAACACATAGTGCTTCACTCGCTGTTTTTCGATTTCAGTGACCTCTAACAGCTCTAAACTTTCAATATCTATATTGACCCATTCATTCATACTCATATAAATAACTCCTTTAATGTTGTGTTTGATGCAAGAGTTTTTTTGCCTCTATATAGGCGATTATCTACAGCAGCTTTCGATAAGCTTAACTGCTCAGCAATTTCACTATTGGAAAACTCCAAATAATATTTCATAACAAAAATTTCACAATCTAATTCGCCTAGTTGACTAAGAGCCATTAATAATGTATTTCTTTCTTCCTGTTTCAAAATGTTCTCTTCTGTATTTAATGTACTTGCTTTTTGAATAAGCTTGTCATCTGACTGTTCGCGTACCATTCTTTTTTCAGCCTGACGATAACGATCAATCGCTTTATATTTCGTGATGATGCCAATCCACTTTTTAAAATCGTTGGCATCACCATGAAACTGATAAGCGTTGTTCCACACCATTAAAAACACATCATTGATACATTCATCTATAGCGGATGGATTCGAAGTATACAAAATTTTAGTTGCAATAACTTTAACGAGTGGCATATACCTATCAATGATGTACTCAAGTGCATCTTCTCTTTGTTTTTTTAACCTTGCTATAAAATTTTCAGAAGAACTTTTCATATTAATATCTCCTTCATTTTTGAAAAAGCTTTTTCATATTGTACAACGAAACTCACTAAACTTTATTCTCAACAAAAAAGACTAGTACTCAAACAGATGCATTGAGTTCTAGTCTTCTTGAAGTTATTTAGTTTGCGTAATAATTGTTATTGAGATAAAAGTTTGTAAGTTCACACTTACAAAAACTCGGATCTATATTTAATGGATTGTCCACATAAATATATCACTTTACCTATCAGGATTGCTACTTTTATCCTTTTATTTTAAAGATAATTTCAACAATGATTACTCCTTAATGAATATTAAGAAGTGGTCATTGTTGTGAAGTAGTATTCCATTACAAGTAAAAACCCCTTACAAATGTAGGGGATCAACTTATGATAGATATAATATTTATTCTTGTTAAGTGATGCTTTCTAATAGAAGTAAACTTATTAGGAACGACCACATTTCACAAACCAAAACAATCAATTATGTGTCCTCAGAGGAGTAATCAAGAATAAAGTAGACATTTGTGTTTCGTTAGGAAGTACGACAATGGGACTAGTTTTCCCTGCAAATCGTATTCTGACACTCGCACTATCACTGTTACGAAGTATATCCATTAAAAACTTTCCGTTTAATGAAATGATAAATTCTTCTCCACTCATCTCTAGTAAAGGAACTTCATTCTCAACATCCCCAATTTCCGCTGTTCTGGATAATAGTTTTAATTTATCAGTATCAACTACTAGCCTAATAATATTCTCGCTAGCCAATACAGATACGCATTCAACCGCTGTCAACAAACTAGCTTTATCAACTAAGATTTCACACAAATAAGATTGTGGGATCACATTCTTTATAGATGGAAAAGTTCCTTCAATTAGAGCAGTTTCGACTTTCAGTCCATTTGCTATAAATCTTATCCGATTATTGCTCACTTCAATTTCAGTTGTTTCATCTTCATTGCTCAACATTTTTGATACTTCATAAATATTTCTTGCAGGAATAATAGCATTAAAACTCTCGTTTGTATTATTTTCTATATGTAAAGTTCGAGAAGCAAGGCGAACTCCGTCAGTAGCAATAAGGGTTAGGAAATCATTATTACAATTAAGGGAGACTCCCGTTAATACTGGTCTAGTCTCGGACGTAGATGCCACTGTCGCTACCTGTTTAATAGCCGACCTAAACAAAGCATTGTTAATTCGAAGTTTATTAGGTGGATGTTGCTCTCGATTGTTAATAGACGGAAACTCTTTCGAATCCATTCCGCATAAACGTATTTGAGAATGACCTGACATGACTGTAAGAATTAATTGCCCTTTAATTTCAAGTACAATCATTCCATCATTAAGTTTACGAATAACGTCGTAAAAATAGCGTGATGGTATAACTACAGCCCCTGTTCTTTGAATAATCACAGAAACACCGTCTTGAGGAATCATAGACTGTATTGTCATACTTGTATTACTTGCAGTAAAAATAATGCCATCTGCACGTGCTTGAATATATATTCCTGCAAGTATAGGTATCGGGCTGTTCACTGCTACAGCCTTTATTACGTGTTGCACAGCATTCATTAGAGAATCTTTCGTTATCTCAACTAGCAAAGACCTCACCTAACCTCGAATTAGATTAATTTGAATAAAAGGACTCAAGAATGTTACGCATAACTTCGGAGCGAGATAGCTTATTGTCTGTACAATTTTTTTCGATATTACTCCAAATTTCCTCCGTCAGGGTTAACGATACTTTCTTAGTCACACCTATACTCTTTCTTCCTGAACCCTCTCGAAGACCACCTCTTGTAAATACAAAGCCTAACTGACCTTCCTTATTAGAGACTCCAACTTTGATCTTATTATTGTTCATTTTGCTTCGCTCCACCATTTGATTTAAGTAACTTTAATCAATTAAACATATTTTCATTTTATCATACCATCTATATATTTACAATATTTTCAATACCATCACTAAAAAACAACACATAGTCATTCATAGGTGGAAGTGGTTACGCTTTTTCTGAAAGTGCTAAGCACAAAGCAGTGGTAAACCACCTTCAGGGGACTTCTAATGAGTATTGAGCCTCGCCAAAAGCTTTAGCTGGCATCGTAAGAAATCTTCACAGCCCGCTTCTATTTAACAACAGTGTCAAAAAGTATACTTATTCATACAACCTAATATTTGTAAATATGGTAAACTAGACTTAACCATCAGATTATTTAGTCATTAAACAAACGGAGCAGGTAAAGTTGAAGCGAAAGGGAGATATAGATACATGTTATTATTAAAATTTTTCATTGTACTTCTTCTTGCCTTCCTTCTTCCTTTTTTTGGTGAGAAGATGTTACGAAGAGTCCTCAATGTAGAAAAACGAAAAAGTTTTATATACAAACCAGTAAACAAAAGTCAAAAAATAGTTGAAAGAATATTGCTAGTCCTATTTATTATTAGCTTATTTATTCAGTTAGTATACTCGTCTCCGTACTTTGAATCTCCTATTATATTGATTATGTTTATATTTGTTTTAAATTTATACCGTGCATTTATGGAATGGAAATATCAAAAAGAATCTAGAGAATATATCATGACATTATGTAGTTTAGTGTTCTCTGCTATATTCATCTATTTTATTATCAAATTGAATGTTCTTAATTTGATATTCAACTATCATGGTGCTTAGTTCAATCAAAACAGGACTTGCGTATATGTTTTGATTTCCATATATGCAAGTCCTTTGTTACACCATTACAAGCCCACAGATAGCCCAGTATTAACGATTAGACAACCTCTGTTAATCTTCCTCTACTTTATTCTCACTAAACACAGGCATGGCAAACGCTTCTATGAGCTTGCTATGATTGTCGCTATAAGCTAATTCAAAGTTGAACCTGTTGATCTTTGCTACACGCTTCAAATCTGCTAAGGGGGTTCTTACGCTTCTTAAGTTTGTTAATCTTGTTCACATCACGCTGTATAACTCCGAATGAACGCATCAGATAATCCGAACACTCTACCATTTCATCTAGGTCTACGATGAACAATAAGGCTTCCAATCGGCTTGTAATGATACTATGAGCCTGTTCGTTGTTCCTAGCAAATGAATAGATTAGTAATGTTGCACGTTCAACCTCAGTTTGAGCGAACATGATATTCATGTATAACTCTTTCTCTTGGATAATGTCGTATACCTTTTGTTCGTCTGTAGCGTTGAGAATGATGTTTAATGCTTGATTACGGACTTCCAATGCTACCTTAGATTGTTCGAGCATAAAGCCTACATTTAATATTGCTCTTTTTGTGAAAATATTTGAACCCCTTGGTGATAACCCTAGTCCTTTAGGTGTTATTTCTTGACCGTCTTGATATTTATCAAGAAACTTCCAATATGCAATAAATACATCATCTTCGTGTATAAACTCCATCCATCCATCGGCAACTAATTCATCATTAGCATTAAATACCATAATACTAGAGAAATTCTCAACTGCACCATCTAAATATTTGGTTCTATGCCCTTCTATACAACAATCAGACCAATCAAACTTATATTCATCTTGGATTATTCCATAACACTTTAAGTCCTTTGATAATTGCCTTTCTACTTCTGATTTCAATTGGTTACCCATACAGTCAGCAAAACTTAAATTTGTATAAACTGGTTTCACTCTTCTTTCCCCAAGGAATCCATGTTTTATTAGAAAGCCCATCTATGATTTTCAGGTAAACACTCATCACATAACAGTCGTCCATCGACAGTTGCACCATTGCACAATTCATTTCGTTCGGGGTAAGTTCTAATGAAGAAGTTTCTACCCATTCAATGTTCTTTACTTCACTATTAATCACTATTTTTTGGTCATGCGAAATTTCACTAGTAACATTATCGAGTAAATCAGTTTCATCTTCATTTAGATTTACCAAATAACTAACCTTAATCAAGATTGCCTTACTCGCCTTTGTATCCATTGTGTTTTTCCTTTCCATAAAAATTGCTCTTTCATTCAAAGACAGTGAAACTCAATACATCGTCATTGTCTGTTCCATCAAGATTAAATAAAGAATGATAAATTGCAATTTCTTCACCATCTCTAATGACACTGGCATAAGCCTGAACATACTCAATCGGAGCATCAAAACGATAGTTAATTGTTAGAGATACTTTTTTAAGTACAATTTTTAATAAACCAAAGTCAGCATCTTTCCAAGTAGTTTCAAAATCTTCTGGGTCTTCTAACTTCAAATTTTTTATGTAAATCCAAAACCCATCTATTGTTCGTTGAAACACACTATGTTTTACAATGAAATCACTTAGGGTTTCTGTATCCAATCGTTTTCACCTCTATATATAATATCGTGCTATCATTGAATTGAGTTATTGTGTTGTCCATCTGGGTCAATAGTTACTAAAGGGGCATCAGGACTGTTTTCAGGAGTAAGAATAACTTGTTTTTTGAGCAGTCTGGCAATAATATTCATATATTCAAAAACTTCTTTAGCTTTTTCAAGCTTTTTTATCTGTCTAGGAGATATATCAAATTGAAGTTCTTTCTCATAAAAGAAATGACTGTTAATTGTAACTCCTTTAAATTCAACTGAGATGTAGATACTAAATTTCTTCTTATTTTCAAAGAGTTCTTGTGCTTCAAGATATGAAAAATCAATTTGATTACCATCTTTAAACATTTCAATATGCCATTTTGATTTAGTCACCAAATCCAAGAAGGATTGCCAGTCGTGCAAATCGCAATTTAATACATATATATCTCTTAGACTGCCGTCATCATAAAAAATATCATTGATACTTTCATTTGTTATATCCAACAATCATCACTTCCCAATTTATATAAAATCATTCTTTCAACAAAGTAATAGTACCATATACTGGAACAAACGTCTTTGTCATTTCGCTTCAAATTCAACTCATGGGTAGCTGACAGGATATGCTATGGGTTTCTCAACTTATTAAAAGCATAATTTTGAATTAAACTATCCCTCAGTGTGTCCCCATACAAAAAGCCACTCATATGTCCACTAATACTTTGAATTACACTAATATCTTCTCCTGCACGTACAAGACCAGTAATGAAGCTATGTCGTGTCTGATGGGCGTTATGTCCATTCTTCTGCATTAGATGTTGTACGCTTCTAATGCTAATTCGTTCTTGTCTATTACTCAAAAATAAAGCTGGATGGCTATCTGTTCGTTCTTCTAAATACTTTTCAATTGCTCTTCTAGCCTCAACGTTCAGTGGTAGTTTTCGCTCTTTGTTTCCCTTACCCAACCTAACAACCAACGAGCCTTTACGCTCGCTTACATCAACGTCTGATCGGTCTAAAGCGACTAATTCTGACACTCTGATACTAGTCATAAGCAACGTCATGAGAATTGCAAAATCTCTTTTATTTCCAGTACGATCTATGTCTCTTATCAACTTGTTACGTTCAAGCTTATCCATTGCTTTAGGTGCTTGTTTCTTTATATCGGTTACTTTGACAACTGCAATATCTTCAATAGTATCGTGTTTCCCAGCCCACTTAGAAAATGACTTTATAGCATTCCATATCTTATTGATTGTGGCTGCTGATTTCTTTTTAGCAGTTAAATAGTCTATATATTGTTGAACATCAGACCTTGCATAATTAGCAATGTCTGTTCCTGCACCATCTAACCATTTTTCAAACTGTAGTAATGCATGATGGTAGGTCTTAATTGTTGTTGCTGACTTACCTCGAAGTCCTTCATCAATATACTTGGTTAACATACACCTTTCCTCCCTTAAAATGATGATAAATAATTCTACGCAAATATTAAGTTGTAAGTCTAACGACAATCCTATCGTGGTGCTATCGGCAAAATTTTATTGTGCCTAAAAAACCGTTGTGTGCATTAGCTTTTTCAATTCCAGGAAAATTGATTGATTTACGATTCACTCACCGTTAGAATATAGTTAATATACGGTTATTTACCTTTATTTTGTTATCGCTATCGTGATTAATAACATGGGTAGCTGGGTGGGTCTGTTATTGTCGTAATGTAATCACTTGACTCTATCAAAGTTCAATAAGCTAACGGACAAGTTTCTGTAACAATATATTTGTACATATTTAGTTTATATCGGTAATATAAGGAAACCATATTTTGTTGTTGGGGACTAGAAAAGGAGGAAGTCTATGGTTCAATCACTCATCTTTGATATGGATGGAACACTTTTTCAAACAGATAAGATTTTAGAAATATCACTCGAAGATGCTTTTAATCATTTGAGGTCACTAAATGAATGGGATAGAGAAACTCCTATTGATAAATACCGTGAAATAATGGGCGTACCTTTGCCAAAAGTATGGGAAGCTTTGTTACCCAATCATTCCATTGAAGTAAGAGAACGAACTGATGCTTATTTTCTGGAAAGATTAATTGAAAATATCAGAAGTGGAAAAGGTGCTTTATATCCTAACGTAAAGGAAGTTTTCAGTTATTTAACTGAGAGTAATTGTTCAATTTATATAGCAAGTAATGGCTTAACGGAATATTTAACAACGATTGTTAATCACTATAATTTGGATAATTGTATTACTGAAACATTTAGTATTCAGCAGATTGAATCGTTGAATAAATCAGATTTAGTTAAGACTATTGTAAAAAAGTATGGTATTACCCATGGAGCAGTAGTAGGAGATCGCCTTTCAGATATAAATGCGGCTAAAGATAATGGGTTAGTTGCAATAGGATGTAATTTTGATTTTGCACAAGAAGATGAACTTTCTCAGGCTGATATAGTTATAGATGACTTAATTGAACTAAAAACAATAGTATCACAGTTAAAGGTTTACGCTATCGGGGAACTATAGTTCAATAATATGAGTTAAAAGCAAAGACACCCACCCCTTTATGCAGTGAGTGTCTTTACTTTCCATATAATATCCTTTTCTGCGCCATGAGCGACAAAGAGATCAAACAGATTAACTGATTGCTCCTTAGCCTTTTTCCTAATCCTCCGTTTAACTGAATCACCACCGTAGACTAACCAATCCTGATCTTTCAACCTTCGTAATAGCTTATTAGAGTACAAGCAGAAATCAAATTGAACGTCCCTAGAGGACGTTTTTTCATCTACATCAAGTGTTGTATTAGTCATTTCATACTTTTTATCCTTTTCGCAGTTGTATCGGTTCGCTATCAGTATTTCTCGTGCATACAGAATTACCTCTTATATTTACAGGCATTCACTAACATCGTTGTCTCCATTTTTTAAGTCGATTATTAATGGCTAATAGATAACGAATACAATGCATTATGGCGTTTCAAGCCGAAACGTATCAGCTATAATTAGTATGACGTTGCTGGGTGGAACTATTATCATAGGTATACAATCCACGTAGCTTTGTTAAATTCCACACTCTCATGAAAATGTAGAAACACTTGAATAAATAAAGCTTTTCTTAGTCTATCAGATTCAGGAGGAGAGAAATTTGAAAACATTTAGGTTAATTTTTGGTTGTATAATATTACTAAGTTTAGTTACTTCATGTAACCAGCAAAACACCGAACAGGATGAATTTGTTGTATTTGCACACCACCAAAATATGAATGATGCATTGAGGGAATCTCTGTTCAATTGCTTAACTAGCGAAGAAATTATGCATCAGGTTGATAATGATAAAAATGTTTTAATAAATAAGAAAGATGTTAACCATGCAGTTATGCGTTGTTCATAAAAATCGACTAGAGCATACAGTTGTTACTACCAAAGGCACACTCTACGCCAGTTGACAGCGTAAACTCATTATTTCCTCTTCTTCGTTTCTCAATAAAACTCAGATTTTATTTAGTACGAGTGTACTAAGTAGTTCTTGCATGTTAAATATATTTACATCGAACATAATCCAATTATCTATTGAGATAATGCAACTAATAGTTTCAATGATTGTTCGTATGAACTAATCGTCTTTCTTGATAAATTCTTGTTTTGACAATAGGCTAGAAAATCTTCTAAATAAAAATCCAATTTTCATACTGTGTTATCCGAAGGATATGCCCCCATTGTTATTTCCCACCAATATCTCTTTTGAAATCATGATTAAATACAAGACTGTTAAAAAGCGTATAATTAGCTATTATCACTACGAAAATAAGCATTATTATTTTAGAGTTATCATCAAGGGGCGTTAAAATCACTCCTTTGTTTAATAAGATCGGTTCTATAGAAACAATTGCAGTAATTACAGCAGAAATGTATATATATATCAAATGTGAATAGTGATACCATCTTCTAAAAGTGATTACATTAGAAAATCTCTGAAATAATTTATATATTATTAGTGTAATAAAAAAAGATAAAACATTTGCTAGAAAAATTGATCCTGCCAATATCCACAATGCATTTTCCCTAGTTTCAAATTTCCCAATTAATTGTATTCCTAGTGTAAATAAGAAGAGATACATAAAGAAAAATAATACTGGCACCAGAAAAATCTTTGATATAATTTTTTCCATAGAATTACCTCCTATTTTGTTTGCGTATCTTTCAGACAACGTTCAGGTATACACGAACTTCCGCAGGAAGTTGTCATATCAATCTACTACTCTGTCAAAACCTCCCTGTGACCAAGGCGGAGCCACAACGTGAATACTGTGTTAGGCGATGCCTGTGGCTTCTTCGACTCTTAATCCTATTATTAAAAATCATTCCCCGATAACCATCCATAAGTAAATAAATAGAAAGCACAACATTATATGAACTAATGGTACAAGAGACTTCCAAATTTTATTTTCACTTTTATAAAGTATTAAGCATACGAAATATGTGACTGGATACGTAGTAGTTAAAAATATAAAAGCCATCACAACAAATTCTAATAGAAAGTTTTCTTTCCCTGAACTTTCAGCAGCCAAACTCATTATGTTAGCTAATATGATAAAAGGATAAATTAATAAAGGCATGCCTTCCAATATAAATAAAATATATCCAATATTTATTTTCTTTCTTTTCATTATTGTTCTCCTTCTTATAGCGTGTTTTCTTTATTTTACAGGTTTCGCCTAACATATTATTTACGAAATACTAATATTAAATTTCAGTACTTATTAAAATAACATAAAAATATCCAATAACTCTTATATTAACAACAACCATAATAAAAAGGAAGAACAAACACTCCGTTCTCCCATAACTCGTTATAGTACTATGAAGCCACCGAAATAACTCACATTAAGACAATGAACTATATATCCAAATTATTCAACGGATTATACTTATCATTCTGCTCACGCAGCGCATTGAAACCTTTGCATTTTGATGCCTTATAAGCTTTTTGAATAGCAAATACGCTCATTCCTGACATAGCAAGCCTATGACAAAATGTATGTCTGAATGTATGCGGTGATACTCTAACATCAGTAAAGTTCATTTTTTCTCTTAAATACTTAAAAACTAACATGAACGAGTTTTCCGTTAGTTGTGTGTAAACACACACTCCTTCACACTGCCCCAATGTTGCTTACAAAACGATTGATAGGCTCTCATTTCCATTTTTTAGCCTATCTACATGCTTCCAAGAAAGAAATCACATATGCACAAAATATAGTTACAACCCTCTCTATCGAGGTCTCAGTGACTATTGAAGGCACCCCATTTTATTGCACAAAAAATATAATACTAATTTTGTAGCTTCCACTTACTAAGTGGGCTGTGATTTTGATACTTTTTCGCAATCTCCTCACGGGTTAAATCCATATACGCTTGCTCAGTCACTGTTACAGAACTATGACCAAGAATGCGTGATAAGGTATAAAAATCCCCGCCATTCAACAAATAATGCCTAGCAAAGTTATTTCTAATCATGTGAGGGTGTACATCTATCCCAGCCATCTTGCTAGTATCTCTTAATTGCTTCTCAAATGATTGAATACTTAAAGGAGTTCCTTTTGTAGTTGGGAATAGCAATTCACTTTCTGTATATCTATCTTTAAATTTCAGATATTGTTTTAGTTCCCTTTGCATAACACTCGAAAAATAGACGTAACGTTCTTTATTCCCTTTCGTTTTTGTCAATAGAATCATTTTAGACTTAAAGTCTATTGCATCTACCGTTAGTTCTAAACATTCACCTATTCTCATGCCCGTATCTTGCAATATTAACACAATTATTTTATTGCGATATCCATGAAATTTTGTATAATCAAACTTCTCAATCAATCTATTAAATTCTTCTTGGCTAATTCCTTTTTTCTGTCGTCTTACTGTTTTTATTTGTCTAATATTCTCCACTGGGTTTTTGTTTAGTTCCCCTTCTTGTTTTAACCAATTAAAGAAAACCTTAATGTTACGAATATAGTTATTTATTGTGATTGATGAAACTTCTTTATTATAATCCGTTCTGTTTTCGGGAAAGTTAACTACTTTCGATGATTCTCGATTCACTACCGTATACTTCCCTCGCTCTTGTACATAAGCAATATACTGCCTAATATGTCCTGCAAGAACTCCCTTCACCTTATCCACATCATGCAGATTCTTTAAATAAGCAACAAATAATTTCAATGATTGTTCATATGAACTAATCGTCTTTCGTGATAAATTCTTGTTTTGACAATAGGCTAGAAAATCTTCTAAATAAAAATCCAATTTCGATAACTTCATGTGAATCCTCCTTCTCTTTCCCACAAATACAAAACCCAATAAACCATAAAGGTTTATTGGGTGAGATGGAAAAAGTTTATAGGATTCAAAAGAAGTTTATTGGTTTTCATATATTGGATGTAAACAATTCCCAACATACCCTAACCCCTACTCCTCATCCTTTCAAGACACCTTATGCTCAATCCTAAGCTTATCTGCCACCATTGCGATAAATTCGCTATTGGTTGGCTTAGATTTGCTAATATTCACGGTGTAGCCGAATAGGTGGCTAATGCTGTCGATGTTGCCACGAGTCCAAGCGACTTCGATCGCGTGTCTTATTGCTCTTTCAACACGGGATGGTGTCGTTTTGAATTTTTCGGCGATTGCTGGATATAACGTTTTTGTAATAGAACCAAGAATTTCAATATTGTTATATACCATAGTAATTGCTTCACGTAGGTATTGATAGCCTTTAATATGTGCTGGAACGCCGATTTCATGGATAATACTTGTAATATTAGCATCAAGATTTTTGCCTTTACCCATCGGAACTACGTTCGATCTACTCATAAACATACTTGAATTGAAGGTTGAAGAACTCATAGAACTAGATGGAACACCAACCAATTGTCTAATGCGATTAGAAAGCATATCCATATCGAACGGTTTCAGTATGTAATATGATGCCCCTAATTGTACAGCTTTTTGCGTGATATTTTCTTGACCGAATGCCGTCAACATAATTATTTTGGGCATAGGATTAAGATCCATTTCTCTGATCTTCTCAAGTACTCCTAATCCGTCCAAATGAGGCATAATAATATCGAGAATTAATACATCTGGTAACTTTCTAGCACTCTCCAAATGTCTTAATACTTCATCTCCATTAAATGCTACTCCACACACATTCATATCACTTTGTTCAGAAATAAATTCCGATAACAAGTTAGTAAATTCTCGGTTGTCATCTGCCAATAAAACGTCAATCTTTTGCAAGATGTAAGCCTCCCTATAAATTATATGAATGTCGAGTCAATTTTTTCTGTCTTAACTACAGTTTCGACATATGAATATGATTTCCTTCTGTCGAAAATCATTTTTCTTTATTTTTTTTCAGTATTTCGATATAATAAATATTTGACTACATACTTCGAAAATTTTCGACATGAGCTACCAAGATTAGCTACTCTCATTAAAGAGAAGGCCACCTTACATGTTTCAATGTAATGGTGACCTTTTTATCGTTATGAAGCAATATTTTGTGCTTGCTCAGTTTCAGAATGTAATAATACTCCTGCGTCCTGGAGCATCCATTCAATGAAACAACCATATCCTGAAGTAGGATCATTAACAAATACATGTGTAACTGCTCCAATTAATTTCCCATCTTGAATAATAGGACTACCAGACATCCCTTGCACGATTCCACCTGTTTTACTAATTAAGCGTTCATCGGTAATCTTAAGCACCATACCCTTTGTTGCAGGTGCTGACTGCTTAGCAACATGAACAACTTCAATATCAAATCGCTCAACCTTTTGTCCATTCAACACGGTCAATATTTGTGCAGGTCCTTCCTTTACATCCTCTGCAAAGGCAACCGGAATGGCAGCACTATTAAAGCTATGCGTAGGCATCTCATTCATCTTACCAAAAATTCCAAATGGAGTATTACGTTCAATACTACCTAAAATTCTTTTCTCTTTCACAAAGATCGCACGTTTTTCACCTGGATCACCATTTTGACTTTTATTAATCGATGTTACACTTGATTGCAATATTTCTCCATCGCCAACTGTGATCGGAGTTCCTGTATCCATATCTGTAATAACATGTCCTAATGCCCCATAAACACCTTGATCCGGTGCGTAGAAAGTTAGTGTTCCTACACCAGCAGCAGAATCACGAATATAAAGTCCTATTCTCCAAGCTTGATCACCCATATCATAAATTGGTTTAAGCTTCGTTTGCATCGATTTTCCATTACGAATAAATGTAATGTTTAATGGCTTTTTGTTAGAGCTATACTTTTCACATAACTCGCCTAACTGCTTTACATTACTTACTTTATCTTTGTTAATGGCAACGATAAGATCACCTAATCGAAGACCTGCCACTTCACCAGGAGATTGTTTTTCATTAGTCTCATCAGAAACTTGATGATGACCAACGACCAATACACCAGCTGAATTCACTTTCACACCGATCGTCTGCCCACCAGGTACAACTTTAAGATCAGGGACAACATCTACTTTGACTGTTTTGAATGGGATTTTACCAAATAATTTCACTTTCATCTGAGTTTGGCCAATTTGATAAGAGTGTAATGATAACGGTTCTTTCAAACTCACAGATAATGAAGATTCTGTTGAACCATTCACTTGCAGTATTTCTGGATCGACCGTAAGCTGAGCGTGCACAGGTGCACTATACTGTACGTTTTTTAATTGCCCAGTAAATAGCCTGAGTTCATCGGGGAAAGCTACAATCTGTTGCATCGGTGTAGAAATCCCGACTAAACCAACCATAATTACAAGAATTAGTCCAAAAATACGTCTAGGTTGCTTTGGGTCCAATCTTTTCACGCTCCTGTCATTCCATCTCATGACGATAGGTAGATCGCCAATGGCGTACCTATAAGTTACCCCGAGCGACAAGATTTATGACCACAAAAACATTCCCAAATTTCCTTTCATTACGCACCTTTCAAGCCTAGAGCCAAATCTAACATTTCTTGAGCATGATGTTTCGTTTTTTCTGTTATTTCTACGCCACCTAGCATACGAGCCAATTCATTAATCCGTTCATCGCCAATCAGCTGCGTAACCGAAGTATATGTTCGCTCACCAACAAATTGCTTACGTATTTCATAATGATGGTCGGCCATACAAGCAACCTGCGGTAAATGACTAATCGAGAAAACTTGACAATTCTCTGCAAGTGACGATAATTTTTCAGCAATCGCTTGTGCGGCACGTCCACTTACACCCGTATCCACCTCATCAAATATAAGTACAGGAATTTGATCTATTTGCGCAAATATAGATTTCAATGCCAACATAATACGCGACATTTCCCCTCCTGATGCTACCTTATGTAACGGCTTCAACGGCTCTCCTGGGTTCGTGCTCATCATAAACACGGCATGATCAAGTCCAGTAGCACTTAAGCGTATACGTTCTTCAGCATCCTGCAGAGCATGGTTAATTTCAACCTCGAATTTGGCTGCACCCATTTGTAATCCAGTAAGCTGATCTTTAATTTCATTAGAAAGCTTAATTGCGGCTTCCTTACGCAAAATAGATAGCTGCTCTGCCAAAACATAAGCTTGCTTATACTCCGCTTCTTCTTGATCCTTCAATTGCTGTAATCGTTCATCACGATTTTCCATCTTATCACGTTCATCAGTAATTTTTGCTAAATAAGCAATAATTTCTTCGATGCTCTCACCATATTTACGCTTCAATGTACGAATGAGATCAAGTCGATCCTCCACATTAGTAAGCTGCTCTGGATCTGTTTCAATTCCATCACGATAACTCCGAAGCTGGTACATCACATCCTCCGCACCATAATAGGCAGTTTGCAGCTGTTCTAGCATCGGAGCTAGTGCAGATTCATCATAACTAACAATATCAGTTAAGCGATTAATTGCTCGACTTAACGCTTCTAGCCCTTGTCCATCATTCAGATGACCATATGCTTCTTTTACAGATGAAGTACGTTTTTCAGCATACATTAGCATCTTTCGTTGCTCTAATAGCTCTTCATCTTCACCTGGTTTTAATTTGGCTGCACTGATCTCTTCAATTTGGAACAAATACAAATCATGCATCTGAACATTGTGCCGAGAAGTATTTTCTAATTCATGTAATTGTGAGCGAATAAGTAATAATTGTTCATATTGTTGTGCATAAGCCTTTTTATTATTCAGCAAACTTGCACCGCCATACATATCTAGCCATTCCAGATGCTGCTCGTTTTTGAGAAGTGATTGATGTTCATGCTGACCATGAATATTAACAAGGCTTTCACCAATTTCTCGCAGCATCGTAATTGTCACCAGTTGACCGTTAACGCGACTACTACTTTTACCAGTTGAACTTAGCTCACGACGAACAATTAGCATTTCATTGGCATCATGTTGAATACCTAGAGCTGCTAATTTTGACCAAACAGGATGTTCGAATGATAAATCAAACATCGCTTCAACCTCTGATTTATCGCAGCCATACCGCACCATATCGGCAGAGCCACGACCACCAACAACTAAGCTTAATGCATCAATCAATATCGATTTACCTGCTCCTGTTTCACCTGTTAAAACATGAAAGCCATTATGAAACTGTACTCTTGCCTCTTCAATAACCGCTAAGTTGCGAATAGAAAGTTCATGTAGCATGAACATACGCCTCCTAAAACTTTTTATTAAATAATAAATAAGCTTTTTTGTAAATAAAAAGTAACTTCGTAAGCATAAGATATAACTTTACATTGAATATATTAATTCAGCATTTCTATAAAGCGCTCAACTACAATCTGACTTTGCGTACTTGATCTACAAATAATAAGAATGGTATCATCACCAGAAATGGTGCCCATAATATCGGAATTATCTAATGCATCAATTAATGCAGCAATCGTATTTGCAGTACCAGGTAAACATTTCATTACGACAAGATTATCCGCAAAATCAATATGTGTAAAATGGTCCTGTAATGCTCTGCGCAGCTTATGAATGGGATTGGGCTTTTGACTTTCGCCGGGCATTGCATATTTGTAGCTTCCAGATGACGAAAGAATTTTGATAAGCATTAGCTCTTTAATATCTCTAGAAACTGTCGCTTGCGTAACCTGCATGCCACTTTGGCGTAATGCCTCTACTAATTCTTCCTGTGTCTCTACATCTCGATCTGTAATAATTTCTTTTATTCTAAACTGTCTTATACCTTTCACAATTAAGACCCCTATTCCGTATTATTCAATGAAATGAAACGCGATTTTCCTTAGCGTTCCTTCTCGATAGTTAATATATATTATTCCCGACATGTTAGGAACTAATAACGAATACATCAATAATCGATCACGTATTTCATTATTTGTCCACTCCATCGGATGCCGCTCCCGCTCATACTTTACAAGATACATATGACTTTTTCTCTCGACAACGTAGTCTACATATACATTGGATGCCTTATCCAATACAACATCGTCTAACTCAATCGCGATCGGGATCGTATGCCGTCCAGATATGACGATATATCCTTTTTTCCTTAGAAATACAACATTTGGATCATCTTCTTTGATCGTACCACCTTTGCCTAGCTTAATTCTAGACATTGTTTGAGGAGTATGTAGCCACCGATAAAACCAACGATAAGCAATGAGTAATAATACAATTGAAGCAACAATCATAATAAACCATTCACCGTATGGCGCCAACTAAAACTCCTCCTAACCTTCACCAAACTTCATGAAATAGAACGTTTGTTTCTATTTACAGTTTATCTTAATGACTAACTACCTGTAAAGAGAAAAGATGCCTCACGATAAATAATTACCGATTAGCATCCTTCTTGGAGTATATTATTTTTTTGAACTTACTTTAAATGTTTCATTGGCTTCTCGTACGATTTCTTCAATACGATCAAGAGGTACTTCTTCACTGTTAGGAGTATTCTCCCAAAACCACTGGGCTAGAAACTCAATGTTTCCTTCACCGCCTGTAATCGGAGAAAACGTCAAGTTTTTAAGTGAATAGCCGATCTCATTAGCCATACTAAGCACTTTTACTAATACTTCTTTATGAACACTTGGCTCACGCACAACACCTAATTTACCGACTTTGTCACGACCGGCTTCGAATTGTGGTTTAATAAGTGCAACTACTGAAGAGCCAACTGGGAATAATGTAGATAAGGTGGGCATAATATGTTTCAATGAGATGAATGATACATCAATGCTCGCAAAATTCGGCTTCGGACCTTGTAATTCATCTACAGTTAGATAACGAAAATTCGTTCTTTCCATTACATTGACCTGCTCATGCTGGCGAAGTGACCAGTCCAATTGATTATACCCCACATCTATTGCATACACATAAGAAGCTCCGTGCTGTAGAGCACAATCAGTAAATCCACCCGTTGAGGCTCCAATATCAAGCATCGTTACATCTTGCATATTTAGTTCAAAGCTTTTAATTGCTTTTTCTAATTTCAAACCGCCTCGACTAACATACGGATGTATCGAGCCTTTTACTTTAATAGCAGAAGAACGAGCAACTTTCATACCAGCTTTATCAACGGGTTCTTCATCGACAAGGACAAGTCCAGCCATTAAAGCTTTCTTTGCCTTCTCACGACTATCAAAGTAACCAAGCTCAACAAGTAATACATCTATCCGTTCCTTTGGAACTGCTGTCATTGTATCCCTACCTATCAATTGTGCAAATTAGCACTTTTCTTACGCTTTGGCAACATATCTTGAACGACTTTTATAACACTTGTAGCATTCAACCCAATCTCATCTCGTTGCTCAGCAATACTTCCATGCTCAACAAATAGATCAGGTATACCCATCAGACGAATAACCATATCATCAATATGTTGTTGTGAATAGTGTTCAAGAATTGCGCTTCCTAGTCCGCCTAGTTCAGCACTTTCTTCAATAACAATAAGTTTTTTATGTTGTTTGGCTAATCGCTGAAGCATTTCATGATCCAACGGTTTAACAAAACGAGTATTAATAATCTCAACATCAATACCTTCGCGTTTCAACTGTTCTGCTGCTTCCTTCGCAACTTTAATCATTGGACCAAGCGCCAATATTGCGAATTCAGATTCTCCCTCTTTCAACACTTCCCAAGATCCAATCGGAAGCGTTGTTAGTTCCGGCAGTAGCTCAACACCTTCAACATTAATACGCGGATATCTTATAGCAATCGGTCCATCATTATATTCAACAGCTGTTTTCATCATTTGACGTAGTTCATTCTCATCTTTAGGCATCATAATAACGATATTTGGTACATGACGTAAGAAAGGAATATCGTACACACCTTGATGAGTTTCCCCATCCGGTCCAACAAATCCAGCTCGGTCAATAGCAAAAATTACATTAAGATTTTGACGACAAATATCATGAACGACTTGATCATAGGCACGCTGCAAGAACGTAGAATACACTGCAAATACAGGCTTCATTCCTTCAATTGCAAGTGCTGCTGCCATTGTAGCTGCATGCTGCTCGGCAATCCCGACATCAATCATTCGAGTTGGGAAACGTTTTGCAAAATCAAGTAAGCCTGAACCGCCTGGCATTGCTGGTGTTACCGCAACAATACGATCATCGTTTTCAGCTAATTCAATTAATACATCACCGAAAATTTTAGTATACATTGGTGGTCCAACTGCTTTGACCATTTTTCCTGATTCAATCTTATAAGGAGATGCACCATGCCATGTATGAGAATCATTTTCAGCAGGCTTATAGCCTTTACCTTTAGTCGTAATGACATGTACTAGTACAGGACCATTGATGTTATCGGCTTGCTTCAATGTTTCTAATAATGCTTCCATATCATGCCCATCAACAGGTCCAAGGTAAGATAACCCAAATTGTTCAAAAAGAATGCCGCTCACTAATAGGTATTTCAAGCTATCCTTGAATCTTCCTACCGTTTCAGCAAGCTTCCCGCCAATAGCAGGAATCCTATTGAGCAATTGATTAACCTCTTCCTTAGCTTTCTGATATTGGCGACCAGTACGAATCTTGCTTAAATACTGATGAAGCGCACCAACATTAGGAGCAATTGACATTTCATTATCATTCAAAATAACGATCAATTTACGCTTCTCATGACCAATATGATTCAATGCTTCGAGAGCCATACCACCCGTTAAAGCACCATCACCGATCATTGCAACAACGCGATTATCTTCACCTTTAAAGTCGCGTGCCATTGCCATACCAATCGCTGCAGATAGTGAGGTACTGCTATGTCCAGCTTCCCACACATCATGTTCACTTTCGTTGCGTTTTACAAACCCGCATAAACCTTTATATTTCCGTAATGTATCAAATTGATCTTTACGACCAGTAATAATTTTATGAACGTATGACTGATGTCCAACATCAAAAATAAATTTATCGTTAGGACTGTCAAATAAATAATGCATCGCTAGAGTAAGTTCAACAACTCCAAGATTTGGAGCGAGATGACCACCAGTATTAGATAATTGACTAATTAAAAACTGACGAATTTCTTCCGCTAATTGTTCTAATTGGTCTATAGATAGATGCTTCAAATCCTCGGGGCCATCTACATGTTCTAAAAGCACATTACTTTCCTCGCCTTCAAAAAAGATTGTGAACCCAATCCCTTTATTCATTACCATATATTATAGCACATTCATCCAATACTGCCTAATAGTAGCTCACAAGTGGATGTTTTGAACTACCTACTTCCAATAAAGGTTCAAAAAGTGGGCTTTCAGAACCAAGAAGATGGAGCGCTACTTGAGGAAGGAGGACACTCCAGTGTACGTTATTGGTACACGAGTACCGGACTTCCCAAGTTCGCTTCATATTCGATGCCGACTAAGCTACTAGCATCTCATCGTTATCAAAGTCTACTTTTTGAACTACCTCTATTAAGACTCTCTATGTACTAAGTAATCGGCGATATCAAGCAACTGCTGCGGTTGCTCTAAGTTAGCTTCAATAATCGCTGTCTTCGCTTGCTCAGTAAGCCTCTGAACAAGAGCAATACTTTCGTCTAATCCTAATAGATAAGGATAAGTCACTTTTTGTTGTTCGATATCACTATGAACCGGCTTGCCAAGTTTTCGTACATCTCCAACGACATCAAGAATATCATCTTGAATTTGAAAAGCTAAGCCGATATTTCTACCGTATAATTCTAGTTTTTCAATCTGGAACGCACTAGCACCAGCAGTTCTTGCACCTGCAAGTACAGAACAAACGATAAGATCACTTGTCTTATGTTCATGGATATATTCAAGCTGAGTAATCGAGGTTATCCCTTGTTCTCCTTGAATATCAGCCACTTGTCCACCAACCATCCCTTTTGCACCAGCATACTTAACGAGATCATCAATGATATCTATTGCGACCGCAGCACTAATATAACCTTTTTTGGCCATGCCCGTCACAAAACCAAAGCTTTGCGTAAGTAAAGCATCACCAGCTAAAATAGCCATTGCCTCACCATAAACTTTATGATTGGTTGGCTTACCACGACGAAAATCATCATTATCCATTGCAGGTAGATCGTCATGAATTAGTGAATAGGTATGTATATACTCAATTGCGCATGCAGCACCATATGCTTTTTCATAGATGTCGGCTTCGCCGCGAATCGCATAAGCAGATGCCAATACGAGGTAAGGACGAATACGTTTACCGCCAGCCGTTAGTGAATACTCCATCGCCTCTATAAGAGTAGAAGGGGCTCCTTCCAGTACGTTAAGTGACAATAGAAGTTGCTGACCAACTTGTTTTGCTATTGTATTCACATGCTCTTGTATCGTAATTGAGTCCTTCACTAGACTACTCTCCTTTTTCTAATTGAGCAGTTGGAAATGGTTTCGTCTCTGTACCATTGTCCGTTTCAATCAGCATTTCTATTTTTGCTTCCACTTGCTTTAATTTACCGTTACAAAGATTAGAAAGCAGCATACCTTCTTGATATAATTCAATCGCTTGCTCTAGTGGCACATCACCATTTTCCAGTTGTGCGACTATCGTTTCAAGGCGCTCTAATGCCTGTTCAAAGCTTTGCTCCTGCTTCTTACTCATTACGAATCCCTCCCAAGACTTTTCACTTATTCCAGTAACGTCCTTTTTCACTAACTATTAGTGCAAGTTCAAAAAGCGGGCTTTCAGAATCGAGCAGGTGAAGTCAATTTTAAGTAGGAGGAAACGTAAATGTACGTACTTGGTACATGCGTACCTACAATGTTTCTGCAAGAAACATACCTCGTAAGCTTATGCTAGACTACCAAAATTCACTTCAGATGCGATGCCGATTAAGCACCTTGCATAACTTCGTTATCAAAGTCCGCTTTTTGAACATCATCTATTTATTTGCTGAACTTCACAATTCAATGTTCCATCTGCTAATCTCACTTCAATATGATTCCCAACTTTAACCTGATCTATATTTTTCAACAGTTGTTCATTATCTGTATAGGTCAAGCTATAGCCACGGGCCATTACTTTAAGTGGACTTAGTGCATCTAATTGCTTCATATTCGTAACAATTTGCATCTTTTTCCCATCAAGAACACGCTTCATCTGATCATCTAATTGATTTCTCAACACATTTACATTCCGTGCTAATAGCTTAATCCGATGTTCTGGATGTAGTCGAGCTAGCTTGCTTTCTTGTGCGGACAGCTTAAGTTTATGACTATCCAATTGTTTTCGTAAATTCACTTTAAGTCCCGTTTGCAAATAGTCTACTCTTTCTGCTTGTTGTAGAAAGAATCTTTTGGGTTGGATAAATGTCGGAGCTTGCTGCGCTCTACGAAGTCTCTCCGTCAGTCTTTCTAGCTTCGTATTCATTGCATAATGAAGCTTTTCATTATGTCTTGTAACGATAGCATTCAGTTCTTTAACATGAGGGACCGCTAGTTCTGCAGCAGCCGTTGGAGTAGCTGCACGAACATCAGCAACAAAATCAGAAATCGTGAAGTCTGTTTCATGCCCAACTGCACTAATAATCGGTATACGAGAAGTAGCGATCGCTCTTACAACCACTTCTTCGTTAAATGCCCATAGTTCTTCAAGTGAACCGCCACCGCGTCCGACAATTATTACATCGCATTGCGAAGCTTCATTCATCATTTGGATTGCTTTAACAATCGATGGAGCAGCTAATTCCCCCTGCACTTGTACAGGTGCGATTAACATATTCGCTACCGGATAACGACGTTGTATCGTAGTAATGATGTCTCGAACTGCTGCGCCAGTTGGCGAAGTAATGATGCCGATGCTCTTAGGAAAAAGAGGAAGTGTTCGTTTGCGTGTCTGTGCAAACAATCCCTCCTCTTCTAATCGAGCTTTCAATTGTTCATATGCAAGATACAAGCTACCAAGACCATCAGGCTGCATCGCATTCGCATAAAACTGGTATGCACCATCTCGCTCAAATACTGAAATGGTACCGCGAGCTAGAACTTTCGTCCCTTCTCGCGGTATAAATTTCAATTTGGCATTATGAGAAGCAAACATTACACATTTGATACGACTGTCCTTATCCTTCAACGTGAAATACATATGACCACTTGAATGATGCGTAAAGTTAGATACCTCGCCTCTAAGCCATACATCAGACAATACTGGATCTACATCCATTGCCATCCGAATATATTTATTGACTTCCTTTATCGTATAAATATGAGGCTCATTTCTCATGAATGTCTCACATCCCGTTTGCTTTTTTGGCAGCTGTTATTGTATTTTTCATTAACATCGTAATCGTCATAGGGCCTACGCCGCCTGGCACTGGTGTTATATGTCCAGCCACAGTTTTACAGCTTTCAAAGTCAGCATCTCCAGCTAATTTACCAGTATCAAGTCGATTAATACCAACATCAACAACGACCGCACCTGGTTTTACAAATTTGCTATCAATCGCATTAGCTCGTCCAATCGCAACAACTAAAATATCCGCTTGCTTCGCAATCTCTTCAAGATTAGCAGTACGTGAGTGACAAATCGTTACTGTCGCATTTTCACGAAGCAGCAGCATTGCAACGGGCTTACCAACGATATTACTGCGCCCAATAACAACAGCATGCTTGCCTGCAATATCTACTCCACTGCGCTTAATTAATTCAATAACGCCTGCTGGCGTGCATGGCAATAAGCTATCATCACCAATAACTAGATTACCAACACTTTCAGGATGGAAGCCATCAACGTCTTTATCTACACGAATCGCATCAATAATTGCTTTCTCGTTAATATGTTTTGGAAGAGGTAACTGTACAAGAATACCATTAATAGAATCTTGATTATTCAGCTTATCGATAAGCGTTAACACTTGCTCTTCCGAGCTGTCAGCAGCCATACGATGCACTTCAGAATACATCCCTAATTGAACGCAAGCTTTTTCTTTCGAGCCTACATATACTTTAGAAGCAGCATCTTCGCCAACTAATATTACTGCTAGGCCAGGAGTTACTCCTTTTTGTTTCAATTCAGCAACTTCATTAACCATCTCACCACGAATATCAGCAGAAATCTGTTTTCCATCAATAATTTGTGCACTCATAAATTATCTCCTCCAACTTTTCATATACATTCTTAATATACTTCTCGTTAATGAAAAGTACATCGAAAGCTTAATCCCCAACTTTTCATATACATATAGAACGAAAGAAGCTTATCGCATCATTCGCGACAAGCTTATGCTTTTTCTGAATCTAGGTTTTGCAGTAGTCTTGCAAGTACTCCGTTAACGAATTTACCTGATTCCTCAGTACCAAAATGCTTTGCAAGCTCGATAGCTTCGTTCACAGCTACTTTCGGTGGGGCATCTTTGCTAAATACCATTTCAAAACATGCGAGTCGTAAAATTTGTAAATCAACTTTTGAAAGTCGGTCAACCTGCCAACCTGTTAAATGAGTCGTTAACAAATCATCGATCGCTACTTTATGTTCATTCACACCTAACAATAACTTACGTGCAAATTCATTAGTCGCATCATCACTTACTTTGACACTAACTTCGTCGTCTGCTTTAATTTCTTCGATAATCATTTCTAAAGCTTCAAACACTTGCACATCGTTAAGCTCTAATTGATATAAACTTGCTACTACCATTTCTCTCGCTAATCTACGTTTCATATGCCCTCCACAACAATTTGCTGAAAATCAACATCTAATCTATGATCTCATCCCTGCCCCGAATATATTAATATCCGAAGTACGGAGCAGACCACAGCTCTAACGGTACGGCTTAAATAGCTTTAAGAAAGTTTGCCATAGACGTTCTAGTGGTGCTAGTGGATGCGAAGCATATTCCTTCTCTATTCCAAACCAGTAACCAACTGCTACAAGCAATGCTACAAATAGCATATCCCAAAAACCAACAATCAAATAAAGAATACCAAAGAAAAGACCAACACTAGCACCTATTATTCTTTTCCAATATACAGGCCAAAAATCCTTCCACATAGATAGCTCACCTCTATTCTACGCGACTTTTAATCGTATTCGTTTGAATAATGTTCGCTATATATACAGATACATTAGTCACAGGGATACCAGTAATTTCTTCCAAATAATTTTTCACAGATATTTGAATTTCCTCTGTTAATTGTGGAATAGAAACTTCACCGTCCACAACAGTACGAAGCACAATGTCCATACCCGTATCTGTAGCATTCACCCTAGCTTTCAAATCTTTTACACCACGTATCTTCATAGCTGCTTTAAGTGCAAGGTTTTCCATTGTTTCAATCGAGATACGGATGTCACCATACTCAGTACGCTGATCCACAGATTGGGAAGAAAGTGTACTGCGAGAAAGTGAGACTACAAAAAATCGCAAACTAATCAAGAACATTACGATACCGACAATAGCTAGCGCAATAAGATAATTAGTATTGGAATACAGCGTTTCAATGAAATCAGCGGAAAGTGTTTCGTTAATCCAAGCGAAGCCTACACATACGAATACTACCGAGATGATTCCAATAACAATGCTGTATAAAAACAACAATAGCTTGTCTACTACTCTGATCAATGTTCTTCATCCTCTCGATTAATGTAATCAACCCCCTTTACCGAGCACTGCTGCCCAATTCTAAGGGGGTTAATTGTTCTAGTTTACACGCTTTGCTTGATCATCATTGTCGACTTTCTCATCAGGTTTAAGATGAACATCATGTACATGTACGTTCACTTCAACAACTGAAAGTCCGGTCATAACTTCAATGGAGCGTTTAATATTTTCTTGAACATTATTTGCAACTTCAGGAATTTTATAGCCGTATTGAATTATAACAGAAACATCAACTGCTGCTTCTTTTTGTCCAACTTCAACTTTAACACCTTTAGCAACGTTTTTCTTCCCAAGCAGCTCAGCAATACCACCAGCTAAGCCACCACTCATACCTGCAATACCGTCAACTTCAACCGTTGCTAGTCCCGCAATTACTTCAATGACTTCTGGGGCAATTTGAATTGTACCCATGTCTGTTTTCTCATATTCAGCAATAATACTCATGCTGGTTACACCTCCAAATAATCAATACCTGCCTAAGGTCCTGCTTACTTCGTTACTTATTTCTATACTATAACATTCAGTAAGAATTATGACAAACTATATTGCATAGTGTATTGACGGCTTAAGCAGTACCATTAATATCATATTCCTCAAGGAACTTAATATCAAAATCGCCACTAATGAACTTCTCATGCTCAAGCACTTTCAAATGGAACGGAATAGTTGTCTTTATTCCATCAATTGCAAATTCCTGCAGGGCACGTTTCATACGACTAATCGCCTCATTACGAGTTGGTGCCCACACAATCAGTTTTGCAATCATAGAATCATAATGTGGTGAGATGGTGTAGCCAGGATATACTGCACTATCAACACGAACACCATTTCCTCCAGGTGGTAAATAGAATGAAATATGACCTGCAGATGGCATGAAGTTACGTTCAGAGTCCTCTGCATTGATCCGACATTCAATCGACCAACCATTTATACTTAGATCATCTTGAGATAGAGAAAGTAGATTACCTTCAGCTACTGAGATCATTTCTTTAATAAGATCAGTATTCGTGATCATCTCTGTAACAGGATGTTCAACTTGAATACGTGTATTCATTTCCATGAAATAGAATTGATCGTCCGGACCTAGAAGAAACTCTAATGTTCCTGCTCCAGAATAATTAACTGCAAGTGCTGCACGAACGGCTGCTTGCCCCATCTTCGTACGAAGTTCAGGTGAAAGCGTACTACAAGGAGCTTCCTCAATTAATTTCTGACGACGACGTTGTACAGAACAATCTCGTTCAAACAGATGAACCGCATTACCATGCTTATCAGCCATAATTTGAACTTCAACATGCTTCATACCAGTCAAATATTTTTCCAAATATACTCCGCCATTACCGAAAGCTTTTTGAGCTTCCTGTTGTGCAGTAGAAATTTGTGTAATCAAACTATCTTCATCATCAGCAATTCGAATCCCTTTACCACCGCCGCCTGCTGTAGCCTTAATAATGACAGGATATCCGATATCACGGGCAATCATAATAGCTTCATCCATATCTTCAATAAGACCATCTGAACCAGGAATGATTGGCACGTTAGCACTTTTCATCGTAAGCTTGGCAACTGCTTTATCTCCCATTTTACTAATTGCCTCAGGAGAAGGACCGATGAATGTAATATTGCATGATTCGCAAATCTCTGCAAAATCAGCGTTTTCAGCCAGAAACCCATAGCCTGGGTGGATAGCATCACATTCCGTAATTGTTGCAACACTCATAATATTTGTTAGATTTAAGTAGCTGTCCTTAGAAGCAATTGGACCAATGCAGTAAGCCTCATCAGCCAGCTTCACATGTAATGAATCACGATCTGCTTCTGAATAGACGGCTACCGTTTGAATACCTAATTCGCGACAAGCACGAATGATTCGAACCGCAATTTCTCCGCGATTCGCAATTAATATTTTTTGAAATTTCACGAATGACGAACCCCTTTCAACCATTAAATTCTTGTAGTGTAAACGATTAGTCCGCTTTCACTAGGAACAATGGTTGACCAAATTCAACCAATTGGCCATTCGTTACTAAAATTTCAACGATTTCGCCATTAACTTCTGCTTCTAGCTCGTTCATAAGCTTCATTGCTTCTAGAATACATACCACTGATTTCGTATTCACTCGATCGCCAACTTTAACGAACACAGCAGTATCAGGTGTTGGTGAGCTGTAGAATGTTCCTACCATTGGAGATGTAATTTTGTGATGCTGTTCGGAAGCTGCTACCTCTTGAACAGGAGCTACTTCAGCTTGTACGACAGGTTGACTTACAGTAGACTGCTGTGAAACAGCTGGTTGCGTATATGTATGCATAACTGGAGCCGTTTGAACAGTAACCACTTCAGATTTGCTAGGTTTACGAATATGCAGACGCATGCCTTCATTTTCGATCTCGAGCTCTTCAACGGATGTTTGATCTACCAGCTTGATTATTTCTTTAATCTCGCTCAACTTAAACATGAACGTAATCACTCCTCATTTTTCACATAACGTCTAATATTATAGCACAAATAGACGATAAGACGAATTTTTTTTTATGAGGGTTGATGATAACTCCATTATAAGCATATTTAACCCACTTGATACTGGAGTTATCAACAGAAGTGATTACCGTTCCCTATGGATTCGGAACAAATTTTACTGACACTTGTTCTGGTCTTACTTCCATTACTGTAATGACTTGATCAATAATTTGCGCAGCCTGCTTCTTCTCTAATACATCACTTGTTACGACGACTTTATATTTATCATTCAATTCTTTCGATATAACAGCAATTTCATACGTTTCCATAAGATCGTTTTCAAGCTCCGCTACTTTAGCCATTTTATCTTCAAGTTGCTCCATCTCAGCTAATGCCGCCACAGACGTTGCTTCATCTACACTTACATCGGCAACAACTGACATAATACGATTTTCTTCTGCCTCATATTGCTGCTCCCGCTTTGTAAGCAATTCACTGAACTCACCACCTTCAAAATAGCCTTCTGCTTGTAATTGCTGCAAAACTTCTTGATCCAATTCACTTATCATGTAACTAGAACCGTCCTCATTCGTTCCTGATACCTCTGTCGCAAGTCCATCTTCTGGCGTACTCACTTCAGCTACATTTTGTAAATTAGTAGCATCTGTCACTTGATCTTTCCCACCAATATCTTGTGTGAACAAATAGTATGCGGATAATACCACCATCAAACTAAGCATTGAAACCAACCAAATTGTTTGTCTTTTTGTATTCATTATGAAACCCTCCATATGATCATTATTTTTTGCTTGGCACTACTGAAATTCTTGTCGGTACTACATTCATTCCTTTTTCAACAGCTTGTATAATCAATTTCCGTACAGCTGCATCCTCTGCGCCTTCTGCTACAATTAATACTCCACGAATGCGCGGGTTAATAATTTTTGTAATGAGAGGCTGTTGACCGCCACTTGCCTGATACAATACGACCTGTCCATCTGAGGTTACTGTCGTAATATGTCTCGTTCCGCCGTTACGATCGTTTTCTTCTGTCGAGCTCTCACTCGTATTCAAATTTCGCTCAACGACTTTTTCTTCTGTAGATTCAACCGTAACCATAACGCTGACTTTTCCGACACCAACCATTTTCTCAAGGATCTCCTTAAGTCTTTCTTCTAATGGTCCCTCAACTGTTGCAAAGGATGAAGCAGCGGTATCGCCATTACGGAAAACTTCCTCTGTAGCAGAAACGGTAGGTGGTTGTTGGTCAACCGTATCGATTTTTTCGAGTGAGAAAAATGAGTTAATAAGCATTAGGAATATGCCGATTGCTCCGACGATAACTAATCCTTGAATAACCTTCACCCGTTTTTCTCCACCCGGGCCGCCACCAAACCACTTTTCAATAAATTTCAACCATTTCACCACCTTATGTCTCCCGATTTGATATACCGCTAACTTTTGGCTTGTACGTAAATTTGATTTCCATTAACATTCCAGCCTTCTGTCAGGATGGATATGATTTGCATAGCTTGCTCATCTTGAACTGCATAGTACCCACGCTGTAGTTCTGGTAATTGTTCAACTTCTTGCTGCTCTGTAGTTTCGGAACCTTCAATATCAGATGTTTCCACCTTTACTTGAACATCGTTCACGACAATCTCTTCTAGCGTAGCAACATCCTCCACTTGATCCTCGGCTAGCTCTTGCTTAATCGTAACCGTAATCGAAGCTATATATGGAGATTGCTCTGCACCTCTGCCTTTGTTCCAGCCTAATTGAACCGAAACCTGTTGAACCTTTGCATCACTTTGGTGTAGCAATTGCTGCTTCATCGCTTCTTCTAATCCGCGAATTGTCAATTGTTCTGATGCTTGCTCGCGATCCGCTGCCAATTGTGAGGCGCGCTCGTTAATTTCATCGAGCGTGGGGACATTTAACTTATCCGCTTGAAACTGTTCATCCCATAAGGAGTAGCCTGCCGCCAATTGTGAGTGAAAATCTTTCTGGAAGAGATTCAATAACGGATTGAGCATCGTGAGTAGCAATATTAATCCAATGACTAATCGCGAATAGCGAAGCATCTTGTTGTTTGGTAATACTAATTCAACAATAACGGCCAACAAAACTACTGCAATAATACTTTGTAGCCAGTCTGCAAGCCAAGCTAACACATTATCCTCACCTCCTTATCGGTAGTTCAAATTATTCCTTTCTACTTTGTTCTTCATAGTTGTCTATACCGTGCTACTCTCGCTCTGTAACGCCATTTTTGGCGCTACAGATGTCTATACCGTGCTACTCTCGCTCTGTAACGCCATTTTTGGCGCTACAGAAGTCTATACCGCACTATTCTCGCTCTGTAACGCCATTTTTGGCGCTACAGATGTCTATACCGTGCTTTTCTCGCTCTGTAACACCAATTTTGCTGCTACAGATGTCTATACCGTGCTACTCTCGCTCTGTAACGCCATTTTTGGCGCTACAGATGTCTATACCGTGCTACTCTCGGTCTGTAACACCATTTTTCGCGCTACAGATGTATACACCGTGCTTTTCTCGCTCTGTAACGCCATTTTTCGCGCTACAGATGTCTATACCGTGCTTTTCTCGCTCTGTAACGCCATTTTTGGCGCTACAGAAGTCTATACCGCACTATTCTCGCTCTGTAACGCCATTTTTGGCGCTACAGATGTCTATACCGTGCTACTCTCGGTCTGTAACGCCATTTTTGGCGCTACAGATGTCTATACCGTGCTACTCTCGCTCTGTAACGCCATTTTTGGCGCTACAGATGTCTATACACCAACAAATCAGCACTTCTCTGCAAAGACCTGAGTAGTTCAAAATGATCACTTGTGATTACGATGTATGACCTCTAAGCTTACTCGACTGCGAATATGGCAGTCACCGCACCATCACGGTAGCGTTCCCTGCTGTTATAATAATTGTGACAGCTAGGAAAAACATTAAACTTACTGCTGCCAGTGCTGCAAATACATAGAGCATTGTCTTACCAATCGTTTGCAGGCAGGCGGCAATCGGCGAATCTCCGAGCGGCTGCATAATCGCTCCTGCAATATGATAAATCATGGCCAGGGCAATTATTTTGATCGCAGGGAAAGCGCAAATTATGAGTAGAACAGTTACACCTGCTAGTCCAATCGCGTTTTTCGCTACCAACGATGCTGAAAGGATAGTATCCGCTGCATCTGAGAACATCTTTCCTACAACGGGTACAAAATTGCCTGTTACAAACTTCGCAGTTCTAAGTGCAACCCCATCTGTAATGGAACTGGTCGCTCCTTGTACGGAGATGACTCCAAGAAACACCGTTAGTAGAACTCCCAGTACTGTAACTGCAATGCCGCGTAACATATTGGCTAACTGAGTTACTTTGAAACGATCTGTCATTGCACTAACAATATGTAAAACTGCTGAGAAGAACAGCAATGGAAATACAACAAGATAGATTAAAGTTCCTACAATATGAATCATAAAAATGATTAAGGGATGCATAACCGATACAGTAACCACCCCACCCATCGAAGCTAACAATGTGAGCAATAAAGGGATCATGGCCAGCATAAACGTGATCATCTCTTCAATCGCTTCCCTCGCATAGCCAATTGCTACACTGAAACTATTAATCGCGATCGTTACGAGCACCATAAATACGATGGAGTAAGCAACTTTACTAATTGCATTTCGTTCAAATGCGTTCTGCAGTGTTTCTAGCATCATACTGAATACTGCTAACATTACAATAATGATAAGAAGTTTACCGTTATAAATGATTTCTTGAACAAAGTATGCTAGCAGTCCTTTAATGACTGAACTAATTTCAAAATGATTTCCTTGATCCGAGAACATAAGTTCATTAATAGTAGGAAGCTGCTTATTAGGGAAATATTGACTATATTCCTTGCCCATTTGCTCCCAATACTGTTCAATCGTATTCGTGTCTAGTGAATTAACTTGCTCCTCAACCCAGGTAGATGTCATATCGGAGGAATATTCATTATTTGGCGTACTGCTCGCTTCTACAATTGGCGAGAAGCAGCTAAATACTGTGATCATGATCATCCATCCGAGTAGGCTTCTTACTACTCTCATCTGGTCTTCCTCCTATCAACTTCCCGTAGGAAGTAACGATAGCAATGTTTCGATAATGACATTTATAATAGGTATTGCTAGGACGAGTATGAATACTTTCCCAGCAAACTCGATTTTCGAAGCAATATTTTCTTGTCCTGCATCTCTCACCATTTGCGCACCAAATTCTGCTATATAAGCAATCCCTATTATTTTGAGTACCGTCTTCAAGTACACATCGGGAATTCCAGATTTCGTTGCCAGTTCATTCATTACAGTAATGACCGCATCGATCTTCCCTATAACGAGCAGAAAGATGAAAGCACCTGTAAATGACGTGATGAGAAATGCGAATAATGGCTTTTGATCCTTCAGCACTAAGACGAGTATTGTCGCTATTAAGCCAAGCCCTACTATTTGAATGATTTCCACAGCATTCACCTACTGAAATAGAAAAATCGCCTTAATTTCTTGAAATAGCTCTCCAAGTAGATCGATGACCATGAACAATCCTACAACAAAACCCATTACCGTCACCCAATGCGCCATATCCTCTTTCCCCATTTGCTTCAATACCGAATGTATAATCGCAATAATAATGCCGACCCCCGCAATTTGAAATATTGCTGTCACATCCATTTTTATCATCTACCCCTCTTACACCATCAATATAACGATTAGTACAGCACCTAATGCCCCCAAGCTTCTCCACATCTTCACGAATTTATCTTGCTCTTCTCTTGCCGTTACCTCTTCAGTTTTCAATTGCAATTGCGCAAGCTGGAGATGCTTCTGCTGATCTTCTGAGTCACTCATCCCAAGCACGGAGCCCATTCTAAGCAAAACTTCCTTCTCCCTTGTTTTCATCGAAGTGGTAGACCAGCATTGTTCAACCGCTGTAGTCCAAGCTTCCTTTAGCGAAAGCTCTTGTTCCCCTTGTAGTAAATTCGCAGTCATTTGAAAAAGCTCGCGGATCGGTTGCTCGGTTGCTTCTGCTGTTACAAGACATGCTACTGGTAAAGCAGTTCGTCCATAATTGATTTCTGTTTCTAGCCGTTGCAGCGCATGGATGAGAATTCGTAACTCTTTCGCACGATCTACATATTTTGCAGCTTGCAAAAAACCAACGGCTGTTCCAGCGAATAGAATGAGCAAAGCACCCAATAACTTAATCATTATCCTCCCTCCCTTATTTCCTCCACCGGCACAATGCGATGCATAAACCCTTTATCACTGCGGCGCAGTTCAATAATATTAGCGAATACTTTCTCATCAATTAATTTCATTATTTCTTGGCGCCCAAGTACTTCTAACACATCATTTGCATGTGCTGTAGCGATAACCTTCACTCCTGAGTGCGCTGCTTCACGGATAGATACGGCATCTTCTAAGCGACCAATTTCATCAACGACAATGACTTCAGGTGACATTGACCTGAGTAACATCATCATTCCTTCTGCCTTAGGGCAAGCATCCATTACATCCGTTCTAGGGCCCACATCAAATGTAGGGATTCCTCTCACACAAGCTGCAATTTCTGAACGCTCATCTACAATACCAATCTTCATCGGTAATCGTTTGTTGCCATCACCGTAGCTTAATGATCTAGCAATATCACGTAATATAGTTGTCTTACCCTGCTGTGGGGGAGAAATAATAAGTACGGATTGAAGACCGCCTCGCATCGGCATAAATAATTTAGGTAATAATTGATTCGATGCCCCGATTACTTCGCGCGCGATTCTGATATTGAAGCCGCCAATATCTCTTATTCCTCTTACAAAGCCACCATCCAATATTGTTCGACCAACAATACCAATACGATGTCCGCCCGCAACTGTAATATAGCCGCGTCGTAATTCTTCCTCCATCGTATACAAAGAAAAATTCGTAATTTTCTCAAGTAGCTTACGACATTGCTCCGTAGTAGGATGATAGGCTAATCTCGAATCCTTCTCGTGTTGCCCCGCTTCCGTTACAAAATAGAAGCTCCCTTGTAGCGTAATTTCTAATGGTCTGTGCTCACGAATCCTTATTTCTTCAATGCCATTCTTCATGTCAGCTGGTAGTTTCTCCAGCAGCTTTTTTATTTCAATTGGAAGTAGCTGAACAATATCTGCTAGCATCGTAATGGTCACTCCCTACAAAATGCTCTTGACGATACATATTTATGCTTGTCTTTTCAATAATATCCCTATTTATTTCATTCATTCTAATAGCTTGCTAGAGAGTATCCGAAATGCTAGGTTGCGCCACCGTATAAAGGTTATGTTTTGTTTGACACCTGCCTAATTATTGCTGCATATAATAGCAACATAATGAGTAGAGCGAAAGAAAGAAGGATGGTCTATGCGAGTACAAGTTATTTCCAATGCAAGTGAGGCACATCAGGGGAAATTTATTGGAAAAACTGCTATAGTTATCGATGTTTTCAGATCATCAAGCTCTATTGTGAGTGCATTAGCTTCTGGTGCTACATGTGTCATTCCAGTAGAAACGGTAATGGATGCTAAGCAAATATACAGAGAACATGACTTACTTGGAGGGGAACGATTTTGCAAGCGTATTTCAGGATTTCATTATGGGAATTCACCTATGGAGTATCGAAGTTCACAGCTTCAGGATCGCAGAGTCATTCTTACAACGACGAATGGAACTAGAGCCATCCATCGCTCAAAGAGAGCTTCAAATATATACATTGCCAGTCTAAACAATGCCAAAGCTTGTGCGAATGCTGCACTTCGTAGTGATAACGACCTTGTCATTTTATGCGCGGGTAGCCACGATCAGTTTACATTAGAGGATGGATTATGTGCGGGGTATATATTGTCCTATTTATTAGAGAATGCTGCTACTACGGATCAAATCGTCCAGATTGATGATTTCGGCAAAGCACTGCTTGCCTTATATGAACATAATAAAAACAACATTTCACATGTCATTAGCCAAGGCATTTCTGGAACAAGGCTGCAAGAGCTTAACATGACAGCGGATATTGAAGATTGTGCAAGACTTGATGTGTACGATATTGTACCCGTCTATCTTAATGGAGTTGTCGTCGCTTTGGGCACACCGTAGGGCTTCTCCCCAAAATAAAAAAGTTTCCGTATTCACTCGACTTCATAACGAGTAGATACGGAAACTTTTATTTGTATGATGCTGCTTATCTTCTTTCAGAAGGTCCGCCTACGAAAACTTGTTCCGTTGCGTCAAGACCATAAGCTGTGTGTAACGCTACGACAACTTCAGTGAGTTTTTCCGCACTGATTACACATGACACTTTAATCTCAGAAGTACTTACCATATTAATGCTAACTCCAAGTGAAGAAATAGTAGAGAACATTTTCGCTGCAACACCAGGGTTACTTACCATACCAGCACCTACGATAGATACTTTTACAAGATTGCCCTCGGAAAGGGTCTCACGATATGGAACGACATCTCTAATGCCTTCGATAACTGAAATTGCTCTCTCTTTATCATTACCAGCAAGAGTAAAGGCAAAATCAGCTTTACCATTTTGAGTTCCACTTTGCACAATAATATCAACATCAATACCGTTATCAGCAAGTGCACCGAACACATTTGCTAATACACCAGGGACATCTTCCACGCCATTAATAGTAATTCTCGCTACGTTTTTATCAAAGGCAATACCGCGAACAACTACGCCTTGTTCCATAATCGCTTCCTCCTTCACGCTTGTGCCTTCATTCTTTGTAAAGCTTGAACGAACGACTAACGGTACATTATTATGCTTCGCATATTCCACCGCTCTAGGATGTAATACTGCTGCACCCAAATTCGCAAGCTCTAGCATTTCATCATATGAAATCTCATCAAGCTTACGAGCATTTTTCACGACGCGCGGATCTGTTGTATATACACCATCAACATCTGTATATATTTCACAAACATCTGCGTTAGTTGCTGCTGCAAGTGCTACTGCAGTTGTATCAGAGCCACCACGACCAAGTGTCGTAATTTCGCCTGCTTCACTAGCACCTTGGAATCCAGCAACAATCGCAACATATCCTGACTCAAGCGCTTCTTGTAAACGTCCAGGCTGGATATCTACAATTTTCGCCTTACCATGTACAGAATTAGTTTTCATACCCACTTGCCATCCCGTAAAGGACTTCGCTTTACCACCAGCAGCTTCAATCGTCATCGAAAGAAGTGCGACAGAAATTTGTTCCCCTACTGTAAGTAACATATCCATCTCTCTTGCCGATGGATTTGCATTTAACAATTTCGATTGTTCAATCAAATCGTCTGTTGTATCACCCATAGCTGAAACAACAACTACTATTTCATTACCCTCTTGTTGTCTTTCAATAATTCGTTGTGCAACACGTTGCATTCTCTCGGGCGTTCCCACGGAACTACCACCAAACTTCATCACAATCAAAGACAAAGCTGCTCACTCCCAACCTTGACATGGTAATTAAACCTTTATTTACATATGCATACGGTTATATATTATATCACCCATTGCATCTAATGAATACACTAGCACGAAAAAAAGCTGCTTGAAGTATTCCAAGCAGCCGTAGTTACTAATTATGCACGAGAGACGTACTTACCTTCACGAGTATCTACTATAAGTACATCACCTTCGTTAATGAACAATGGCACTTGAACATTATGTCCAGTTTCAAGCTTAGCACTTTTGGTAGCACCTTGAGCAGTGTTACCTTTAACGCCTGGTTCTGTTTCAATAACTTTCAATTCAACGCTGTTTGGAAGTTGAATCCCCAGAATTTCTCCATTATAGCTTGAAATATTAACGTTCATGTTTTCTTTCAAGAAATGTAATTCCCATTCCAGTTGTTCTTCACTTAACGTAAATTGATCATAAGATTCATTATCCATGAACGAGTACTCTCCAGCAGCGCCGTATAAGTATTGTACTTCGCGATTTTCAATGATCGCACGACCGATTGATTCACCTGCACGGAATGTTTTTTCAACTGTGTTACCATTACGAAGATTTCTCAGCTTGGAACGTACAAACGCTGCGCCTTTACCAGGTTTAACGTGTTGGAATTCTATTACTGTGAAAATATCGCCTTCTACTTCAACTGTTAAGCCTGTTTTAAAATCGTTTACTGAAATCATGAATGATTCCCTCCTGAAATAATTTTTCATTACAATTAAAGTCCGCTTTTTGAACTACCTAATTACTATGAAAGTTCAAAAATCGGGCTTTCAGAACTACCTTACACAAGTATTAGTTCTTTTGGTGACTTGGTCAGTATTTCAATGCCTGAATCTGTGATTACAATATCATCCTCGATTCTTACACCGCCAAAACCAGGGATGTAAATACCAGGCTCAACTGTAACCGTCATGCCAGGTGTTAATATTGTATCGCTGAAGCGTGATAGTCTAGGTGCTTCGTGAATTTCCATCCCGATGCCATGTCCTGTACCATGTCCGAACAGCTCACCATATCCGTAATTTGTAATAACATCTCTAGTAAACGCATCCGCTTGCACACCGGTAACTCCGGGCTTAATGTTTGCCAAAGCTTCCAATTGTGCTTCAAGTACGATGTTGTATATTTCAAGATGTTTTTCACTTGGCTTACCAACAACAACTGTTCTTGTAATATCTGAGCAGTAGCCTTTATAGTAAGCACCAAAATCTAATTTAACAATTTCATTATTACCGATTATTCGCTCACTGGCAATACCATGCGGTAATGCTGAACGTTCACCAGAAGCAACAATCGTATCAAAGGATGAACTCGTTGCACCATTGGAGCGCATAAACATCTCTATCTCTAGAGCGATATCCAGCTCCCGAACGCCTGGTTTAATGTAATTCAATATATGAGCAAAGGTACGATCAGCAAGATCAGCTGCTTCTTGAATAATTTGAAGCTCCGCTGGCACTTTTATCATACGAATTTGTTCAACGAGTGCTGAGGTTGGAACGAGTTCAATGCCAGTTAGTTCATTTTCCCAGTGCTTGTATTGGGCAAATGTAATATGTTCTTGTTCAAATCCAACTTTGTGTAGGCCAAGCTTTTGTAGCAAAGCTTTAATTTCAACCATTGGTTGTGACGTATACTCAAGTACTTGATAGCCGGTTGCCTGCTCTGCTGCTTGAGTACGATAACGGAAGTCCGTTAACAAATATGACGCCGATGTCGTCAATAATAATGTACCTGCTGAGCCTGTAAATCCACTAAGATAACGTCGATTAATTGGGCTATCGATGATGATTGCTTCTAATTGCTTCTCCTCTAATAGAGAATGAAGCTCGGATGTTCTTGGGTTTGTCATAGTCATTACCTTCTTTCAACATTCATTAAAGTAGCTCAACCATTATGTTGAGACAATTGCGCGACTAGCGCCTCTAAGCCCATCGTGTAGCCAAGCGGGCCGAAGCCGGCGATTTGTCCTACAGCGACCGGTGCAACTACAGAATGATGTCTGAATTCTTCTCTCTTATGTATATTCGAAATATGAACTTCTACAACTGGTAGTGAAACGGTACTTAGCGCATCACGTATAGCATAACTATAGTGTGTCCATGCCCCTGGGTTAATAATAATTCCATCCAAATTCCCATATGCTGCATGAATACGATCAATCATTGCACCTTCATGATTACTTTGGAAGAAAGTAACTTGCACCCCAAGCTGCGAAGCTTTTTCGGAAATCATTTGCTCAATAGCCGAAAGAGATAGTTCTCCATATACACCAGGTTCACGAATACCAAGCATATTCAGATTCGGTCCATTTAACACGTCAATACGATGCATATGTTGCACCTCCCAAATTGCCCTCAATAGCTCATACATTGAGCCTTTGATATTTTACCACAAAAACGAGCATGTTGAGAAGTCTAACTTAGTTAATTATGTTGTTTGAGCAGGCTCACGTGAAGCTTCATCTGTAAATTCGAATGCAATGGAATAACCGATGAACAATCCCCATACTACAAATAAGCATAAATCAGTCATAGCTAATGTAAATCCTACACCCGTTTGAATATGTGTAATTCCAATGATAGGTCCAAGCCCAAAGAGGATGCCCCACCATCCTAAGCCATACCATAATCCTGGCCAAGCTCCTTGCCGATTACGAAAAAGCCACATATATACAACACTTGCTACTATTGAAAATGCAATAAATGAAAGACTTCCTAACGTTTGACCAAATCCAGTTGTAATTTGCTCTTCATGTAACCAATTGCTTATGAGAAACGATACTGGTTCCTTAGTGAAATTGCAATAATAACTAATCATTCGTATACAACTCCAAAACAAACCAGAAAAGAAACCAATATATACAGCATATGCCAATGGCTTAGTTACACCTGTTCTCTTGAAATTCCGAAAAATATTGTTCATCATACTAGCCTCCTAAAGTTCTCTTGTTCTAGTATGGATAATTCCAACTATTCTTAATCGTTCGCTAATGTAAACATGGACGATTTACCGTTTGCCAGTCCTTCATCGCCCATTCGTAAGTCGTTGGTAATATCGAATAAAATCAAGTACAATAGAACAATAGATTGTAGCATAGGAAGGAGACTTTTTTTTGTCAGATAAATCTCGTAGTATTTATGGCGGACAAGCCGTCATTGAAGGCGTAATGTTTCAAGGAAAACATGTAAATGTAACTGCAGTTCGTCGAAAAAATAAAGAAATAGAATATTTAGAGGTCCCTAGAACGTATACAAGTTGGGTTCAAAATCTAAAGAAGATTCCTTTTTTACGCGGAGTCGTTGGTATTGTTGAATCGAGTGCAAAAGGGTCTCAGCATCTAAATTATTCTGCGGATGCTTTTGCAGAAGATCAAATGGATGAAATGACCGAAGAAGAAAAAGAGAAGGAACGAGCTAAAGCAGCCAAAAGTGAAGGGAAATTCAGTCTTGGAATGATACTGAGCGTTGCTGCAATTGGTGTACTTTCTTTCATTTTTGGTAAACTGATCTTCACCGCTGTTCCTGCAGCATTAGAGGAATTATTTTTCAAAAATATGTTTGAAAGCAAAGTCGGACATACGGTATTAGAAGGACTTATTAAAATTATTTTATTACTAGCCTACTTATACTTTCTCTCATTAACACCAATGATTAAACGTCTTTTCCAATATCATGGTGCAGAACATAAAGTTATTACTGCCTATGAAGCAGGCGTTCCACTTACTGTAGACAATGTACAGAAATATACACGATTACATTATCGTTGTGGTTCTAGCTTTATTATTTTCACCGTAATTGTCGGAGTAGTCATATACTCCATGCCAATGTTTACATGGGATACGATTTGGGAACGAATTTGGATTCGTCTTGCATTGCTGCCAGTTGTGCTTGGTATTTCTTATGAAGTACTTCGTCTAACTAATGCCGTTCGTGAAATACCTGTATTACGTTTCCTTGGTTATCCTGGACTGTGGTTACAACTTTTAACTACAAAAGAACCAAAAGATGATCAAGTTGAAGTATCAATTGCTTCATTTAATCGTATGCTAGAATTAGACAACAAGATTGCTCAAGGAACTACACCTACAAAATAAAGTGAAGGGAGCATCACTGAATGAAGTTCCGTCATAGGTTCAGTTCTCTAATCATATTTGCTTTATTAGTATTTGGCATCGGCATAACGATCAAAGAGCAGCCATTTATGGTTATCATTCCATTAGTTATTTTTGGCGTAGTATTCTATTTGATCAAACGTCCTCCGTCCTTCAATCGCAATGAGAAACAAGCGAATGCTTATCGTAGCAGCGTGAAGACGACAAAGCAAAGTAAACCGAAAAAAGATCGTCCTCGTTCAAAATCTGTTCCTTTCAAAGTTATTGAAGGTGGCAGAGACGATAACGATACACCGCGCTTTCACTGATGTACGACACTAGCGACGCTACTAAATTATGTTTGTAACGAAAAAGGGAATGAGCTCGGTTGACGCCGAACTCATTCCCTTTTCTTTTGTATATATCATCACGGTTCACCGTAGTAATCAGTGCTTGACGAGATCAAAATCAACCTTGATTGATATTCAACCACTGATTTTGGTCTTGAGTCATCCTCACTAGAAGTTATTATTTCCTACTGCACTGTTCGTTGTTTACGATGAGATGCGTAGTTCTCTAACCAACGGAAAAGAGCGGAAAGTAGCAGCGCTGTACAAAGCTTCAATGCCATGTCAACGAGCCTTACAGGTTCACCACTGAGGAAACGTTCATATCCATAATAAACTGGAGATGGTATGGATGAACCAATCAGAGCATAAAGTCTGAATGTCGCCATATGTGTAAGCGTCAATACGATAGACAAACCGAAAGGTAATAGTGCAATATTCCGGTTACGACTTATCGCATAAATAATAAACGATTGTACCGCTAAAAACAGACTACCAACTAATATTCTCTGTAAATTCAAGTCATTAATGCCTGCTGTAGTATCATATTCGCCACTAAAAAACAGAACTTGAAATATCGTAAATTCAGAACCGCTGCCAAACGTAACAATTAAATATTGAAAATATACCTGCAAATACCCGCAAACGAACAATAGTGGAACCGATACTAAACAAAGCCGGTCAGCATGCTTTCGCGTTAGTAATAATGATAAGCATAACAATAGCATCACGATGCATACCGCAGGCAAAAGCTCGATATAACGGTTATGGATTCTAAATTGGCTTAAGATCGGTCCTCCGATCAGTGATAATATAAGTGAAAGAAATAAGCCAATAGCTACTAAACGAATCAACTTCCCGGAAAACCCAAAGGTTTCTTGTGTTAAGCGGTCGTTCAGTTCTTCTGGAGATCCAAACTGCTTTATTGACCTGTCGATCGCTTCTTCGCGGCAGAAGCCCTGCTCAACTGATTGCTGTATAGAGCAATCGAGATGGCTCTCCATCTCTTCAGCATATTGACGTTTCTCCCCTTTTGTCAAATAACTACGTTGTAAGATGTGGTCTATGTACTGTCTGACCTTGTCCAACTGTCTCACTCCTTAGAAAAAGATTAATAATTCGCAAATTATCCTCCCACGATTTCTTACTTTCCTCCAACTTCTTCAAGCCCTGCTTCGTAATATGATAATAACGGCGCCGTGGACCAGATGTGCGGTTATCCCAGTAACCTTCGATGTAATTGTTCGCTTCCATTCGTTTCAGAGCCGGATACAATGTTCCTTCCTTCATCTCAAAAAGCCCCGCAGTCTCTTCATTTACGACTTTCGAGATTTCATATCCGTATGCATCCTCACGTTGCAGTACAGATAGAACAATAGCATCTACGTATCCCTTTATCATTTCATTTCGCATTTAGTGCACCTTCTCTACATAGTATTTCTATGTATATAGAATAACAAAATAAGGAATAATTTTCAAGTTTTTTTGTTATATTAAGGTCATGGTCATATAACCTCCTTTTCTCTGAGCTATGCTTTATGTCAGTTTCAACGTATAATTCAAAAAAAGCAGCCCTCAAAGGACTGCTTCACCGTTCTCATCATTAGACTATCGTTGCGTTAGCGTAATGACTTCCTAGGAGCATCTACCAACTCGCTGAAAATCCTTGGCTTTGTAATTCTCAATAAATCTCAATCCAAATAGGGAGTACTAGAAAAATTAATGCAACAATTACGCTTATAGAAAGCATTAGCATTCCAATATTTTCTCCCAAGACTGCCCCAAAATCATTGTAGTTCCTTTTAGATATTAATACTGCAGCTAACCAAAATGGTATTGATGCTAAAAAAGGATAGTGAAAACCATCTGTTCCATTTGAGTATATATCTAGTCCAAGTATATTAAAAAGAGAATGGCTTACAATAAAGTCATTTCCAAAATTCCAGTTCATTAAGAATCCAAAAAGCAGTAGAACTAAAGCAAACGTTCCATAACCAAAATCTTTCCTTATCGCCATAGTGCATCCCCCTAGCAAATGTTATACATAAATTATAACACGGATACCCGTAATTTTCCAAATTACCAAAAAGAAAGCCTTGTCTATTACTGTTACTTTGGAAGTACTACACACTCTCCTGTCCATTAGCATAGCGACTTTAGTTCCAATACCATTCGACGCTACTGACATTCTCATGCAACTTTTCTAATATACTCAGTAGTCACCCAACATTGAACCAATTAATTCATACTTTTTCACTCGATGTAATGCCTTCTCATTATAAGGACGAAGGATTTCTTTGACAACAAGCTGTCTAAGATATTTACATGCAGTCCCTTGGCTGATTTCCAATACACGAATAACATCAATTGGATGAATGAATCCATTTTTTTGAATTGCTAATTTAATAATATCTCGCTCCACTTTACAATATTCCCCACTTTTACGTTTTACATTTTCAACACGAGAATGAACAATAAGTTTAACCATAGATTTGACTAACTCGCTATTAATCTCAAGTTCATCATATGCAATTGAAATTACTGTAAACCCCATTCCATGTAATAACAACTCTCTACCGAGCTCTCGCCGATATTTCGTTCGATCAGTTTGTTCCACGTGAGGCCCATAGCCTTTTATTTCAAAAGCAATACGGATATCATTTTTCCAATATAGTAAATCAATATAAAACTTCGATCCCCGCCAATCTGCAACTTCGTACTCTGGATGCATATCTTCCAATGTACCAAATAACGGCCACCAAACTTTAGTCAAAAATAACTTTTCGCCATGACTATGTCCTCGCTTCAATCTATCCTTACTTTGTCCCGACCTTTTCCTCAAATGCTGAGATAGCCAATCTTCATGCACCTCTTCGAACTTCACTCCCATCACCTCACAAAAGTTTTCAAAAACAAAAAAATCCCGTACCCCAAATTGGAGTACAGGATGTGCTTCATCACAATATACTTGAAAACATTGTATCATAGAATACTTAGAAATATAATATCATAAATATCCAATTGTAGGATAAACTTGCTTTCCCACCTACGTCACCCACCAAAGTCCGTAACATCAATTTTGGCGCTACGATTACACTAAGCGAGCTATCCTAACTCTGTAACATCAATTTTGGCGCTACGACTACACTAAGCGAGCTATTCTAACTCTGTAACATCAATTTTGGCGCTACAACTACACTAATCGAGCTATTCTAACTCTGTAACATCAATTTTGGCGCTACGACTACACTAATCGAGCTATTCTAACTCTGTAACATCAATTTTGGCGCTACAACTACATTATTCGAGATACCCTAACTCTGTAACATCAATTTTGGCGCTACAACTACATTATTCGAGATACCCTAACTCTGTAACATCAATTTTGGCGCTATAGATACACTAATCGAGCTATTCTAACTCTGTAACATCAATTTTGGCGCTACAACTACACTAATCGAGCTATTCTAACTCTGTAACATCAATTTTGGCGCTACGACCACACTAAGCGAGCTATTCTAACTCTGTAACATCTATTTTGACGCTAGAGATACTAAGATTCCTACTACTCGAAGCGCAATAACCTCTTTTGAGACAGTGGTCACTTAACATAAAAATTAAAAAAGGGAAAGCCATCGGCTCCCCCCAAAAAAACTTCTACTTTCTAATGTGTTCAAAAATCATTTTCCAATGACCTTCGAACAACCTTTTTCCACTCTATTATTCTTCATTATCCAGCTTAGCTCTTAGCTGCTTATATTGTTCCATACGAGCAGGGTCTCTGCGGAAATATTCTACTAGAGTCTCGATACAAGTAATCGAATCAGAGCTCAAATGATGTTCAATACCTTCAACATCAGCATATATATTTTCTTCTTTCACACCAATCGTCTTTAGAAATTCCTCAAGTAATTCATGGCGTTCCATCAAGCGTTTGCCCATTTTTTTACCTTTGGGTGTAAGGATCAATCCACGATATTTTTCATAGATTAAATAATTATCTTTATCTAGCTTTTGAATCATTTTCGTTACAGAAGACGGATGTACAGACAAACCTTCCGCAATATCTGAGACTCTAGCATATCCCTTTTCTTCCATTAGCTTATAAATTCTTTCCAAGTAGTCTTCCATGCTCGGAGTCGGCATTGAAGAACCCCCTTACATTACTTCATCACCAGTTTAGCCTTGGTGTCACTCGTACTATGATACACTTTTTCATAGGAAGCCTGCAACCTTTTGTAGATTACTTAGTCCAGTTTAGAACTTCAGCCAATCTGGTGTAATGATATTAAGCCATATTGTAATCTCGGTCATCTGATCAGTAAATAACAGAATACCCATTAAAATCATCACAGCGCCACCGATTTTCATTACTAAATTTGAATATTTCAATATCCACCTAGATGATCCTAAGAAAAATGCTAATATAAAGAATGGAACTGCAAAACCAAGGGAATACGCAGTAGTTAGCTTGAACCATGTTCCTGGCTCTGCTGCCGCTAATAATATAATCGAAGCCAATGCTGGTCCAATACAAGGTGACCATCCTGCTGAAAAGCCTATTCCGAATATAAATGAGCTAATGTAGCTGCTTTTTTTAGGTATAAGGTTCATGCGCGTATCTTTCATTAATAATTGTGGTTGGAATATACCAACTAGTAAAAGTCCCATTACAATAATCAAAACTGCTGAAACTTGGCGAATGATATCCTTATATTCGGCGAAAAATTCACTAAATGCATTCGCACCGTAGCCTAGTGCGTAATATACCATACTAAAGCCAAGTATAAAAAAGAATGTGTGGCTCATCATTAGCCATCTCTTTTTAGATCCCATCTCATTTTCTTTCAGTCCTGCGACTGAAATACCCGTTATGTAGGATAAATACGATGGATACAATGGCAAACAACAAGGAGAAATAAATGATATAAACCCTACACCAAACGCTACCCAAATCGAAATTTCACTCACTTCTAGTCACCTCTTCTGCTTATAATCTACTTCTTAACAATAAATTTTTACCTAGCAAAATTAATAATAAGAAGGCAATTAATACAAGAACAATGGTACCTCCTGCTGCCAGATTCCATATACCAGCAACTAATAAACCGATAATTACTGCGAGCTCACCGATTAATACAACGATAAATATACTTTGTCGGAAGCTTCGAGCAAGTAGTAAACTACATGCAGCAGGAATCGTTAATAAAGCTGAAACAAGTAATCCTCCGACAATTTTAATAGAAACACTTATAACTAATGCAGTCATTACGCTAATAAGTATATTATAAAAACTTACAGGGACACCACTAACTGATGCAGCTTCCTCATCAAATGTAAGTAGAAACAATCCATGCATATGCTTACCGATTATGAATAGCACAACAACCGTTACACCAAATATCAACCATAGGTCACTCGAATTTAATGTATAGATGAAGCCGAATAAGAAGCTATTAGGGTCCATATTCAAGTCGCGACCTAGTGTAAAGAAGATCGATGCTAACGCGATTCCCCCAGACATAATAATGGCAAGTGACAATTCTGCATACGACTTATATGATTTTCTAAGTTTCTCAATCGCAAATGAAGCTATTAGTGCAAAGATCAATCCGAATAGAATCGGAGACTTCCCAATAACAAATCCTAACGCCACCCCAGCAATAGCTGCATGAGACAATGTATCGCCAATCATCGATAAGCGACGCAATACTAGAAATATTCCCATCAATGGAGCCGTTATACCGATTAGTATTCCCCCAATTAGTGCACGTTGGAAAAATCCACTCATCAAAATATCCAATCTATTTTCCTTCTTTCTTACTTTCCAATTGAGTGCGCAAATGCCGCAAGCTATGAGCTAGATTTTGCTCCACACAGTCTTGAGTTTCATGAGAATGACGCACATAGAAATTCAGCTTGCCTGAGCTTGCTGCTGGTTTCTCTCCAAGATATCCTTTGATCATATCCATATCGTGAGACACCATTAAGAACGTCATATTATGATGCTGATGCATATGCTTGATCATATGGAAGAAACTCTCTTGTGTCTCTGCATCGATCCCAACCGTCGGCTCATCGAGAATTAATAATGAAGGAGTGTTAATAAGTGCGCGTGCTAGAAATACACGTTGCTGCTGTCCACCTGATAATTGACCGATTTTTTTATCCGCCAAATCCTCTACGCCCATTGCCATCAGAGCATCATCACATTTTATGTAATCTTCCTTCGAATTTCTCCCAAACCATTTACGCTTTCCAACTAGTCCTGAAAGTACTACTTCGCGAACAGTAGCAGGGAACAAAGGATTGAGCGAATTTTTTTGCGGTACATAACCGATTTTCTCCCACGCCTTGAACTGTGAAAGCGGCTGACCAAATAATTTCACTTCGCCAGATGTTGGTTTTAACAAGCCAACAATCATGCGCAGCGTCGTTGTTTTACCCGCTCCATTCGTTCCGATTAAGCCAATGAAATCTCGCTCTTTCACACTAAAGCTAACATCTTTCAATATTTCCCGTTGCTGATAGGAGAACGATACCGAATCAACTGTAATAACATCACGGTGGCATGTAGCATCTATTTGTGTAGCCATCATTTCCTCCTAAAACTTTTTGTTTAACTGTAAGACAGCAAAACGGAGCTTATTAAGCTCCGCAACCAATCCAATACTACTATTGTAATGCTTGAACTAAATTTTGCAAGTTCAGCTCCATTAAACTAATGTAATCTTCGCCAGCCTTTTCTTGCCTTGTCGTTAGTCCTTCTAAAGAATATAGTACCATAGTATCAACTTTTGCTTCGGATGCAAGCATTTTCGCTAAATTATCCGAGACTAGTTCTTCAAAGAAAATATATTTCACACCGTTCGCCTTAACTGTCTTAGTAATTTCAAGAATATCTTGTGCTCTTGGTTCTGCATTAGGACTAAGGCCCATAATTGATATTTGCTCTAAATTATAATCGCGTGCAACATAGCCGAATGACTGATGTGATACAACAATTATACGTTTTGTAAGATTAGATAACGCTTCGGTATATTGTTGATCAATAGTTGTTAGTTTTTCCACAATAATATTATAGTTTTCTTCATACTGTGCGGCGTGGTCTGGATCAACCTTCACTAGACTTGCTTTAATATTACTCGCAAGAATTAATGCCGATTTGGGTGACACCCATGTATGTGGATCAGTCGTGTGGCTATGAGTATGTCCTTCATCTTCAGTGGTTTCTTCCTGATGGTCGTGTGCTTCTTCGGATGCAGCATCATGCTCGTGCTCGTGCTCGTGCTCGTGCGCTTCTTCTGTTGTAGCGTCATGCTCATGGTCATGTGATTCTTCTGTCGTAGCATCGTGCTCAGCTTCCTCGTCAGCTGTATCTATCAACGTCATGCCTGCACTAACTTCTTTTACAGTAACTCCACTATCAGATTCCAGCCCTTGCTGAAAATTTTCAATCCATGTTTCAAGTCCTGCTCCGTGATAAAGTAGAAGATCTGCATTGGAAGCTGTAATAAGATCTTTACTCTTAGGTGTCCAATCATGTGGTTCTACACCCGTTGCAATGAGATTAGTAACATCTACATGCTCTCCACCAATTTCTTTCGTTAAGTAATAAATAGGATAAAAGCTAGTTACCACTTGAATTTGTGAGGGATCCTTACTTGCATTCGTTGATCCTATATCATTACCACAACCAGTAATTACTACAACCATTGCGATAATAATAAGTGCGCTTAGACGCTTGCTCATTACTTTAATCATATTATAATCTCCTATAAATGCGTTTTTTAATAGTAATCGTTACTATTACGCTTTTCATTATAGTAGTTCAATAGAATAGTGTCAACTGTTTCATTCAGAGCAAAAAAAGAGCTGTTTATTGCCATCATTAGCAACAAACAGCTCTTTCATACACTTTATTATTTCACAATTGCACCATTAGGCATACTGTCTGGTACCGTTGTTAACGTCAGTTGATCATCTACAGAAGCTGCAAGGATCATTCCTTGAGATAGTTCTCCGCGCAATTTCACCGGCTTCAAGTTCGTTACACAAATAACTTTTTTGCCAACAAGATCTTCTGGTTTATAAAACTTAGCAATACCGGATACGACTTGTCGTTGCTCGTAACCTAGATCAAGCTGCAACTTCAACAATTTATCCGCTTTCGGTACAGGTTCCGCTTGAATGACCTGAGCAACACGTAATTCTACTTTAGCGAAATCTTCAATTCCGATCTCTTCTTTACTATCTGCAGGTTTTTCAATAGCAGGTGTAGGTTCAACAGTAGCACTGCCGCCCTTCATAGAGCTAGTAATGAATGTTACTTCCTCTTCAAGATCAAGACGAGGGAAAATAGGATCAGCTTTCTCTACTTTCGTACCTGCTGGGATTTTATTATAAATGGCAATGCTATCCCAAGCAGTTAATTCACCTTCAACAACTCCAAGCTGCTGCCACATTTGACGCGGTGCATGTGTTAAGAATGGCTGGATCATAATGCTAATCGAACGAAGAGATTCCGCTAGATGACCCATAACGGAAGCTAGCTTAGTAGCTTCTGCCGGATCTTTCGCCAATGCCCATGGTTGAGTCTCATCGATATATTTATTCGTGCGACTTACAAATTTCCAGATCGCAGTTAGCGCCACAGAGAACTCCATTTTATCCATTGCTTCCTCTACTTGCTTCAGCGTAGATAGCGCATAGCTTTCAAGTTCTTCATCAAATGTAGAAGTCACACCAAAGTCTGTTGGAATATTTCCTGCGAAATATTTATCGATCATCGCAATGGTACGATTCAACAGATTACCTAGATCGTTAGCAAGATCGAAGTTAATACGTTCGATAAAGTTATTCGGTGTAAATTCACCATCAGAACCGAATGGCACTTCACGTAGCAAGTAATAACGAAGTGCATCTAGACCATAACGATCGATAAGGACAACAGGATCAATAACTGTCCCTTTAGATTTTGACATTTTACCTTCCTTCGTCAATAACCAACCATGTGCAAATACCTTTTTCGGCAGCGGTAAATCTAATGCCATTAACATAATCGGCCAGTAAATCGTATGGAAACGTACAATTTCTTTCCCAACAAGATGCACATCTGCAGCCCAGTATTTCTCAAACATATCTTTTTTCGTATCATCACCATAACCGATAGCTGTAATATAGTTGGACAAAGCATCAATCCATACATAGATCACATGCTTTGGATCTCCTGGAACTTTAATACCCCAATCGAATGATGTACGCGATACGGCAAGATCTTCTAGACCAGGCTTAATAAAGTTGTTGATCATTTCATTACGACGTGATTCTGGCTGAATGAACGTTGGATGATCTTCATAATATTTCAGTAAACGATCTGCATATTTGCTCATACGGAAGAAATAGCTTTCTTCTTTCAGTAATTCAACGGGACGACTACAATCAGGACAGTTTCCGTTAACTAATTTATTTTCTAAGAAATAAGACTCACATGGTGTACAGTACCAGCCTTCATATGATCCTTTGTAAATATCATCTTGATCGAGTAATTTCTTGAATAACTTTTCAACAACGACTTTATGACGCTCTTCTGTTGTACGAATAAAATCATCATTGGAAATTTCTAGCTTAGCCCATAACTGTTGAATACCATGAACAATTTCATCAACAAATTCAATCGGAGTTTTACCACTTTTCAAAGCGTTTCGTTCGATTTTTTGACCATGCTCATCTGTACCCGTCAAATACCATACATCATAGCCACGTAGACGTTTATAACGTGCTGTAGCGTCTCCCGCTACTGTTGTGTAGGCATGACCGATATGTAACTTATCACTCGGATAGTAAATTGGTGTTGTGATGTAGAAGCTGTTGTTGCTGGACATTGGATCATCTCCTAAATTTAATATATTGTAGTTCAAAAAGTAGGCATATTCGCCACCGAATACGCTACGACAGCGTTACCTCGTGATCACAGTCAGCGATTTTGAACTGCCTCTAATACCGAAAAAAACGCAAAAAACTCTCGTCCAACATGGGACGAGAGCTAATACTCACGTGGTACCACCCAAATTCCAAGACTTGCAAAAATTGCGCTCGTCTTGCTTCTTAGATTGCCAACTGGCAATATCTTTATCGCAGACATACGCCTCGCCCTCACGTTATCCGCTCGAACAAGGAGCCTCCAAGACCATATTCCAACACCTTCAGCATGTCGGCTTCCACCAAGCGCCGTACTCTCTACAAAGGAAGGGTATTGTACTCATCTCTTCACTGGCTATTACTGTATAGGTAGTTCAAAAAGCGGACTTTGATAACGATGTGTAGCTATCGTAGCTTACTCGACATCGAATATGAAGGGAATTTTGGAAAGTACGGTTCGCGTGTACCAATTACGTACACTTGCGCTTCCATCTTTCAAAAATTAACTCCATCTTCTCGGTTCTGAAAGTCCGCTTTTTGAACCTTTATTGAAATAGGCAGTTCAAAAAAACTAACTTTCATTAAATGATATATCTCTAATATAAAAAATGTAGACGCCAATGTCAAGTGACGCTATCTGTTCTTCGGTTTAGGTTCAGGAACATAATCGATTCCACCTTGATGAAACGGGTGGCATTTACTAATACGCTTAATCATTAACCATGTCCCTTTGAACGGACCATGCTTTTCAATCGCTTCAAGACCATAGGCTGAGCACGTCGGATGAAATCGGCAAGTCGGTGGCTTATGTGGCGAGATGAATAAGCGGTAAAATTTAATAGGAGCCTTAACGATTGATTTCATAACATGACCGAAACTCATTATTATTCGCCGCCTTGAATTTGCTCTTCCTCAGCACAAGCCTTACAATGACCGAATACTTCGAATTTATGCCTTATCACTTTAAAATCAGTCGGAACATCTGTTTGATCCATTGGACAAAATTTAATCGGATATGTTTTTCCGCAGCCAAGACAAATCATATGATGGTGATGATCATGCGCACGACAATGAATTTTGAACTTCACGCCTTCTTCGAACATCACTTGTTCTAATACACCTAGCTCCTCCATAACGCGAAGGTTTCGATAGACCGTATCAAAGCTAAGTCCTGTATACGTTTTCCCCATATGATCGTATACATCTTTCGGAGACAAGTAGCTTACCGATTCTGAGAATAGCTTCGCTAATGTTTTACGCTGATCTGTTACTCGTAAACCTCTAGCTGACATAAGCGTAACGATTTCATCAAATGTTTGCATCAATTGACCTCCCAACAACTATATTATTATCATGTATTGAGAAAAGCCCCCTTGTACAAAGAGAGCTTCGTATTCTACCCGTTATAATACATATCTGCAACAAAGGCACCACTCATACCTACGAAAAACACTGCTGTTAATCCCCATAACAAATTACGTATCAATGTCAACTGTCGAATCTTGGTCTCCGGCGCTCGCCCTAGACGAGCCATCGAGACAGATCGGTGAAGAAATAACGTCGTAATAAGCGAAGCGACGAACAATAGATTAACACCGAACCATATGACTTGCCAATACATGCTGACACCTCCAGTTGCTATAAGTACCAAATATTAAGAATAATCATTAGCACAATAAAACTAACTAGAGCACCGGCAAAATTGTACCAACCCAAACGGAATCTTTGTTGAAACATTTGTAAAATCCCAAAGCTCAACAATCCAAAAATAAGTAAAATAAAAATAATGGCAATTATAAATAAATCCGCAGAAACATCGCTTACATTTACTACTGACACGGTGGACACTCCTTCACGATCTAATCGTAATCATTAGACATTATACTAGATCGCGAGATTATTAGCTAGTTTGTTATAGAATGTCGATAAAATTTTATTGGTCTTGGTCGTTTCGCCAATCGAATAATTAGCTGATCTTCTTCAATTTTTGCTTTACACACTCTAGATTTCACTAATTTTGGCAGCTTAATCAATTCAATATGCTGATCTGGTAACCCTTCTATTTTCACAAAGTCTTCCCTAACAAAGAGTATGATTTCATCTTGATCATATCCTATCGGAAGTTGATAAATCACTTCAAGCGACTCTTTTCCTTCTTTTATCTGATAGCTAGCTTTCGGTCTTTGCTCATGTTTATTGACTGGAGTACCCGTTGCTTGCTTAATCTGATTAATCCAATTATCGACCACTGGAATTTCCCTTAGGCTCTCCAGATTTTTGGGGAAATTAGCATTGCTAAACCACTTCTCGAAATCATCCCAATTTTTCAATAATCCCACCTCATCTATTTCATGTATAGATTAGCTTATGCACCAGCTAACAAGTAGGCTACTCGTTATTAACTGATCAAGGACTTTTTCGACGTCGAATAAACTACGAAGTCGATCATCGTTATCAAAGTCTGATTTTTGCACTACCTCTTCAAATCAAAGTTCAAAAAGCGGGCTTTCAGAACCGAGAAGATGGAGCGTTACTTGTGAAAGGCGGAAGCGCCAGTGTACGTTATTGGTACACGCGGCCCGGACTTCCCAAGTTCTCTTCATATTCGATGTCGAATATGCTACGTCAGCATATTCTTCGTTATCAAAGCTCGCTTTTTGAACTTCCCCTACAAGGAACGCTTAGGCTTATGATGCATAAACTACAATAAACAGTGAAGTAGGTGAGTTCATGCCATCAATCGTTGGCTTTGTAAATGTAGTTAGTAACGGCTCTAGTGGAATCGTACAGTTCGGTGATGCTGTTCAAGTATCACCTTCTAGCTCTTCCAAAACCTATGCTGGCGCTGGTTCTTTCTTAACAGGTAGTTTAGCAAATTCTAATACGGGACTAAGTGCTACCAATTCATTAGATAATGATCTTGTAGACAATGTCAGCGGAGTATTGTGATCGCTATGTTAACGGTACAGCAACAAATTAACATTCATAGTATTCATATTGAGACGCTTTCGAATAGCTCCGTTTTTCAAATTGGTACTTCAGGAGCTATTTCTGCTATTTCTCATGTATCTACACAATCATTACCTTCAACAACAGGACCTGATGGAATGTCTCCCATGGATCAATTCACACCTTTTCTTGTCCCACTTCCCAATCCAACATAATAACAATTCAATTATAGAAGGGCTGGATCTACGATGTATAATTCTGAATCTTCGTCATCTTCGCAGTTGAACCCATGGCAACAATGGGCGTTCCGTATCGAACAACGACTGCAAGAACAACAAGATACGATTGATACATTACAAGCAACAATATCCCAACTTGAGCAACAACTAGCAGTTCAAAAACAAATTCCTAGCTCTAATACCCCTCCAATTTTTCATGTTGATAAAATTGAATATCATTTTGATCAATTAAAAGTAGAAACATTAGAAGGTTCCTTACAAATTGGTATGTCAACAGCAAGTGCCAGTCAATTACCGACAATGATAGAAGAGTTAGCTATGAAACAGAAAAATGTTCATAGTAATTCAACACATCCCAATTCCAAGGCAAAATTTGTGGAAGGTAATACCGCTCATGATCTTTCCAAACCAATGAAAACATCCGTGCATAATAGCATTCCTTCGGCAAATAATACCCCTCCAACTGAAAATTCATCGAACTTCCCCGTCGGTTTTGAGCAGCATTTGAGTGATCAATTACGCACTTATCTTCACGAACAAGGAGTAGGCTATATTCGCAAGATGAGTTCACGATTGGACATCCCAATTAATGACGATCATATCACCCAAATCATTATTGATCTAGAAAAGCAAATTGAGGCTCGAATTCATCATTACGTAGCTGATGAGGCACCCTCTTTGAATCGAATTGCTCCCTCTTCTGATCAAGAGCTACAACATGAATGGGAAAAGATAGAAAGATCGGTAAGTGAACGTACATGGCATGATATAGAGACTGCAATTAGGCACTATTTACAAGAGAACGCTGTACGATAGGAGATTACCAATGAAAATTATTATTCAAGAGCAACATCTGCATGTGGACCAAGTTAATGTCATCGCTAACTCAAGTTGTTCAAATATCCAAGTTGGGGATAACGACCAAGTTGTACTTTATTCCACTATCGAAACACCACCAGATGGCTGTCAAATTGGCCCCTTTAATTCTGCTTCAAAGCCTGCACTATGTCCATCTGGTAAAATAATCCAATTACCTCAGCCTTCCATAAGTAAGGGAAAATATCGTTATGAGTCATAATACGCTTTCTAGTGTCACCAACTTAAATGTTATTAGTAACTCCTCAAGCTCGATCATTCAAGTGGGTGATCGCGACAATACTTCGATGATCAGTAGAAGTATCGTTGTATTACAAGACGTAACAAGGAATACGGGAGATGAGCCTGATTTTAATCAATATCAATTATTTTGTAAGCCATCTCCCAATCTAAAGCGACTTCTCTACCCTAGCAAAATCGTTGAACGAGCATCTGATATGGAGCAACCATTGGATCTTAACGCCATACCAGATATCACCATCGGCCGACTGAAAGTAATATCTAACTCTGACTCGTCGAATATCCAGATAGGTAATGGCGAGCAAATGTATTCCGAGTACCGCTCAAAAAGCTTTGAGCAGCACTTCGTTGCCCAACCACACAAAAAAGAGTATCCTTTCTCACCTTAACGGTTAAGAAAGGATACCTTTTTGTCATTCGTGAATTGAACCCTGAATAGTAGACACTATAAAAAAAGTGTACTATTCGGGGTTCAGTTCATCATTAATTCGGTACCGTCTGTTAAAAATATTGTTATTACTGAATAACTATATTTTTACTTACTATACGATTTGGTTTAATTGCTTGTATTTTGCAGCGTATTTACATACCGACTGAACAACCGTAGCATGTGACCATGTTAACGGCGCTACCGATAATGGTGTACCGTCAAAAGGGTTCAATTGCTCTGCTAACAGCCCACTTGATAAAGTATGCTGGGCAACCCACTCCAATGTACGTCTTGGGCTTTCAAGGTCGGCAATCGTTTTCGCTGACGCAATCTCAAAGTTAGCTACCCATAATGTGCAAATGATCCATGGATTACCTGGTATACGTTCAATATCACCGGATTGTTGGAAATAATAGTCGTTCACATAACGAGCAATTCCGCCTACTTCTGTTTTCACTTGTAGTCCTTGCTTAATCGATAGCATCGTCTTTTGCACACGATAATCATCGACAGGCAACACACCAAAATCCAAAATACCAAACATACTACTTTCAAGCGTCATATCTTTGACCCATACATTATCCTTCATCACTAGACCGCGAGCGAATCGTCCTGCTTCCTCATCCCACAAATGCTCTAGCATACCACTTTTAATTCGTTCAGCAATATTACGATAATGATCACTACGCTCATAATCCCCGAATAAATCAGTGAATGAAGCGGCGGAGATTAGTCCACCATAGACAGAGGCCGTCGTATAGGTCCATATGCCATAACGTTCTTCCCATAAATCATAGCTTGGTTTCGGTAAATTCATATCTTCTTCAATATAACTGCTTAAGAAATTAGCTGCTGGGCGAATAAGTTTCGTATATAGCCCTTGTGGCAATTCAATAACTTGATGGCGAGCATAATCTTGCCATAATGCAAACAGAACTAATGCCGTCTCATCCTCTTGGATCGGCAAGCGACGATTTCCTTGCACAATATACGGATGCCAGCTGGAGCCTACCGTTCCGTCTGGATTGTATTTATGATACAAATAGCCATCAGAAGAAATCGTATCCGCACAAAATTGAAAAAATGGTGCTATCATACTTTGATACCCGGCTAATGACATTGCATCAGCGACTAGCGCACCGTCACGAGGCCACATATAGCTATAGTGGTCGCGATTGTACTGCAAAATATCTGTGTCGTTAGCAGCGATAATAGCGCCATTCTCATCGGTTTGCGTGCGAACGAGCAATAAGCTTAATTTGAATAATTTACGTACCTCATTCGGCAAATCTCCGAGATCAGACTCCGCGCGTTGCAACCAATGATTCCAGTATACAACCACTCGACTTAATAGCTTCTCTGGGTGCTGATCACGAACATATTGGTCTAGACGCTTCACTTCCTCTAGATTGGCACCGATTGACATCCAGTAGAAAATCGTCTTTTCACTATGCCCTCCAACAATGGTACGGAAGCTTAACGTACTATCAACGGAGCCTTGAGCAATTGTATTCCCCATAAGCGTACCATCTTCAGCGTCTCTCCAAGTACCTTCAGCGGTATTGAATCGTTTCACACCAGTAGAATATTGTAAAATTCCACCTTCATCAGAAAATCCATTAAACATAAAGTAATTAGAGCGCTTGTAATGATAGATCGTATGATTTTCCGGGTAATACACTGCAGTATCTCCAACTTCTGTTCCCTCGATCATTAGATCCTGATGGAAGAAAAGTCTCACTTCCCTAGCTTCATCACGATAATTGCGGATTGTCACTTGTTTAATGAAAATACATTCTCTTTGATGAATGCCATCATTAATTTGTAATTCAATGCCTAATCGGTCATGCCTTGCAATAACGTTAGTAACAAGAGAGCCTTCCAGATAATCAAGCTCGAACTTCCACTCTGCATGATCCAACCATGAAAATTCACCTTGTACCCAAATACCAACTCGACAATAATGCCCTCCTACATGATTCAGTTGTCCTACATACGGGTAATAAATATCTCTAATAAAGCCGTGCTGATCCATATTAAGCAACATCTTCCCATTACCTACAGCTAAGTGACGTGCCATGAAGCCATCTCCTCTCCTTAGCTAAGTTGTTGATATAGCTTTTTATATCGTTTTGCGGAGCGATTCCAACTATAATCTTCACGGGCTCCATTATCTACAATGCGTTTCCATACCTCTTTGTCATTGTATAAGCGAAGAGCATAACGAACGGTATATAAGTAATCATGTGCATTGTAGTTCGTAAATGTGAATCCATTCCCAGAATAAGTATATTCATTATATGGAAGAACAGTGTCCCTTAGCCCACCAGTTTCTCTAACAATTGGTACCGTACGATATCTTAGCGAGATTAATTGGCTTAAGCCACAAGGTTCGAATCGTGATGGCATTAGAAACATATCCGCTCCACCATAGATCCGGCTTGCGATCCGATCACTATAGCCTAACCAAAATCTTAATTTGTCTGGGTAACGTAATGAAGCCTCATAAAAATATTTTTCATATAGCTCATCACCAGAACCAAGAATAACAATCTGTACATTTTCCTGTAATAGCTCGTCCAACGTAGCAATAATGAGATCAAAACCTTTTTGTTCCACTAATCTTGATACGACACCGATTAATGGAATCTCACTATTTTGCGGCAATCCCATTTCAATCTGCAAATCTAGCTTGTTTTTTTGTTTGCGAGGTAGCGAGTTACGATAAGGTGCTACGAGATGCGTATCCACCATTGGATCAAACATTTTTTCATCGATACCATTAACGATGCCGATCAAATCTTCACGGCGATATTGGAGCAATGTTTCCATCTTCTCACCGTAATAGGCGGTTTGAATTTCCTCGGCATATGATGGACTTACCGTTGTAAGCTTGTCCGCATATTGTAAGCCTGCTTTCATGCAGCTTGCATTCCCGAAAAATTCAAGACCTTCTGCATTGAAATACTCATCACCAATCCCTAGCAATTCCTTCATCTTATCAATACTGTATATCCCTTGATACATCAGATTGTGAATTGTGTATACGGAGCGAGATTGCGACCAATCCGGGTGATAAGCATATCTTGTCCGCAATAAAAACGGGATTAAACCTGTCTGCCAATCATTACAATGGATAATATCGAATTTCTCGCCGTAATACGGTCCCGCCTCAAGAACGGCTGCTGAGAAGAATACAAATCGCTCAGCGTCATCATCATAGCCGTATAAGCCGCCACGCTTGAAATAATACTCGTTATCGATTAAATAGTAAGTGATTCCTTCGAGCTCACCCTTCCACAAACCACAATATTGATTTCGCCAACCAAAGCCTACCTCATATTCAGCGATAAGTGTGAAGTGCTCTAAATATTGAGGCTGAATGGAATCGTATTTCGGCAATACGACGCTTGTCTTTACATCTTGTGCATCTAATGCCTTTGGCAGTGCACCTGCGACATCAGCTAATCCACCACTCTTAGCAACAGGCACCGCTTCAGAAGTTGCAAACAGTATATTCATCCTCTCTACCTCCAATAACTTTATCTAGTTACCCAAGCATCGAAGCAAAACCTAGCGATGTGTACGCTTCGAGTACACAAGCGGTCAAATGCCCGAAGCTTCCAATAAAGGTTCAAAAAGTGGGCTTTCAGAACCGAGAAGATGAAACGCTACTTGAGAAAGACGGAAGCGCAAGTGTACGTTATTGGTACATGCGAACCGTACTTTCCAAGTTCGTTTCATATTCGATGCGAGTAAGCTACAACGCATCACATCGTTATCAAAGTCCGCTTTTTGAACTTCCCTACCTAGATGATGCGACGCTTTGCTGCTAGGTATGGGCCAGACTCCACCCCACGGACTTCTCTGTTTTCTTTAATAACAACATCTTTATCGAAAATACTGCATTTCACTACACTATTTGGTAAAATTATTCCATTTTGCATGATGATACTATCTTCCACGACTGCTCCTTTATGAACATGTACCCCGCGGAATAAAATACTATTGCGAACTGTGCCTTCTATTAAGCAGCCATTGGCAATAATAGATTGCTCCACAACAGCATTTTGCTTATAACGCGCCGGTGGACCATCCTTAACCTTTGTGTAGATCGGTCCTGGTTCATAGAATAGCTCTCTCCAAACTTGCGGATTAAGTAGCTTCATACTATTGGCATAGTAACTATTAATCGTATTCACACATGCTAGAAAACCATCATGTATATAACCATACACCTTCAATTGATCCAGCTTAGACACAATAGCATGACGGACAAGATGATCATGACCTTTGGCCAATGAAGTTTCTACGAGATCCATCAGTAATTCCTTCTTCATCAAATACATTTCCATATTAGAAAAGTCACTAATCATAGGCCCATAAGATTCTTGAATTTCACTAATTCGGCCTGCTTCATTCATCCGCACTTTTCTTGCTCTACCAAGTAATGGCTCGATACTTTCCTTACATACAACCGTAATATCAGCTTCTTGCTCTAGATGGTAAGTAAGTACTTGTTGATAATCAATATTGCAAATCATATGACTCCGAGTAATTAGCACATATTCTGGCTGTGAGCGTAGGAAGTAATCACGATTTTGGTAAAAATGAAATAGATCACCACGGCTTAATTCCTGCACATCATCTGTAATCGGAGGTAATACAAATAACCCACTTTGACGATGCTGTAGATCCCAGCTTTTCCCGCTTCCGATATGATCCATTAGTGAGCGATATTTTTGATGGACAAAGATACCTACTTCATTCATTCGCGAATTAACCATATTAGAAAGTGTGAAGTCAATAATGCGATAGCGAGAACCAAAAGGGACAGTTGCTGTACAACGGCCTTGCGTTAATTTATCAAGATCATCTTTTTCATGAATAAGATTAATAACACCCATAATTTTTTGATTCTTCATTACTTCACCTCCAACAATTGATCCTGTGGAAACACATGCTCACCAACTGGAATAACTGTTATTTCTTCGTTAGCAGGCATACCGATTACTGCTCCATCCTCAATGATCGCTCCATCACCGATAATCGCCCGATAGATTTGCACGTTTCTACCTACTTTTACTTTAGGCATAATGACTGATTCCTTCACAATGCTACCTTCCCCAAGAGTGACGCCATAGAAGAGAATGGAACGGTCAACCTCGCCTTCGACAAAGCAGCCTTCCGTTATAAGACTGGAGGTTACCTTGGCAGTTGAAGTTACAAATTGTGCAGGCTGATTGGGATTCACCGAGTAAATACGCCAGTTCGGATCACCAAGATCAAGCGATGGTTGGTCTTCTAACAAGTCCATATTACCTTCCCATAAACTAGCAATCGTTCCGACATCTTTCCAGTACCCATCGAAAATATAGCATGAGCATAGCAAACTATCATTCATCATTGCCGGAATAATATCTTTACCAAAATCATTACTCGATGTCACATTGTCCTCATCATTAACTAAATATCGTTTCAAGTCGCACCAGTTGAATATATAAACGCCCATCGACGCTAAATTACTTGTTGGATTTTTCGGCTTCTCTTCAAAGCCAGTAATAACCGAATCATCATCAATATGCATTAAGCCAAACCGACTAGCATCCTTCCAATCGACTTCAAAACCAGCGATCGTCACGGCTGCTCCTGTTTGTTTATGATTTTGCAGCATGAGATCATAATCCATTTTGTATATATGATCGCCTGATATAATAAGCACATACTCAGGATCGTAACGTTCTATAAATGGGATATTTTGATAGATGGCATTGGCTGTCCCTTTGTACCAGACGCCGCCATTCTTTTGCATATAGGGGGGAAGAATCGTCATACCACCGTCACGACGATCAAGTCCCCACGGTGTACCAATTCCCAGATATCGATTCAGTTCTAATGGCTGATACTGTGTGAGCACGCCAACAGTATCTATGCCTGAATGAGCGCAATTACTTAATGTAAAGTCAATAATTCTATATTTCCCGCCAAAATAAACAGCGGGCTTTGCTAAATCCTTCGTTAATACACCTAATCGTTTACCTTCACCACCGGCTAGTAACATTGCTATCATTTCTTTTCGAACCATAGACATCATCTCCTTGTTAAATGGTGTCCCCCGAATGAAGTGTGTATAGCATAAATGTGAATGGGGGGAGTTCAATAGAAATACTTTGCTCACGACCATGAATACCGATCGCTTTACTTTGTATTTCCTGCTGAACATGTTCGGTTGTACCACCGTACTCCAGTTCATTACTATGCAGTAATATCGTATATATGCCTGTTTGTGGCACGCCAACACGGTAATCCGGGTAATATTGAAGTGAAAAATTCACGATTACAACAAGCATTCCAGATTGACTTTGTCTACTGAAGGAAATGATCGATTGCTCTGCATTGTTCACATCAATCCAATCGAATGTACTCGGATTAAACTCATTTTCCCAAAGAATAGGAGTATTACGATATAACCAATTCAATTGCTTCGTATAATGATGCATTTTTTGATGAGAGTCGTACTTTAAAACGTCCCAATCGAGATGATGTTGATCTTTCCACTCATCGAATTGTCCCCATTCACTACCCATAAAAAGTAGTTTCTTACCAGGATGGGTCATCCAATAGCCATAGAATAATCGCAACTGTGCAAATTTCTGTTCGTAATTTCCCCACATTTTATTAAGTAGAGAACGTTTTCCATGAACAACTTCATCATGGGAAAGTGGTAGTATATAATTTTCGTTGAATGCGTACCAGATAGAAAAAGTTATGAGATGATGTTGCTGGGTGCGGGTTGACGGCGGGAGCGACATGTATTTGAGCATATCGTTCATCCAGCCCATATTCCATTTGTAGTTAAATCCTAAGCCGCCCATATAAGTTGGCTTTGTTACGGATGCGTAGGATGAGGAATCCTCCGCTAACATCAATGCGTCGGGGTAGTAATGAAATATCGTTTCATTTAATTTGTGGAGGAATGCGATCGCGTGTAAATTAATATGTCCGCCATCAGCATTTAATGTATGTAATTCAGGTGGCTTATCCATGTGTAGATCGAGCATAGAAGCAACGGCATCAACACGTAAGCCATCAAAATGGAATTGATCTAACCAATAAATCGCGTTGGAAACTAGAAAGCTTTGAACTTCATGCTTACTATAATCGAAGCTTAACGTGCCCCATAAAGGCAGCTCAGCTCGCTTCCAATCCGCCCCTTCAAAAATTGGGGTGCCATCGAAATTTCTTAAGCCATGATCGTCCTTGCAAAAATGACCAGGAACCCAATCCAATATAACACCAAGCTGGTGTTGATGACATGCATTAATCAATTGCTTCAGTTGCTCGGGTGAGCCAAACCGACTCGTTGGACTATAAAACCCTACAACTTGATAGCCCCAAGATTGATCAAGTGGATGTTCTGTAATTGGCAACAGCTCGATATGAGTATATCCCCAATCTGCTACATAAGGAACGAGTTGCTCGGCTAACTCAGTATATGTATAGTAATCTTCTTTACCTTTAATTTTCCATGATCCTGCATGAACCTCATAGATTAGCATTGGTTTTTCGTACGATGGCTTTACCGCTTGCTCCTTGTACCATTGCTGATCAGTCCATGTAAAGCGTGGCAAGCCTACGACAATCGATGCTGTATTAGGTCGCCGCTCACTATAAAAAGCGTATGGATCACTTTTCAACATTCGTTCATTGTGCTGCGTTAAAATTTCATACTTATATCGTGTACCATCTTGCAAATGAGGAATAAAAGCTACAAAAACACCTGAGCTCACTACTGGGCTCAATTTATGAAGCTTGCCATCCCATTGATTGAAATCACCAACAACCGCAACTGCTTTCGCCTGAGGTGCCCATACAGCAAAGCGAATACCGTCCTCGCCTTTCCAGTGAATAGGATGTGCTCCCATAAACCTATAGCTATGATGCGATGAACCACGATTGAACAAATAGAGCTCCTGTTTTGTAATACCGAACATAGTAGTATCCATCACTTCCCCCCAATATTACAACTTATAATTGAAACAAGCTATACGTTTTACAATAATATAATAACGTATAGCTTGCCATAATAACTATAAGAGATTGTTCAAAACAGAAACTTTGAACATGTACTATAATGCTAGTTACTTGGAATAAATGGCGACGGGGTGCCTAGTGAAAATAGATGTAATTCGTGCATCGCTCTCGTACATGCTGTGTAGAACAATTTTCGTTCACGTTCCAAATGATATTGGGTTGAACTCGCATTATAGATCATAACCGCATCAAATTCTACACCTTTAGCTAAATATGCAGGAATGACCATAATACCTTGCTGGAATGTAACCGTTTCTTGATCAATTAAGCGTAGTCGTTTCCAACGATCTTCTAGTCGTTCAAACACGAACTTACTCTCATGAGCCGTCTTGCAAATAATTGCAATCGACGTATAGCCTTCACGAATCCAATGATGTAGCTTTTCATCAATTTGTTGATCATACTGATCGACGGAATCAAGCACAGTAATTTCTGGAACCCTGCCATGACGATTGAATGGTACAATCTGATCGCCACCTTCAATCATCGACGCTGTGAAGGCAATAATCTCATGAGTAGAGCGATAACTCCGAAGCAATGTCATACGCTCCGTTTCTTCCTCTGAGAATAAATTCTCGAAAGGAGTGAACTTTTCCTGCAAAGACGAGTGAACAAATATAGATTGATTCAAATCTCCTACGATTGTCATCCTACTTCTCGGAAAAACATGCTTCATATATTGCAATTGGAACGCCGAATAATCTTGACCTTCGTCAATAAATACATACTTCACACTCGTATTGGTCTGGAAGCCTTCCAATTTTTCCTTCAAATACAAATAAGGTGTTGCATCTTCATACAGCATCGTTTTTTGTGCCAATGCCTTTAATGTTAAATCCGCTATTTCACGCCAAAGTGGAATGGAGTCACGACTCCATTGCTGCCCAATAAACATTTCCTTGTAAATGCCTGTAACATTTACATATCTAAGCAGTTTCACATGCTTTCTTAGTTTTTTGAACTTCTGCTGAACAATCTTCCCTGCCAAAAAATCATGCTCTGCTTGGAATTCATTGAACAAGTTTTCATTAGATTGTTTTCGATTGTTCAAATGCTGAAATGCTTCGACATATTGCTCGGTATCAAGTAATTCTATTTCCTCATCTACCCAAGCTTCTCGTTGCTCTATTTTCCCTAACGATGTTAATTCCTTCAGCAGCCATTCTGTCAATTCCTTCAGTCGAAGCGGTATCGATTGTGAAGAATCTAATCTATAAAATTTCTCCGTTATTTGCTCATGCGAGATAAGAATTTTATCACGGAATACAATATTTTTAAACTTCATATCCCGCTTACTTAAATGCTTCAAGTAGGCATCAATATCACCCATAAACTGTGTAGAAGATTTCAAATGAATGCTTGCCATACGCGCTTCATAAGATGGATCCTCATACTGGGTTAAGCTATACTCCATCTGAGTAAATGGGTCTTCTAGACGAATGTTACGACCTAATCTACGTTCTAAATATTGTTGATACGTTGTTTGCTGCATATTTTGCTCCCCAAGCTCGGGTAGCACTGTTGAAACATAACTATTGAACATTGGATTGGGGCTGAACAATACAATCTGGTCGGCATTCAAGCTTTCGCGATAGCGATATAATAGATAAGCTACACGTTGCAGTGCAGCAGAAGTTTTACCACTGCCTGCCGCACCTTGAACAATTAATAGCTTCGCTTGTTCATTACGAATAATCGCATTTTGCTCCTGTTGGATCGTCGCAACAATACTTTTCATTTGAGCATCGGAATGTTTGCCAAGAACCTCTTGTAAAATCTCGTCGCCAATCGTTACACCAGTATCAAACATACTTAATAAATTTCCATAGCGAATAATATATTGACGCTTCAATGTCATTTCGCCATCAATGTCACCGCTAGGAGTACGATAAGTAATCGGTCCAGGTCCATAATCATAATAGACGCTGCTGATCGGAGCCCGCCAATCGTAGATCAAGTAGTTCTCATTATTATCATCAAGCAATGAGCCTACTCCGAGATATATAGCCTCCACAGGTCCTCCCGCTTCTGAAATATCAATCCTTCCAAAATATGGACTCTGCTCAAATTTATGCAGCAAACGAATTTGTTCTGACATCAGTCTATAACTGCGTTCTCGTTCTGAAAGCAATTCTGCTTGTTGTTTCATACTTGCATGGCTTTCAGCAGATTCTGTAGAATCCTCGAAATTCAACGTCACATCGTCCCAGAAATTCGTTTTTATATTGACTATTTCTGACTTGACATCACCTGTTTCATCCTCTATATTTACCAAGCGCTTTCGAACTAATTGTGTAATATAGTGTACACGCTGCTCTTCGCTATTTCGATCATCTATTATATTGGACATGTGTTCCTCCTTCTGTAATAACTCCTATGTTATCAACAATTAAGCTACCTACTATTTGTTTGAAGTGTAGTGTCATTTGCTGTAGATCTGCTAAATCCATCGTCGAAGCTTCTGCTCCCAATAAAGCAACTGGTATAATATACGTTTGCAGTAGTGGCTCTACCGTAACATCATACTTGCCTTTTTTAATTCGTCCTTCAAGTAAACTTGATTTCGTAAAATCATTTTCCGCAGGTGCTAACAAGCTGAAATAGGAAGCGAGATCAAGTCGAATCGTCCCAAATTGCTCGGAATACAATTCTAACTCAAGTGGTAGCGTTGCGTCTAGCTGATCGATATGTTGTATCCATTCACCACGTTCGATTTCTTCATTGTTCGCGGTAGATTGTTGTTCTTCATCAATACTAGCTTCCTCGTCTTGACGATAGCTCGTTCGGGCAACCGAAATCGTGATCGCCTCAATCTGTTTATTCAACATATATTGCTGCTGTCGCGACAGATTGAATGTAATCCGCTGTTGTTTCCCCAGCCATTGCAGCCATAACCCACTGTTCTGCTTGTCTCCATCACTTCGACCCTTCAGATCAATAACTTCTGCTTCTAGTTCAGCTGTTGTACTCCACGCCGTGTCACCATATTCTTTTTCAAAATCGTATATCAACGTTTCTTTCGAATGACTATAACGAGTAACATATCCTGTTATAGGTAAATATTGCCCTACCGTGCGAAAATCTTGGAATACCGCTTCATATTGTGCTTCTTGCAATAAACTTGCGCGTAGAAAGCTGCTAATATATATTTGAGTTGCTAATCGCTGGTCATCGCCAGATATAAGATCAGCAGTATTCAGCAATATAGCTCCCGGAAATTGTTCATCATACTTTCCCCACACCGTATTAAATTGTCCATGGTTCGCATGATACAATTCTACAGTAGCCTTAAAGTGACCAGACTCATTGAATCTCGTACGTTCATACTGCCTATCACCAAACGATTCTGTAAGATCGGAGTCCATCGTACCATGTAGGGTCAAATAATTCACATTGTGTAAACTCGCTTGCTTACTATCAACCCGGTAATCTGTTGGTGCTATACCAACTACAGCTTTAACAACTACTTTGTCTAATATATCGGTGATCTCATTATCTACAAACCACTTTTTGGCATCTACAGCCATCGCTGCAGCTTGACCACCACGTGAGTGACCGATTAAAGCTACCTGATCCCAATCAATGGATAGCTGATCATATTGCTGTTCATAGAATGAAGTCAGATGGGCTAACATTAACCAAGAACGCAATAATTGGTCATCATCAACGATGCCAGACCACACAGAGTAGTTTAGAAAGTTTGCATCGATGGAGCAAACAATCATCCCTTGAGAAGCTAGTAATTCACCTAAATAAGCATAACCATCTGAGGAATCTTCTTCTCCTACATGATTGCCATGCATGATGAACACAATTGGAAATTGGCCTTCACCAACTGGTGTCCACACTTGACCGTTAATTGGAATTTGATCTTCTGTGAAGCCCCAATATAATTCTTTCGTCCATTTCCAATCCTTTAGCACATCTGATCCATCCATCGGCAGCGTATAAATAATGTCATCCACTTCTTCAGCCATTAGATCCGCATTGTCTGCGTAAGTTTCATAATCGAAATGTCTAACTTCGTACGTCCCTTGCTCTGCGGGATTAGTAGTCAATCGATCCAATGTTAATAGTGATTGTTCTGTATCCCCACCATCATCTTGCTTAGCATTACTATCCTCATCATTCGATGAGATGTCGCCACTACTATCTTCCTTATTTGAATACAAATCAGAGCTTAGCAGCACATCTTTATATAATTGAATAATTTGATCTCCATCATCTCCAACGATTGTTTCACGTATTTCATTGGTAAGCGCAATAACTAGAAACAGTATAACGAGACTACACGTCACAAAATAAAGTGATTTTTGGCGAAAGGCGCGTAAATAAGCTGCATATAAAGCAACGAGACTAGTAATAACTATGATGATTGCCGTCACAAATAAAGCAACTTTCCAGCCCCAATTCGATCTCTGCATTACGATATAACTTTGTGCGATTAATATCATTATACTTGTGATCATACTTGCACATTTATGTAGATAAAAAAATGAAAATATCGCCCTCATAAGAGTGAATGCGAACAATAAGGAGATTACGTACACTGTTCCAAATATGACATAATCAAATATAATTCCCAGTCCCGTAGGTATCCCTGGAATAACAACGACCCACTCCACACAAAGTGCAAGCAAGAAAACAAGCGAAAACGATGTAACGAAAGAAGATTCCTTAAGGCGAACATGATTCCATCTTCTTTCCACCCAATCGCACATTTTCTGTTTCAATGGTTTTTGAACATGTTGTTCTTCCATTACCTCTTCGAAATCGTTAACCAAAACCGCTCATTCTCCTTTTCTAAATGTACGGGAACCTCATAAAATTGACTCATCGTCTGAGGGGTTAACACATCTGAAGTTTCACCTTGTGCAAATATTTTCCCCGTCTTTAATAGTAAAGTATGACTGAAACAAGGTAAAATTTCTTCTACATGATGCGTCACATAGATTAGCGTTGGACAATTAGGATGTCTTGATAGGTTATCAATCATATCCAGTAATTGTTCCCTTGCAATAATATCAAGACCTGTACAAGGCTCATCCAATATTAATAATCTAGGCTCATTCATCAATGCCCTAGCAATAAGTACTCTTTGCTTCTCACCTTGTGATAATGTGCGATAAGCGCGTTGCGCGAGATTATCGCAACGTAATGTTCGCAAAAGATTCATCGCTTTCTCGATTTCTTCTTCAGAAGGTTGATCATATACTCCTATTGATGCTTCTCTTCCACTCAAAACAATGTTAAGCGCATCATCGCTGCCATATAGTTTTTGCTGTAGTGCCGTACTTACCCATCCAATTTCTTTCCGAAGCTCACGTAAATCGTACGTGCCGAAGCGATGCCCCAATACACTAATTGCACCAGATGTTGGCCACTGATAACCATTAATCATATTGAGTAATGTAGTCTTTCCAGAACCATTCAATCCTAGCAAACACCAATGTTCACCTTGCTGAATGGACCAATTTACATCTTGCAGTATTACTTTATCTTCTCGTTCCCAAGTTACATTATCTATTTCTACAATCATAATAATTCCTCCAATAACGCCATATGTATTATGTTCATTCTACCACGATATAGTTGACTTTGCTCTCAAATCAACTAGCAATTTGAGCTTCTCTGATGTTTGATGAGACTATAGGAGTAGACTGACCACAATAATAGAAACAGCAGCAGCCAGCGACTAATAATTAAAGTCACTGACTGCTGCTGCTTTATTGAACTATCGGTTACTTAATTAATATTCCAAAATGTTCACTAACTAATCTGAATTGTTCTTCTACACTTAAGTTAGGTGTTCTTTCAATTGTTTGGTGTATATTTCAGGATCATTTTTTTCATAACCGAAAAATTCCATTTTCCCGTTTTCATTCTCTGCAATTGTGTAAGGATGGATCTGATCGGAACATCCACTTGATGCAAAATATTTGAAATTGCATTACCTAGTCTGTACTGATCAATAGCTTCATTATTTGAAAGAATGTTAATACAAATATCTTCATCATAATAATGCTGTACATATGTGCTAACCCCAAGATGATCACCACCATGGGAATACCTATCTGTGCCGTAAACATGATGATGTTCCAGTCCATAGCAGTAATTATCTTGGTTCTCCGCGAAAAACCTAATATATATTTTTGGAGACAATATTTTACGATCCCGTAAACAAGTATACCATTTGAACAAATCATCACAGCTAGAAACGATGGCGCCGGCACCGACACTAAATTTCTCGTTATGATAAGGACTCTTGATATTCGCATCAAAATCTTTTGAATAATTACATGACCTATTTTTTATTGGTTTACTTCCGTCATTAACATCGCTATTCATCATATTCAGTGGTAGAAAGATGTTGTTTCGAATATAATTTTCATATTTCTGTCCTGAAACATTTTCAATAATCCAGAAGTGTGCGACAGTAAATGATGTACAGAGATCGACTCGTCAATCTTAATATCAGTAGGGAGGTATAATTGTGCAGAGTTATCGACGTTCAGCAATTTCTCATCATGTAAGAGCATAATCGCGAAGGCAGTAAACTGTTTTGAGATGGAAGCGAGTGAAAAGCATGAATTTATCTCATTTTTAATACCAAATTCGATACTTGCATTTCCGTACGCCTTCTCAAAAAGCACTTCGCCTTTCTTGATGACTTGAACAACACCGTAAAAATCCCATAATTTCATATAGTTATTAATATAATCTTCTAGCTTATAACGTATTGATTGCAATAAGATCTCACCCCTACTAATCCATCCCAATTTAAAACGACATTACTGTTACTATTTCCGTTAATTTAAATCATGCGTCCTAATTCACGTATAATCTCATCTTCTTTAACATAATCAAAGGCTTCATCTGGTTGATTGGCAAGTTCCCATTCGATAGTTGCTTTCAATCCATCTCTGAATGAGATCGGCTCCTTAAAACCCAATTCCTTACGAATGAGATTAGAATCTACAACCAACTGTTGCTCCATATTGAAAGGGATAGTCATCTCTTCAGGTAGACGACCATTAGGAACAACAATTATTTGTCCTTTCCATTGAAAAATTTCTCCGATTTCTTTAACGAAATCAAGCATTGAATAAGATTGTAGTTCACCTACGTTATACATGCGTCCAATTGCCCGTTCACTTGTAACAGCTAATGCAATAGCTTTAGCTATATTTTCCACATAACCATGAGTCCAAAACCAATTTGAAAAACTTTTATCCATCAAGATAAATGGTCGATTATCACTGATATGCTTCAAATTAAGGTATTTAAATAGTCTATGTTGTGAATCATTAGGCCCGTAGACAGCAGGGAGACGCAGAATGGTGCTCTTTATGTATGGATTGTTCATAACTATATCTTCGACCAGTATTTTATCGTACAAGTTACACCAATCATTGGGATCTTTCGAGGCGTCTTGGTAGGGAAACCGATTTATGCGTAAGGGTGAAGTTTCAGTAATTGGTATAGTTTCTAATCGCCCATTATCAGCCTTTCTCACTATTCCATAAGCACGGTAAACATCTTGACTACTTATTGTAATTAACCGATCAGTTATTCCCTTAAACGTGTTAATCATTATTTGGGTATCAGCTTCAGTATACGAAATCATATCAACAACTACATCAATAGATAATTTTGCAAGCTCACCTCTAAACTGTTCCAAGTGCATTTTTTCTCCATAGATGTGTTGTACATTTGGTGGAAGTTCACATTTTGTCTGACCGCGATGGAATAAGGTTATATCATGATGACCCATTTCATTAAGCTGATTAATTACGTTAGGACCGATAAAACTTGTTCCGCCGACAATTAAAATCTTCATATTAAGTTCACAATCCTTTCCACTTTTTCAAGCCAATCTTCCGTCCAATAAAATGAGCAGCTAGCATCTCCTAGCTTAGAAAGCCCGCCTATGAAGGCGGGCTTTCTAAGCTTATCATTTCTGCCCTACAACAAGTCCTAAAGATAACCAACGACCGTTATCTTCTAGTATAAAATCTCTCTCACCATCATAATATTGAAAATTATCAATCGTCCATTGATACGCTTCTGGAAAGTAGTACCCTTCTGTAACTGATAATCCCTGATTTCTATATAAGTCATAGTTCCATTTCAATGATCTTAGCCATTTCTTATACGAATTAAAAATTTCATACTTTCCCAAGTCAGACGGAATAGGATTACTGGTACACATAGGCTCTGCAATTCCTATATGCCCTGCTTTACGCGTAACTCTTATGATTTCTTTCAATGCTTGTTCTCTATCATCAATCATAAAAAAAGAACCAATTCCAAAAACAGCATCAAATGATTCATCTGGGAATGGCATGAGCTGTGCATTTGCGCTTATTGCAAGAACGTCATTTTCCACACTATGCTCAGCCGCGAAATCTTGAATAACGTTTAAACTTTCCCATGGTTCAAGGGTAATGACGGTTACTCCCCAATTTTTAGCCAATATTGCGGCTACTTGACCTGTACCGCCACCTATCTCTAAAACTCGCATGCCGGGTATTAAGTTCAATGCATTTATTAATGGAAGTGCCATTTCATACGAGCCTGCACCAAGCGGCTTAGCGTTGTCAAAAGATAAAAAAGGATTATCCAAATTAGTACCCCTCTCAAATTAAGGGGGAAGCTGCAGTTTATCGGGCTAGCTATGCATTATTCCCCCGCAGTTGATTTGCCCAAAAGATTCCGTATTACTTTTCATGTAAACCGCCTCCGTTCAATTTTATGGATCAAGTGTACCAAATTATGTATGGAGCGTCCATCGATTGTTCAACTAATCTAACAATAATAGCTAACCCTTTATTCAATTTCCATACACAAAAAGCAGGCAGAAGTTCACTGCAAAAAGTGAACTTCTGCCTGCTTTTTCAATCACTTACTACAATAAGATAAAATATTCAATAATCGATGATGCAATAGCAACGACAGCGATCGTTCCTGTAAGCCATGCAATTGCTTTTGTTCCTTGTGAATAAGACATAAACGATAACGCTAATGCCGATAACCCTGTCCAAAATGGCCAAATAAATAATGCACTTATTGCAATAACTAATGCTAATACCCCGACATACCAACCAATAGCACTTACACGCTGATCAGATTCGTTGAAGCTCATTAGCTTCCGCGGTGCATGATCGTAAGCTGCCATTTCCTCATACGTAAAGTCTGCACCCATCTCTTCATATATGCCGCCATGCTCTAATGGTGGGATTGGCTCATGCTGCAATACTGCCGTATCATCATGAGGGATATTACTGCGGTGCGTTATCGGTAGATTACGAAAATTACGACTCAACCCACCATATTTCCGATTTCTTGCCATCTACAATCACTCCTTTGGACGGAATGTTAGACAACAGGTTTCTGCTGATTCATTCGCAGCATCCTGATGTTCAGTGGATAGTAGCTCATCGGCAAACTCATTCATAAAATTCCGATTTGCATGTGCGTCAATTTCAATTTGAATAGATGCTGCACCACATTGGTTGTTTTCTTCCCAAAAATTACAATTCGATACACTACAAGCTACGCCTTTTGGCATAAAAAAATCACCTCCACTATCAGTTTGCCCTGATATCGAGATGATTTATTCGATCCTATTTTTTCCCCATCATGCGACGCTGAGTCATGTAATCACTTTCGTAATATGCCAATTCGTCACGTAGGTCTTCGTAATATTTGGTAATATTCATAATAATATTTCTTGCTTCCCGCTTCGGCTTGAAACGAAAACGAATCGCATCTTGACCTGTATATGCATAACGGCCATCCTCGGAATAGCATTCATTTTTAGGATAGAAAAAGGCATTTACACAATTATGATATACTTCATACAATGCGCGTTCAGCAAAATCTGTATCAAAATTCGGTCTTCTAAGTAGTACTCCTAGCTTCTCAAAAGAAACCTCTGAGTATACAAGCAAATGACGAAGATCAGCTAGAAAACCTCTGTAAAATGATTGTTCTTCTTCTGTTTTTTCTTCACTTATTAGTTGATCGAGTGAGAAATTGTTAAGGAAAGGTTCAAGTTGAGCAATCGCTTCCTTTAGTTTCTCACGAGCTGATTCACTCAGCCCCTTAACATTAGTCGAAGGCATGTTGGTAGATCCCCTTTCATATTCCAAACCAAAACTATAACATTTACATACTATCACAAATTGTGCCAAAGCGGTACTATTTAACTCTTTCTTCTGCATAAAATACTGACTTTTACTAAAAATAAGGATACGTCAAAACAGATCACTAAGGAGTGTAATGAAATGTCCAAAAAATGGTATACCATTATTGGCGCAATCGTAGCTGTCATTTTAATAATGCAGCTTTTGCCTAATAATAAAAGAAGCAATGAAATCGCGCAATTGCCTCAATTGAATGTAAAAAGTGATAGTGAGCATGCCGCCATTGAAGAAGGTCAAAAGCTGACGATACTACAAAAAAATATGGACACCAGTTTACAGCTTGTCATTGCTGAGCTGCAATCTGATTTGGAGCTACTCGCCAATGAAAAGCAAGCAAAAAAAGCTTCAATCATCATGTCTCGTTTCCAAGCTGAGCATCCGCATTATGTTTATATTCGCTGGGAAAGTGATAGGACAAAAATTCAACGCGGCGATATTCCCTCGTCCGAACAAGCTCTTGCTAATTCATATATGAAAAAAGCTGCTCAATTATATATGAACGGCGATCGGTATGACTCGGATAGTTTTTATGGATTAGATCATGTGAAATATCGAGTACTTGGTCTAATTAAAGATCAAACAAAAGTTATTGCTGTTGTGAAAGAATCCATCCTTCCGCAAGTGGAACAGCATCAACGGAACAATTTACGCTTAATTCCGTATCCTGCTGAAGGACAAATGAAAATTGAATCCGTAAAACCCAATTCAACAGTAGATACTACAGTTATTGACGGCGAAGATAACGGCGATGCAAGTCATTATTACAAAAACGAAGTCGTTGTCCAATTTATAAATGCGCTTAATGAGCAGCAATTGGAGTCGTTAAAGCAAGATATTCATTGTGAGCAAGTTTTAAAAATGAATTCTACCTTTATTTTCAAGTCGAGCGAATTAAGTACAGAACAATTAATTGCTCATTTCAAAGAAAAATATGAAATAAAATTTATTGAGCCTCACTATTTGTATATGACGAACGAGGAGACTAATAATGAAACCATCCCTAATGATGTGTTGTTTGCGAAATATCAATGGAATATTTCAAATATTAAAGCAACAACAGGCTGGAATATATCTAAGGGTACCGAGGATGTTATTATCGCTGTTCTAGATACTGGAGTTCAATCAGATCACCCTGACCTAGCTAATCGCCTGCTTGAAGGGTATAACGCAAACGATTCTTCCACCAATTCAAACGATGATTTTGGCCATGGTACTCATGTTGCAGGTATTATTGGAGCTACAGTTAATAATAATGAAGGAGTTGCAGGTGTATCTTGGTATAACAAAATATTACCAGTGAAAGTACTCAATAGTAGTGGGGCTGGCTCAACATATAGTGTTGCTCAAGGCATTATTTGGGCTACTGATCACGGAGCGAAAGTTATTAATATGAGCCTAGGTAATTACGCATCAGCTGATTTTTTGCATGAGGCCATCCAATACGCCTACAATCATGATGTCGTGCTTGTTGCAGCAAGCGGAAACGATAATACGAGTCGCCCTGGTTATCCTGCAGCCTATCCAGAAGTATTCGCAGTTGGGGCTACCTCCAATAATCGACAGCGCGCAGCATTTTCCAATTATGGTGATTATATCGATGTCGTTGCCCCAGGCGATTCCATAGCGAGCACATACATCGGTGGTCAGTATGCATCCTTGTCTGGCACTTCCATGGCTTCTCCTCATGTCGCAGCATTGGCCGGATTAATTCGAACACTTAATCCTGCACTTACCAATGTGCAAGTTATGGAAATTATGCGACAAAGCGCAACTGATCTAGGTGATACTGGAAAAGATGATTACTTTGGCTACGGCGAAATCGATGTCTATCGCGCATTAACAATGGCAGCTGCCTTTGAAGGAACGCTTCAAACGTATCCCCAATCCGTTAAACACAAATTAGATAGACTAATTAATCAGTAGAACAATAAGAGCCATCCACATAACATTTCGCAATCGCGAAATAGATATGTGGATGGCTCTTTGTTGTTAGCATTAGTCGTGCGGAAAGTTTGCCGTAAGCCGGGTTCTGTACTGTAAGTGGTATTAACGGGAACGACCCTCCCACTACAAGTGACAATCATCTATCTAGGCCATATATTGCTATATGGCTCAAGCAACTCACCCGAACGCGCCTCAGGCTAAGGCTGTAGCTCGAAGCTACTGCATTCTCTCGGTTTTGCTCCAGATGGGGTTTACCAGGAACGTAGTCACCCACGCCCCTCGTGGTCTCTTACACCACGGTTCCACCCTTACCTGTACTGACAAAAAGTCAGCCATCGGCGGTCCATTTCTGTGGCACTATCCTTCAGCTTGCGCCGACTGGACGTTATCCAGCATCCTGCCATGCGGAGCCCGGACTTTCCTCTCGTAGCATTTAGGCTACCAGCGATTGTCTGTCAAACTTTCCGATGCAGATTACAGTATACCTATTTCCGCACAATAACTCAAGTGTAAAGGTTAGGAAATTCAAAAAGCGGACTTTGATAACGATGGGTATGCTTGGCGGAGCGTATTCGACATCGCATCTGAAGTGAACTTGGAAAGTAAAGCATAAGCTTTCGATGTATGTTTCTTGCAGAAACATTGTAGGATCGCGTGTACGTAATCATGTACACTTGCGTTTCCGCCTTTCTCAAGTAGCGCTTCACCTCCTCGGCTTTCGAAAGCCCGCTTTTTGAACTTTTATTTAAAGTTTCGGGCATTGTTCGCTTGTGTACTCGCACCGTCCACATTGCTGGGTTTTGTTTCATTGCTTGTAATCACGATGTAACGCGTTGAAACATATTCAACGTCGCATTTCAGATAATGTCTCAATCAATATAACTATACAAAAGTAAAAGGCTCAGTATCTACTGAAGAAGCTACAATGTTTACATCCGCTTTTTCTTTGCTGCATTTGTTCGTAAGCCAGCTTGTAACACCTTGAATCATAACCTTCTCAATATGATGACCTGGATCAATAATGGTCATGCCATCTGCAAGCGCATCTTGAGCAGTATGAAAATCTATATCTCCAGTAATTAATACATCAGCACCTGAAAATTTGGCAGATTTCACATACTTGGCTCCCATACCACCGAGTACAGCGATTTTTTTGATCGGCGTATTAAGCTCACCTACAACACGTAATGCAGGCACATCATAAACTTTTTTTAGTTTCTCAGCTAGCTGACCAAGTGTTGTTGGTTCAACAAGAGCTCCACTTCGACCCAAGCCATATTGAATGCCTTGATTATGAATTGGAATGAGATCATAAGCTACTTCTTCATAAGGATGCGCCTTAATCATCGCTTGCACAACTTTACGTTGATTGCTACCTTGTACAATACATTCAAATCGGACTTCCTGTTCCTGATGTAACTCATGCTTCTTCCCAACATGTGGATTACTATTTTCTTCAGCCATAAAAGTACCTATACCCGCAGATTGATAACTGCAGTGACTGTAATTGCCTATATGTCCCCCGCCTGCACGCCATATTGCTTGCTGAACGTTCTCTAAGGACTTCTGAGGAATGAATACGACTAATTTGTACATTGGATCGACATAAGTTGTTTCAAGTGTTTTACGCCCGTCTGACACCATTCCAGCAGCATCTGCCAATAAGTCATTAACACCACCAATTGCAACATCAAGATTCGTATGTGAAATATATACAGCAATATCATTTTTAATTAATAATTCATACAATTTCCCGGCAGGGGTAGATGTATCTATTTTGGCAATGGGTCTGAAAATGATCGCATGATGCGCAATAATTAATTGTGCCCCAATAGAAATGGCCTCTTCCACAACCGCTAATGTAACATCAAGTGCAACGAGTACAATATCGATTTTTTTATCGAGTGATCCGAGCTGCAATCCAATATTGTCGTGCTCAACTGCATAATACTTCGGTGCAAACTGCTCCATATATTGTATTATTGTTTGTCCGTGAACAGCCATTCCAGTACCTCCGAAATGTGATTTTTCTCTCGCTCTGTAGCTTCAAGCTTCGCTTTTGCAGAATCTAGGGTAGATAGCTGCAGCGAATTGATAATGTAATCAAGCTTTTGTAATTCAGATTCCCACTTTTGTAGCAACACTTTATCGCGTTTAGGCAACAGATGTGGTCCCATTCTGAACATCAATGCTTCATTCATCGTATCGTTAAATGGTAATGTCATATGTGTACCACTGAATAATTGCTTGTTATGTTGTAGCGCCTCAACTGATTTGATGGCATGAAGCACTTCGTAGATTTTACCTTCTTCCTCGATAATCATCTCATCGATAAGTGCCCATTCATGACGAACTAGCCAGCTTCGAACTGTATCCTCTCCTACATTAGGCTGAAGAACTAATTCTTTTACTCCTTCTAATTGACCAGCTAGAAGACCTGCTTCAAGAATGTCGGACATTAATACGCCGCCCATGCCACAAATCGTAACCGTATCTACTTCATTCTGCTCTAGAATAACTAATCCATTACCACGTCTAGCATCAATTTTCGCGGTTAAGCCCGCATTCGCAATTTGCTTACGGGCCGCTTGCCACGGGCCTTCATTCAACTCTCCAGCAATTGCCGATGGGCATTTTGCTGACTGAACGAGATAAACCGGCAATAGCGCATGGTCAGAACCGATATCTGCTACTTTATTGCCTGCTGTTATGTAATTTGCAACGGTTTGAAGTCTTTTTGAAAGTTGAATCATTAAATTACCCACACCATCCATTGTTTTCGAAGTAAAAATAACGTTAATCCACCAGTAATCATTTTAGCAATAAGTTGAAGATGAAGAAAGTCTGTTTGATCAATGAACATAAATTGGAACATTTCAGGCATGAACCAAGTAAAGATTGCTGTTAATAACATCACGCCCGCTACAGGCCTGCTAAAGCGATGAACAAACCATGATAACCAACCATATAGAATAGCTAGCGGAACCCAGTACAGTTGAACCTCGTACCACGCTTGAGCTGTTGTAAGCTGATATAACATTAACGAATAGGCAAAAAGAAATGCGAGCCAGCCACTAAAGTGCAGAGCACTTAATTTTTGTTTAATTCCATATACAATCCAAATGAGTGCGCAAATAACGATTAAGCCGCCATTCCAATACCAACCTGTAAATTCATGATCATGGATCATAAATAATCCACCACATAAAAACAATAAATGACCTAATGTAATCGTTAAAAATCCGATCGGTACATTATTCTTCCTAATTCTTTCTCCAAGCCATAATAATAGCGCCGTTCCAACTAAGATGAGAGCGATTTGCAATACAATGTGAAAAACGCTAAAATAAAGCACAACAAACGAAATCAAGGTGAAAATTCCAAAAGTTAGAAACCACTGTTTTCCTGTTGCTTGAGAAACAGCCATAATTGCTTTTCCTACGAGATGCTCTGGCACCTCCGATTTGGGAGCTGCTACTGGATCAGCGTACAAGTTAATTAAAAAGTCGCAATAATGATCTGGCAATAATTTGGATCTTCGCCAATGTTCAATTTCTCGAACAATGATCGTTCTGCGTTCAGCTTTCATGGACATATTCCTTTCCTTAGCTTTATTGAGAAAATGACCTAACTGCAGCGCAGAAAGGTCATCTCATCATATATCATCTATTCAAGGAAATCTTTAAGACGTTTGCTGCGGCTTGGATGACGAAGCTTTCTAAGCGCTTTTGCTTCGATTTGACGAATACGTTCACGAGTTACACCGAAAACTTTACCAACTTCTTCTAATGTACGTGTACGACCATCATCTAGACCAAAACGTAAGCGAAGTACGTTCTCTTCACGCTCAGTTAAAGTATCTAGTACATCTTCAAGCTGTTCTTTTAATAATTCATAAGCAGCTGCATCTGCTGGTGCAAGTGCTTCTTGATCCTCAATAAAGTCACCAAGATGAGAATCATCTTCTTCACCGATAGGTGTTTCAAGTGACACTGGCTCTTGAGCGATCTTCATAATTTCACGAACTTTTTCAGTGCTTAATTCCATCTCAGCAGCAATTTCTTCTGGAGTTGGTTCGCGCCCAAGTTCTTGTAGTAATTGACGAGAAACACGAATTAGTTTGTTGATTGTTTCCACCATATGAACAGGAATACGAATCGTACGTGCTTGGTCAGCGATTGCGCGTGTAATGGCTTGACGAATCCACCATGTAGCATACGTACTGAACTTAAAGCCCTTCTCGTGGTCAAATTTCTCAACTGCTTTAAGTAGCCCCATATTACCTTCTTGAATTAAGTCTAGGAAAAGCATTCCACGTCCAACATAGCGTTTTGCGATACTTACAACAAGTCGCAAGTTCGCTTCTGCCAAACGTTTTTTCGCTTCTTCGTCACCCTTTTCAATCCGAATAGCAAGTTCAATCTCATCTTCTGAAGATAGCAATGGAACTCGGCCAATCTCCTTAAGATACATACGTACAGGGTCATTAATTTTGATACCTGGCGGCAACGCTAGATCATCATCAAAATTAAAGTCATCCTTTTCTTCACGCTCCTGATCATCTCCAGAAGGCGCAAGAGGGTTTACTTCTTCTTTTTCGTTCAATACCTCTATACCAAGGTCATCTAATTGCTCGAAAAATTCATCGATTTGCTCTGGTTCTTGATCGAAGGGAGCTAATTTCTCCATTATTTCTTTATAAGTTAATGAAGATTTTTTCTTACCTATTTCAATCAGTTGATCCTTCGCGTGATCTAACTTTTGCTCAGTATCTAATTCAGTATGCTGATCATTCGCCATTTTACGACTCCCTCCTCCCTAGAAATTAACTAAGAGAATTGTTAAGTTCTCTTTCAAGGGATATAATCTCAATACCTAATTGCGCTGCTAATATTGCATCACCAGCACGTTCAGCACGTACCATTAACTCTTTTTTCTGTACCAGTTCTTGCTGTCTCGGAACTTTACGTATATCTTGTATCCAAGCATTCATTATATCATCATCGAACGGGAATCCACCGTCCATCATCAACAATTCAGATGCTGTTCGCTCTAACTGCTCATCTTCCAATGTAGCCATAAAGCGTGAAGCATCTGCATCATAGCCTGATGCATAATACGCATATAAATATGCAGCTAATGCTGCATGATTGTATACGTTAAAGGAATCACCCAATTTTTCATGGACCGCCATGGCAACATCACGATCTCGCATCATAATATGCAATAAACGACGTTCTGCATTCACGTAGGCAGGCAATACAGTCGAGCGTATCTCTGTTTTCCGCTTTTCATTCCTACCATTATTCCACGAAACTTGGTTATTATCCCTTTGAGGCTTTAAATTTTGCTGCTGAATTCGATATTCATTACAATCTTGCTTCAATGCATCCAAAGAAAGTTCAAATTCTTTTGACATTTCCTTGAGATGAATTTCTCGCTCAGTAGATGAATCTAACTCCGCAACAATTTTTATTGCATCAACGATATATTCCCGTTTGCCTTCTTCTTTAGAAAGTATATGGTTCTTTCTAGAATATATAAGCTTAAATTTTGTAACTGAGACAGCTTCTTCTATAACTTGATAGAGAAAATTTTCTGCTCCATATGCTTCTATATATTCATCCGGATCCATTCCTTTCGGAAGTAAAGCTACTTTGACTACAACACCTGCCGCTTCTAATGAAGGAATGGATTTGTAGACAGCTGCTTGTCCAGCTGAATCGCCATCATAACAAACAATAACCTCATCTGCATGACGCTTCAACAACAAGGTATGTTCATCTGTCAATGCTGTTCCGAGTGTAGCAACTCCATTACTTACTCCTGCAGACCACCCCTTTATAACATCCATATATCCTTCGAATAGCACAATTTGCTTCGACTTTTTGATGGCAGGTCTCGCTAGATTTAAGTTGTAGAGCATTTTACTCTTCGTGAACAACATCGTTTCTGGAGAATTCAAATATTTAGGTTGTCCTTCTCCGATTATTCTGCCGCCAAAAGCGATAGCTTTACCATTTCGATCCCATATCGGAAACATAATCCGGCTACGAAAACGGTCAAAATAGTTTGTCCCATCATTTTTGACAGAAATTAATCCCGCTTTTTCCAACAATGCAGGTTCAAATCCGCGACCTGTTAAAAACCGCGTCAAAATGTCCCAATCACTTGGTGCAAAGCCGATCATAAATTGATCGATAAGCTTATCACTCAATCCTCGCGATAGTAAATAATTTTTGGCATCAGCACCTTGTTGTGTATTATTCAACAAATAATGATAGAACTTAATTGCTAGTTCATGAGCCTCAATAATTTTGTGACGAATACTATCTTGTGCATGAGAGTGAGCACTAGTGTTAGAAGACCACGTGATTGGTAATCCTGCATCTTCCGCAAGCATTCGTACGGCTTCCGGAAACGTATATCCCTCCATTTCTTCGACGAATCGAATCACGTTACCTCCTTTACCACAGCCATAGCAATGATAAATTTGTAACTCAGGGGTAACAGTGAATGAAGGAGTCTTTTCAGAATGAAATGGGCATAACCCCTTCATATATTTACCGTTTTTAGTTAAATGAACGTATTTCCCGACCACTTCTACAATGTCATGATGTCTTCTTACTGCATCAATGACTTCATCTGGTATTAAGTCTCCAGCCATAGTTCATCACCTTCACTATTAACACCATATTAATATTCGCTAAACTTCACAGTTCTCCTGCTAATTCTCTAAAATATTTGTCAGCTTTTGTTGAAATCTTTTCCTATCTTCATCTGTAAATGGCTTTGGACCCTTGCTGCGTAAGCCTTGTCTACGTCTTTTCGCTGATTCCGCTCTCCGCTCTAATAAGTAGTCAATATTGTCCTCAGTATATTGTTCTCCACGAAATGAGATCGTAATCGCATGTTTTGCCATAACAATACATGCCAGTCCGAAATCTTGCGTAATAACAATATCACCTCTTTTTACATAGTTAGCAATATACATATCAGCGGATTGATCGCTTCGGTCTACTTGAATCATTTCCACATCGGCTACATCAGGCAGACGATGATCGAATGATGCAACCATACATACTGAAGTCTGAAATTTCCGAGCAGTTTCGATGATTTCAGTTTTGACAGGACATGCATCACCATCAACGATAATTTTCAACTTATTCACCTTCTTAGATATCGCAGGCTCAAATATAATGTATTCATTATTATATACGTTATATCGGTAAAAAATCCTTCTATCATGAATTAGCCTTTTCTGATCTTTTCCATAATAAGACTTGCTGTTTCTTCTACTGCACGATGAGATACATCAATAACGGTACATTGCACTCGCTCCATAATTGATGCAGCGTAATTAAGCTCATACTTTATCCGCTCTGTTGTAGCATAAGAGGCTGTATCGGGTAAACCTAATGCCTTTAAACGTTCTTTCCGTATAATGTTCAAATAATTCAAATCTATTGTTAGACCGATTATTTTAGAGCTGTTCACTTGAAATAACTCATCAGGTGGTTTGATCTCAGGGACAAGCGGAACGTTGGCCACTTTAAACTTTTGATGTGCTAGATACATAGATAAAGGAGTTTTAGATGTACGAGACACCCCAATAAGAACGATATCAGCCTTTCTTACCCCAGAAGTATCTCTCGCATCGTCATATTTGACGGCAAATTCTACCGCTTCAACCTTTTTGAAATAATCTGCGTCAAGAACATGGTTAAGGCCAGGCTCTTCACGAGATTTTTTACCCGTTCGAGTTTCCAAAGTTTCAATAAAGGGACCAAGTAGATCAATCGCTTGAATGTCGAATTGTTCAGCTAACATCTTCATTCGCTCACGCAAATGTGGAATGACAAGCGTGTACATCACGATAGCATCTAACTGCTTCACTTTTAAAGCTACCTGATCAATGGCGGCTTCATTCGTTACGAATGGCGCTCTACGAATATCTGCATGAATAGGATGAAATTGTGCAATTGCTGCTCTTACTACAAGCTCGCCAGTATCTCCCGCAGCATCTGAAACAACATAGACAATGACATCAGATTGTGTATCTGGCATTGAAATTCCCCCTAAAATTTTAAAATCAAGGTTCAAAAAGCGAAGTGATACCCAGCAACGTGTACGGTACGAGTACACAAGCGGATATTCTTGAGCACGAAGCTTCAAATAAAGGTTCAAAAAGTGGGCTTTCAGAACCGAGAAGATGGAGCGATACTTGAGAAAGACGGAAGCGCAAGTGTACATGATTACGTACACGCGAACCGTACTTTCCAAGTAGCGCTTCATATTCGACGTCGAATAACCTCCGTAGCTAATCATCGTTATCAAAGTCCATTTTTTGAACTACCTTACCAAACTAATTTGGAAAGATCAGCGATTTGATGAATATCGTCTGCAATTAATGCAAGTGTAGCTAGACGATTACGTTTTACTGCAGCATCTTCTGCCATAACCATAACTGAATTGAAGTAAGCAACGATCGCTTCGCGAAGCGATGAAAGTAGCTCATAAGCAGCTTCTACATTACGCTTAGACATCATCTCAACAAATTGAGGATGTACATTGTTCCAAGCAGTAAATAACGCTTGTTCTGAAGCTTCTTGGAATAGTGACTCATCCACTTGCTTCGTTTCAGCTTTGGAAGCCAAATTGCATATACGGTTAAATGCTTCTACATTGTTTTTGAAATTCGCTTTATGCGATTCTTCCAATTGCTTCATTAATAATTCAGCACGTTTCTTCGTAAGCAGCAAATCACTGAAGCCTGCAACCATAACCGCATCGATCACATCGTATTTAGCACCTTGCTCAGATAACCAATTTTTCACCCGTAATCCGAAGAAATCCTGCAAATCTGTCGCAATTTCATCAATCGCACGCTTCATTCCACGCTGTTCGTGAACAGCTAGACTAAGCTCAAATAGCTGCTTCAATGATAATGGAAGATCATGCGCTAATAAAATTTGTACAATACCCGCAGCTTGACGACGTAGTGCATACGGATCCTGAGACCCTGTTGGTACGATACCAATCGAGAAACATCCGACAATAGTATCAATCTTATCGGCAAGACTGACGATTGCGCCTACCGTTTGTGATGGAACTAGATCACCTGAGAAGCGTGGCTGATAATGCTCATTAATTGCTTTAGCAACTTCAGCATCCTCGCCAAGACGATTCGCATAATCTTCGCCCATAATGCCTTGCAGCTCTGGGAATTCATATACCATTTGTGATACTAGATCGAATTTACAAATAGCTGCTGCACGTTCTACCTTTGTTTGAATGGACGCATCCACCTGTAATTGCTCAGCAATAAGATTGGCAGTAGCTACAGTACGACGAACCTTATCACCAACTGAACCTAATTCCTCATGATACACAATATTTTCAAGCTTCGCTAATGCCGCATCGATCGTTAATTTATGATCTTCTTCATAGAAGAATTTCGCATCAGAGAGACGAGCATGAAGCACTTTTTCATTACCTTTAGCAACAACATCAATAGAATGAGTATCACCATTGCGCACAGTTACAAAGTACGGAAGTAGCTTACCAGATTGATCTAGCACCGGGAAGTAACGTTGATGTTCACGCATCGAAGTAATTAGAACCTCTTGCGGGATATGCAGGAATGATTCATCGTATGTGCCAAACAATGTGCTCGGATATTCAACAAGGAATAATACTTCCTCTAGCAAATCATCCTTAATCGCAATTTTCCAACTTTTTTCTGTTGCAAGTGCCTCAATCTGCTTAACAATTAATTGCTCGCGCTCCTCTACATCTACAATGACAGATTGCGCACGTAGCTTAGCAACATAATCGCTAGCATTATCAATCGTAGTTTCTTCTCCAAGGAAGCGATGTCCGCGAGAAATGCTTCCAGTAGCTACACCGGCAAGTTCGAAATCAACAACCTCATTACCAAATAATGCAATCATCCAACGAATTGGACGAACGAAGCGCATCTCATAATTGCCCCAACGCATATTTTTCGGGAATGACATCGATGTAATAACATCAACGAAGCCTTGAGATAGAAGACTGGATGTTTCTACGCCAATGCTACTTTTCTTCGCATAAACGTATTCCACACCAGCAAGCTCTTGGAAGTACAATGCTTCCGGCTCAACACCTTGACTACGCGCGAATCCTAGTGCTGCTTTACTCCAATTTCCTGCATCATCCTGAGCAATTTTACGAGCTGGTCCTTTTGCTTCTTCTTCTATATCACTTTGCTTGTCTGCTACATCCGTTACAATTAAAGCTAATCGACGTGGTGTTGCATAGCTATTAATTGCTGTAAAAGAAATGCGATGGTCAACTAACCATTTTTCGAATTTTTGTTGTAATTGCTCCATTGCTCCTCGTACAAAACGAGCTGGAACTTCTTCCAAACCAAGCTCTAGCAATAAGTCTTTAGCCATCTTATTTCTCTCCTTTCTTCAATAACGGGAATCCTAGACGTTCACGTTCCTCTAGGTACGTTGCAGCAATCGAGCGAGCTAAATTACGAACACGACTAATGTAGCCCGTTCTTTCGGTAACACTAATTGCACCACGTGCATCTAACAAGTTGAATGTATGGGAACATTTCAATACGTAATCATAAGCAGGGAACACAAGACTTTGCTCCATTGTTTTTTTGGCTTCTTCTTCATACATATTGAATAAAGAGAATAGCATCGCTGTATCTGAAGTTTCAAATGTATATTTGGAATGTTCAAACTCCGGTTGGTGGAATACATCACCATACGTAACGCCGTCTACCCACTCTAGATCAAACACATTATCTTTTTGTTGAATATATGAAGCTAGACGCTCCATACCGTAAGTTATTTCAACTGCGATCGGACTCATATCGATGCCGCCAACTTGTTGGAAATACGTAAATTGTGTAACTTCCATACCATCAAGCCAAACTTCCCAGCCAAGACCCCAAGCACCTAGCGTTGGAGATTCCCAGTTGTCTTCGACGAAACGGATATCATGCTCTCTTGCATCGATACCAAGACGTTTCAAACTTTCAAGATATAACTCTTGAATATTGTCAGGTGAAGGCTTCAAAATAACTTGGAATTGATGATGTTGGTAAAGACGATTCGGATTCTCACCATAACGACCATCTGCTGGACGACGAGATGGCTCTACGTAGGCTACATTCCATGGCTCAGGCCCGATTGAGCGTAGAAATGTCATTGGATTCATCGTTCCTGCACCTTTTTCAACGTCATACGGCTGTACTAAAATACAGTTCTGCTCTGCCCAAAATTGTTGCAGTGTTAAAATCATGTTTTGAAAATTCATTCACGTTCAACCCCTTAATCTTTTCATTATTTAGTCGAGCTCCTTGCGTAGAACTAACACAGGTTCAGGTCATCTTGGCAAACAAAAAAACTCTCGCCTCTACGCCTGTTACCAGACATAGGGACGAGAGTTCTATTCCCGCGGTTCCACCCTACTTGACTATTCTACTGAATAATCCACTTTCATTCGAACGGCTCCAGAGCGCCTCGTATTGAGTTCGACCTGTTAGGCTTTCACCACCCCTAACTCGCTTATTGAGCGAACACATCTATACGTTTCTCTTTCTTAGCCTCATATTGATATTCTCATATTCTATTCAACAAAGAGTCAAATGTCAAACTAATTTCCCTAAGTTATCTAAGAACTGACGAGATTTCAACTTCAATCCTAATTGCGCATCGATTAAACCACGAACAAGTATTGTTAATTCCTTTTTCGTTTCTGTCGAAACCGAAACATTTCCTATTCTACGCATATCTATTCCTTTGAAAAATCTGAGTAGTTTTAGTGCAGATTCACTAATCAGTATTAGAGAAGCATCATTAGATGAGCATCTGGAGCACACAATTCCACCTGAATAGAACGACATTTTAAATGGACCAACATGATTACCACAATGAATGCACTCTTCAACAACGGGACTATACCCCGTCATTTGCAGCACTTTCAATTCATACAGTTGCGTAATTACTTCGTAGTCTTTACCGTCAGAGAGTGCAGCAAAACATGCTTTCAATTGTTCAAAATGTTGAACATTCACTTCTTCATCAAGAATACCACGATCGGTTAATTCTGCAATGTAGGATGCATGGGCAGACAGATCAAGATCTGACCGCAGAGCATGATTTGAGGAAATAATTTCAGCAGTTTGTAATGTGCCTAAACCAGTATTTCGCACAAATGAGAACTCTCCATATGTAAAAGGCTGTGCAAGCGAAGCGTGCTTGCTACGGACCTTTTTGGCACCGCGTACAAGCACGCCTACCTTACCAGAATTATTCGTAATGAGCGTTATTATTTTATGTGTCTCACCATAGTCCATCGTTCTTATTACGACACCTTCAACTCGATACAGCATTATATTGCTTCCCCCAACCACGGACGATCAAAAGTTAACGCGCTTGAGGAGTTACAACTGCCCATCTTCAAGCGGTAATTCTTCTACATCATCCTGAATACCAATTGCATCGGTATTGATCGAATCTTGTTGCTCCTCCATTGCTTTGAACAGCAAGTAAGATTCGACATCCCCGGTTAACGCAAAATATTTCCACGAAAATTCTCTCATTCGTATCCATCCTTTCCGCCCTTGGAAATGCTACTCCAGATGGTATTAGGATGAACAAATTAGCGAAAACTATCCTTAGTAAATTACGTCATTTACTAATCGTGCTTGAACCCAAGATCATTCAATACTCTGTCCTGATTGCGCCAATCCTTCTTAACTTTCACCCAAATTTCAAGGAACACTTTTGAGCCAAGTAAATTCTCAATATCAATACGCGCGTTTTGGCCAACTTCCTTCAGAAGTGCGCCACGTTTACCAATAATGATCCCTTTTTGTGAATCGCGCTCAACAAACACAACTGCGCCAATATAGACAACTCCGTTGTCCTGCACACGCATATCTTCAATATTAACTGCAATAGAATGCGGAATCTCATCACGAGTTAGATGTAAAATCTTCTCACGAACCATTTCTGCACAAACAAATTGTTCAGGATGATCTGTCACTTGATCAGCTGGATAATATTGCGGTCCTTCCGGTAAATATTTCCCAAGCTGTTCCATTAATGTTTCAGTGTTATTTCCTTTTAACGCAGAAATAGGAACGATCTCAGCAAAGTTATATAAATCTTTATATTTCATAATTGTTTTCATTAACGATTCTGGATCAACTTTATCTAATTTATTTATAACTAAAAAGACCGGCGTTTTAACCTTTTGCAATTGTTCAATAATATAACGATCGCCACCGCCAATTGGCTCAGATGCATCAATTAGAAACATCACCGCTTCAACTTCACGCAGTGCACTTTCCGCTGATTTCATCATGTAATTTCCAAGTTTGGAATTCGGTTTATGAATACCAGGCGTATCAAGAAATACAATTTGCATATTATCCTTCGTATATACACCATGAATTTTGTTACGGGTCGTTTGTGGCTTGTCCGACATAATCGCAATCTTTTGGCCGATAAGATTATTCATCAACGTAGATTTACCTACATTCGGTCTACCGATGATCGCTACAAAGCCAGAGCGAAATTTATTCTTGCTGTTATTTCCTTGTTGATTCATTAATTATTGCTCCTTCTAATACTATTTATTAACTACCTCTCAAGCGAGGACGGAGAGAATGCTCCTGGAAGTAATTCGCCTACCGTCATAACTCTACATTCCCCTGCTAAATTCCCCATAATAACTAATGTATCTGGTTCACATAACTCTATCATCACTTGACGACAAACACCACAAGGGGTTATTGGATCAATCGTATCACCAACAACTGCAATCGCTGTAAATGTTCTTGGTGCAACTCCTGCAGCAATAGCACTGAAAAGTGCTGTGCGCTCCGCACAATTCGTAGGACCGTACGCAGCATTCTCAATATTACAACCAAGATGGATACGTCCGTCCTGATCTAAAGCGGCCGCTCCCACTCGAAATTGTGAATATGGTACGTATGCAAGCTTCATCGCTTCCTTTGCTTGGGAAAGGAGATGCTGTTGCGCCGCTAGCTCCATCAATATCCCTCTTCTCGCTTGTGATCAGGATGTGTTGCTTAAACACCCATTAGAAAATCAGCTCCCATAGCTTCGGCACAATAACGATACTCCCGATGCATACAGCAGCAATTGCCATTATTAGAACAGCACCAGCGGCAACATCCTTCGCTACTTTTGCTAGTTGCTGATGCTGTGGACTTACAAGATCGACTAACGCTTCGATTGCTGTATTAACTAGCTCCAAGCTGATTACTGTCGCAATAACTAAAACTATAATACACCATTCTAGCGCAGAAAGTGAAACAATGGCACCAAGTATAAGAACTATCGGTGCCACTGTCAAATGGATTTTCATATTTCGTTGTGTTGAAACGCCATACCAAATTCCTTCTAATGCATAGCCCACACTACGAACAAACTTAATCATTAGCGTGTCAAACCAACTTGTTGCAGTACTGCTTCTTGTTTTTGAGTCATTACTTCTTCAGCTTCATCATCCTGATGATCGTAGCCAAGCAAATGTAGAAACCCATGTACAAATAAGAAGCCTATTTCACGTTCAAGCGAATGACCATATTCAATCCGTTGCTCTTCCGCACGCTCTACAGAAATAATAATATCTCCAAGCATGCCTGATATTGGGTCGATTTCATCTTCACTCTCAACTTCAAAAATGATATTCAATTCATCTACACCATCATCATTAAGCGCGAAAGATAACACATCCGTTGGACGATCAATATTGCGGTACTGTTTATTCAATTCTTGAATTTCTTCATTATTAGTAAATGTTAAGGTCACTTCACCCGAAGTTAATCCTTCGTTGTCAGCTGCAATTTGTAATATAGCAGTTAATTTTTCGATCCATACGTCAGGAATATCAAATTGTGTTTGATTATTATTCCAATCTAATATTATGCTCATTAATTCTACTCCTTCTCGTTAGTTTTCAGCTTCACATCATCTGGATATTCGATACGTGAGTGAAATATTCCCATTAAGCTTTCCTTTAATGACTGTGCTATTTTATCTAGTTCCTTCATCGTCAGATCACATTCATTGTACTGATTGTCATCTACTCTGTTTTTAATTATTTTGTGAATCATTTCTTCAACTTGTACAATCGTAGGATTACGCAAACTTCGAACCGCCGCTTCCACACAATCAGCAATCCCAACAACTGCTGCTTCTTTAGACTGCGCCTTAGGACCAGGATAACGGAAATCATCCTCCGTGAAGTCTTGATCGACATCTTGGTCTTTGGCTTCTTGCAACGCCTTGTAATAGAAGAACTTCAAAGAGGTAGTTCCATGATGTTGCTCCGCAATATCTCTTAACTGCTTAGGTATATTGTAAGCTTTCAACATTTCCGCGCCATCTTTAGCATGCGCAACAATAATGGACTTACTCAGCATTGGATCAATCGTGTCATGAGGATTACTCATATTGGTCTGATTTTCAATGAAATAGCTTGGACGCTTCGTCTTACCTAGATCATGATAGAAGGAACCTACTCTACACAACAGTCCATTTGCCCCGATCGATTCTGCTGCAGCTTCTGCTAGATTTCCGACCATTACACTATGGTGATATGTACCAGGTGTTTCAGTCAGTAATTTGCGAAGTAATGGATGATTCGGACTAGATAATTCTACAAGCTTCAAAGCAGACAATATTCCAAATGAAATTTCAAAAAACGGCATTAGACCGACGACAAGAATAGATGTAATTAAACCTCCACCAAAAGCTGCTCCCAAAGAATATAATACTGACATACGTTCTAATTGTTCCGCCATTAATAGCATCGTTAATACACAGAACGTTCCAAATAAGCTTACCATTATTCCTGCTTTCAATATTGCAGATCGTTGACTAGCATGTTTAATCGAATATATAGCTGCTAATGAAATAACAATAATATACACTCCAAATTTGAAATCAAGCAGCAATGTCGTACTTGTATTCAATATAACCGATCCTACAATACTGAAAATAAATGTACTTGCCATCGCCAAATGTTCATCGATCAGCAGTGTGATTAACATAACGCCAAGTGCTGCAGGAGCAAAGTAACCTGCAATATTTGCCGTCTCCGCCTGAATGAGTGAAGTCAGTTGAAGAACACCACAATTAATTAGGAAGATCAGCAATAGCATAAGTAGCTGTGTGTTATTGTATCTTGCCAATTTCAAGCCAACGCCTGACGTTTGTGATAAATACACATAGAGAAACGCACTTAGCATTAAGGATAACAGTACTACACCTACTCGTGACCAATGATGATCAGTACCTTGAAGCATATTCGCTTCCGTTAACAAGGCATAGAGCTCAGGTGTAATTTCTTGATTTTTCTGCACAATCACTTCATTCTCTTTGTAAATGATCGGTGTTGTATTGTTACGCGCTTCTTCTCTTGCTTCATCTGTCATTGTTTTGTCAAAAAACTTATTCGGCATAATTGAAAACCGAGCCATTTCTTGAACGATCTCACGAGCTGTACGGTTAGAAATGACACTCGAATTGACCATTTCAGCTACTTGAGTTCGAACCGTTTCAGCGCTGCGAATTGGATCACTTGTCAGCTTTCGCACAATTTCCTTGGCTACCATTCTCATCTCAGCAAGCTGCTCTTGTGTCATCTGTGGCAGCTTGTAGAAGGTCTCTTCAGGAATTGTGTAGCGTTGCTCTTTCGTAATATTACTCATTTCTTCCAACAATAGTTCGTTGTAAGTGCTAATAGCATGAGTGGTTTCCACAAATGAATTAATATGTGTTTCATAGCGACCAGGAATTTCTGAGCGATAAATATCTATTTTATCTTCTTTGCTAACTTGATCATCCGCATTTAAATGTTCAATTCTTAGAAATATAGACTCAACTAAAGATTCATTACGTAATGCAACGACCGAATAAGCATCCTCGATTTGATTGGCAGCTGCTTCCTCTGCTTCTCTCGTTGCTTTCTCATCTCTAATTTGTGTAGGTGCTTTTATCTCTTTGTCACTCAATGATCCCTCAGAAATATTGTACGTCTCGGGGATAATATGAGATGCTAGATTGAAATAGAAAAGAACGACGAATAACGCCATCAATATCCATTTTACTAGAGTGCTTTGTCTCCAGCCCGTGAACTTTAAGTTACTATCCTTAACATTTCGGTTATTATTTTGATGTGTCATTCACCATCATCCTTTCCTCAAAATCTAGATTTATATGGATTATGATTGGGATTCAGCATCACGATCGTATGCCATAATAATTTTTTGAACAAGGGTGTGACGAACAACATCCTGTTCCGTAAAAATCATCATGCCAATTTCATCGATATTTGAAAGAACACGCCTCGCTTCAATTAATCCAGAGTTTTTCCCTCTTGGTAAATCAATTTGCGTAACATCACCATTGATAACCATTTTCGCTCCGAAACCAAGTCGAGTAAGAAACATTTTCATCTGTTCCGGCGTTGTGTTCTGAGCTTCATCTAAAATAATAAAAGCATCGTCAAGCGTTCTACCCCGCATATAGGCAAGTGGAGCAATTTCTATCATTCCACGCTCAATCGCTTTAACCGTTTGTTCTGCTCCAAGTACATCGTGAAGAGCATCATATAGTGGACGCAAATATGGATCTACCTTTTCCTGCAAATCACCTGGTAAGAAGCCTAGATTTTCACCTGCTTCTACTGCTGGACGTGTCAATATAATCCGCTTTACTAAATTCTCTTTCAATGCCGCAACAGCTAGTACAACAGCTAAATATGTTTTACCTGTTCCAGCTGGACCGATACCAAATACAATATCAAGCTTGCGAATTAATTTTGCGTAATGACGTTGGCCAAGCGTTTTGACCATAATCTTTTTACCGCGATATGTAGTAGCTAACGGTTTTTTGAATAAATCTAATAGCTCCTCTGCTTGCATCTTCAATGCAAGATCCAGTGCATAAGTCATATCTCTTTCAGAAGGCGTATATCCTTCTCGAACTAATTGTAGTAGTACTTGATACAACTGCTCCAAAGAATCTACTTCATTACTAGGACCACTAATCGTAATTTCTGCATCTCTTGAAGAAATTTTCGCATTAACTCTTTGTTCAATTAGACGTAAATATTTATCCTGCGGACCAAAAATAGCTAAAGCTTCTTCCGCATTTTGGACTAGAATTTTGACTGTTTTCGCTTCAGTTTGCAACTATACTCAATCTCCCTGCATTTGGACTATTGGTAATTCCTTCGTAATTAATTGATTCACTTCAAAAAGCACCTTCATAACAACTTTACCATTGTCCGTCACTTCATGCAAAACAATTTCACTAACAATACGTGCATCTTCTCCAGCAAAAGATCTAACATTAATTCGTGCTTGCTCTAAACTTGCAAGTTTTGCCTGCTCCACCGTTAACTCTACTTGTGCAAAATTGGACTCATGCTCAACTTCTTTCATTGTACCAAGTGGTAATTCGAATGGCCCTATGTGAAGCTGCTCTCTTGTAGTGAGCACTTCCGACTTCTCATATGGTGTTTGTCCATATCCTGAAATCTGCATCGCTCGATTACCAATTACAAAGTAGTTCCGTTGCTGTCTCTCACCAGTATACGCTCTATACTTCTGTATTAACGGTGAAGAGACTTTATATTCATACCAGACAAGCCCTGTAACTTTTCCTTTGGCAACAACAACCTCAGAATGTGCCTCAGTTCCAATAATTCCTGAAATTAATGTTTGTCCCTTTTTCACACGATTATTTTTGCGAACAAGTGGTTTTCCTTCTTCTGCTATTATGTACGTAATGACAGCATCATTTGTTGCAACAAGATGGCGCGGACTATACTTCTCTTGTACTTCTGGGATGGTCATTTCTACAACTTGTATTTTCACCTTCGTACCTTCCTTCACCACGCCAATCCAATTCGTACCTGGTATTGCATTAACCAAACTTTTCGAAATAATATCTGTATCTTGCAAGCGGAAGGACCATTGCAACGGATAGAGTCCCTCCGCCTTTGCAGCTGCAATGATTTCATCTTTTGGAATACGCTCATTCCCTTCAACCTCAACAGTCCAAACTAATGAAGATAGTACAAAAATAATAGAGAAAAATAATGCTACCCCTACGGAAAACCAGATCCGCTTTTCTATCCGATTCAACAAAAATGGGAACCCTTCTTTGCGGATCAGTCGCATCTTACTCCCAGCTACTCGAATATATTTTTTGAGTGCAAAGTATTGTGCCAAGCTTACTTCAAATCTGACAACTTCTGAGCTTGTCCAACGAATATTAGCTAATGCTAATTTCGCAGATAACACCTCGTTAAGGAAACGAGCAACGTCTCCTCCGTGCAACTCGACCTCAACTCGGCCCTTCATCCAATCTACTATTGATCCTTTCATTGCAACCCCTCCTAAAACTTTTCATTCATCTTGGATTGCTACTTCGCAATTGAAAAGTAGCTACGAAAGCATTAGCTTGTTATGGAAATAATTGAATAGCTTTAATAACACCTTCCACAAATACTTCATCAGTCCATATCGTACGTATAATTAATCCCTTACCTGTAACTTCTAATTCGCCTTTACTCAGCGAAAGTCGTAATACATCCTCACTAAAATGAATAACTCCTCTATGGTTTTCAATATATAGTTGACGATCTCCGATCAAAGTCATTCTCGGCAATTCAAATACAACGTCCTCTGGCATATCTAGCATAGCCGCAGTTAATCTATGTAATTTCTTTTTAATTTGTCGCATTGATGAAGGTTCCCCTTTCTCAAACATCGATTTGTTACCTGCCAAGAGACACATCGGTACTATACCAAAATATGCAGCAATGACAGTAAATATGAAAAAATGAAATAGTTTCAAATTCAAAACCAAAAAAGCCCCAAACAATTCTCTTCATAGCGAAGAAAATTATTTGGAGCTTGAATGATAATTACCTATGGATTACACGTTTTCTATCTTCTGTATGGTCGTTTCGCTCTAGGAGCACCTAAAACCTCAGACCATAATACCGCTTTTCGCAGCTCATTAGCTTTTAGTACTGAGCTATGAAGTGTATTCTCACGACTAGCAAAGGGGTCCACAGCCTGCGATTCCCCACCCAATTCATTCTGAGCGAAGTAATCAAGCGACTGAGCGCCCTGTTGCGCCTGGCGCGTTGTAGCCACTTGCTGAAGTCGTTGCTGCTGTTCATAACGCATCCTTTGCTCTTCACGCAACTGATCCGCACGTTGCATTTGACGCTCCCTATGCATTTCCTCTTCTTGCAGTCGTTGTAATTCCGCTCTTCGTCGCTGCTCAAGGCTATTCTCATCGTCATATTGTTGGCGAGAATGATCATCTTCCTCGTCCTCATCATAGTCATGCTCACGCTGATCGCGATTCGTCTGATCCGTTCCACCACCAAAAGTAGGCATCGAGTTGCCCTTTTTGGTTTTCGATCCACCAAACATCTTAAAGATAAAAAAAACAACAGCTATTACAATATAAATATTATTTTGCACAAATTCAATAATCTTCAAGGCTAGCACCTCCTATCTGCCTCAACTATGTTACACATTTTGTGAACGTTTGAGATAAGAATTAGCCTTATTTATTTTTCGGATCAGTAGAATCACTAAGTGATGTACGCATAGATGTATCAGCTTCAATGTTTTTCAAATTCAAATAATCCATAACACCAATTTTTCCATTACGCAATGCTTCTGCCATCGCTAACGGTACTTGAGATTCAGATTCAACTACGCGAGCTTCCATCTCAACAACTTTAGCTTTGTTTTCTTGTTCTTGGGCAACAGCCATTGCACGACGTTCTTCAGCTTTTGCTTGAGCGATCTTTTTATCCGCTTCAGCTTGTTCCGTTTGAAGATGTGCACCAATATTTTTACCGACATCTACGTCTGCGATATCAATCGACAGAATTTCAAACGCCGTACCCGCATCAAGACCTTTTTCAAGAACGGTACGGGAAATCTTATCTGGGTTTTCTAGAACATCTTTATGTGAGGTTGAGCCCCCGACTGTGGAGACAATACCTTCACCAATACGAGCGATAATGGTATCTTCACCAGCACCACCGACTAAACGTTCAATGTTTGCACGAACAGTTACGCGCGCTCTAACTTTAACTTCGATACCGTCTTTCGCTACTGCTGAAACAATTGGAGTTTCAATAACTTTCGGGTTAACACTCATCTGTACTGCTTGTAGTACGTCACGACCAGCCAAATCAATAGCTGCTGCACGTTCAAATGGCAATGGGATATTTGCACGCTGTGCTGCAATCAATGCATTAACTACTCTGTCTACGTTACCACCTGCTAGAAAATGACTTTCCAGCTGATTGATTGATAAACCAAGTCCTGCTTTTGTAGCTTTAATTAATGGGTTTACGATACGACTAGGAACTACGCGACGTAATCTCATCGCAAATAGTGTAATAATTCCTACTTTAACGCCAGAAGCAAGTGCTGAAATCCACAGCATAATCGGGAAGAAACTTAATAACACACTTATTACAATAACTGCCAATATTACAAAAATCACTGCTACTAAACCTGGATCTAATCCAAATATCGCCATCAATCCTGAGTCTAAACCTAACATCCAATCATTCCTCTCAATTTGTAATCAACTTAAACGTTTTCCTTCACTTCTCTAACCACTACCCATGTACCTTCAGCCTTTATAACAACGACTGGTCGATTCAACTCTACGAATCCACCTTCAGTTACAACGTCAACGCGTTCATTGCCGATGAATGCTGCTCCTGCTGGTCGAAGTGGGGTTGCCGTAATGCCTTGTAATCCTAATAGTGAATCTTTCGAGTCTGCAGATATAAATCCTTCTTCTGTTGTAAGTTTCTCACGTAGAACGAATTTATTCCAAACCCCTCGACCTTTTTTCGTACGTGAAACAATAACGACTAAAATAATAGCAATCACTAATGCAATAACGATGGATGTAAGTCCAGACTTCCAATCCGGTGAAGCAAGTAATATGCCTGCGATAATAGCTCCTCCTCCCAATAATCCCAGTATACCAAAAGCCGGAACTATTAATTCTAAAATAACCAAAATAATACCAATAATAAAGAGTACGACTGTTTCCATTCCTGCAAATCCTGACACGAATGAACCAAAGAAGAATAAACCCATACTAATCGCTCCTAGAATACCAGGTAATCCAAAGCCAGGCACGAATAATTCAATGGCTAGACCGGCAAAACCTAATATTAATAATATCGTGGATACAATAGGATTAACAAGAAAACTCGCCACATTTTCAGCTGCACTCGGCGCCATCGTTATAATATCGCGACCGGCAAGGTCATGAAAACTCAGTACATCAGCAACATTCTCCGCATTGAAATCAGAATATCCAATTCGCAATGCTTCACTTGCTGATATTGCAATGACATCGCCTACAGACTTAACTTTTCCTAATGTGTCTGATAAATCGATTTCAAATCGAGGATCGACCATCGCTGCTGCAACTTTGACATCGCGACCATGAAGTCTTGCTGCTTCTTGCATCTGATCTACCCAGAAACTAATTGTTTTGGGATTATCGATTAATGCACCACTGCCATCGACAACTGCTGCTGAACCAATCGTACTTCCTGATTGCATCGCGATGTAATCAGCATTCAGCGCAATATAAGTACCGGCTGAAACTGCTTTCCCTTCGACAAATACAGTAATAGGAATTTGCTGCGCTCGTAATAACTCGCCTATTTCACTTGCGGAATCGACACGTCCCCCATATGTATTAAGGACGATAACGATATGACTCGCACGAGCTTCATCAGCATCGCTGAAAGCTCTTTCAAGAAAAGAAACCATACTTTGGTCTACTTTTCCTTTCAGAGGTATTTCATATACTGCTGGACCCGCGGATTTGACCTGCGCCTGAGCCACAGTTGGGACAATTAATCCCGCAACAAGTAATGTCGCAAATAAACATATAACAAAAACAGTAAGCAGTTCACGGAAGCGATGAGTAAAAAATTTGCTAGACATACTTTCCCTCCTCTTTTACCACTCTTCTATATACGTCTATCTTAGTTAAATGTTTCATCTATTATAACACATTGTTCATATAAAGTTGGCTTGTTATTACGAGTAAAAAAAACACCCCAAAAGGGGTGTTTTTGAGTCCGCACGTATTCTATTGCAGAAATTGTTGCACTGCATTATTTACTAGTCTACCGTCAGCGCGTCCTTTAGTTTTTGGCATAAGGGCGCCCATCACTTTTCCCATGTCGGCTTTCGAAGAAGCACCGAGTTCTTGGATGGTCTGCCTTACTATCTCTTGAATCTCTTCTTCAGTTAGCTGTTCGGGAAGGTATTTACTAATAATATCAATTTCTGTTGCAAGATTTACGACAAGGTCATCACGACCAGCTTTCTCAAATTCTTGGAGGGAATCTTTACGTTGTTTGATCTCACGACTCAATACATCAAGCACTTCACTATCGTCCAACGGACGTTTTAGATCAATCTCCAAGTTTTTAACAGATGCACGCATCATACGAATTGTACTGAGTCTCAACTTGTCCTGACTTTTCATTGCTTGTTTCATATCATCGATCAATCTATCGCTCAGGTTCATTATGGAAGGATCCTCCTAAAACTTTCTCTTGCGCGCAGCCTCAGACTTATTCTTACGCTTTACGCTTGGCTTTTCATAGTGCTTACGTTTCTTAACCTCTGCCAAGATACCATCTTTTGCAGTGGAACGCTTAAAGCGACGAAGCGCAGCATCAATAGTTTCGTTTTTACGAACTTTAATTTCAGACACCAGTTATCCCTCCCTCCGAAACAGACCGTCCAGAGTTTATTACACGGTTTATCAACCTTAATTATACGTTAAAAAACAAGGCTATGTCAACTTCTTAATCAGAACTTATTCTGCTAATAAAGGACCCATCATTTTTCCAGCTAATAGATGGAAATGTAAATGGTATACAACCTGCCCACCATCAGCGTTAACATTGTTAATTAGACGATATCCAGCCTCGGCATAACCTTCAGTTTCTGCAATATGACGAGCAGCTGCAAAAATCTCAGCAACAGCTAGATCATCCTCGCGCGAGACATCATTCATCGTAGCAATATGCTTCTTCGGAATGATTAAAATATGGGTAGGTGCTACCGGCGAAATGTCTCTGAACGCAAGTACATGCTCATTTTCATATACTTTAGTCGAAGGAATCGTACCTTCTATAATTTCACAAAATAAACAATCCATTGTTTTTCCCTCCTTATTGTCGGTTATCATTATGTAACCTATACATCTAGTTTAGTTGATTTTATTGTACTGCTTCAACATTGACATATTGCTCGATCGCCTGGACTTGCTCAATCCAATCAAAACCGTTAGCTAATCTGATCATCGCATTTTTGTTGCCTTCAACATTAAAGTTAAAGCTTTTTATAATTCGAAATAAAAGTTCAGATCCATCAATTATCGCATTCAATTCATCAAGCTCCGCTTGCGTAAGCTCACCTTCTTGATTCGAAATCGATCGTAGATGCTGTTCAGTTAATGTCATCCATTGAAGCTCCTCTGTAGCTTGAGCAGTAAAAGCAGCTTTTTCATAATCATGAGCAATTGCAATTAATTGAGACAGTTCTTGTTTCACTTCAACCACTAGCGGAATAGCATGTTCTGCCGTTAATCTTGCCAGCTTATAATCTTCTGATGAAAAATCTACAATGTCGTAATTGTACTGAAGCAGCAGTGTGTTTTTCTCATTGATCGTAGCTAAATGAGCAAAAATATGTTTGCCAGTTTCGACTTTTTGATCTTGACCATAACTCATATTTTTTGTTGCAAACAAAACAGTAAGCATTGCACAAACTACTAACAGAACTAACGTTACTGCCAATGCAATTGGCTTTTTCCCTGTTGGTTCAACCTGCTTTTCTGAAATCTGTTGACTCACTTTTTTCCCTCCGATTACTGTGAATACTTAATACTATAATTGTATAGCTTGGCCCCCGTCGAAGAAGAACAGATAAATCTCATCAACTTTACGATTCAAAATCATCTCTAAGCCACGAGCATACATTTCTAATTGGAAACGATGTACTTCTGCCTGCTCTGCCCAATTTCCATTAAATATGCGATCCGTCTTATAATCGACTAATACTAGACCACGTTCATCTTCAAATATACAGTCAATAATACCTTGGATAAATACTTTTTCGTTAACTATCGTTACATCCATATTACGATGAACTTCGTGTGCAGGCAACATAAAGCTGAATGGAAGCTCTCGTTTCAGCCAAGTAGCATGCTGCATACGATAGCCTAGCTCCGTTTGAAATAGCTCTGCAATTGCCTTTATGTTAATAACTTGAGCTTGGGTCATCGTAATAATTTGCAAATGTAACATTCGCTCTATACTTTGCTTAATTACTTGTTCATCTATATTCAATGTCAACGGAATATGCTGCATCATCAAATGATTGATTGAACCTTTTTCTGAAGCTGTAATCTTTTTGGCTTCCATAAAAGATGGTCGTTCAAGATGTAGTGTATACTCTTTTGCTATAGTAGCTCCAGTATGTTCTCCGGCACCATTTTCATTACTAGTTCCATCGCTAGTTCCATCTTTAACTATACCGTTACCTGCTTCATAGAACGTTTCCGCTTGCTCTGCAAAGGCAGCCTGAAGTCGCTTCATCTCTGTAATCGATGCCTTCGAGCCAATCGTCGTCGCCCCGATATAAGCATATTCTCGATCCAACTGAGCACGCAATTGCTGATCTTCAACAACATCATCTAACTGAGCTAACACTTGCAGGGCAGTCATTCTCTCTGTTCTTACAAGCTCATCATCTGAAGCTGTCTCAGCTTCAGCATCGTCCATTATAATAAGTGACTCAGCACCCACAATAGATACGATCCAGTCTAGAGGACTAACGACTGGCCCTTTCATTGGCTCGTCTGCGGATAATTGCAATTCTGATGCAACTAGCGGTGCAATCCAGTCTAAGTAGCAAGATGCGGCAGCAATACTAGATTGTTGTAATGTGCCGTCAGTAGCTAGTGATGAGCTCCATTTCGGTAGTTGCTTCGGTAATCTACCACTTGTCCCAAGCAAGTACAACTTTTCTTTCGGTCTCGTCAAAGCCACATACAATATGCGCATTTCTTCAGCTAACAATTCCATTTTCATTGAACGTCGAATCGCATAATAGGGCAATGATGGATAGCTAATGCGCATTGTAGAATCAACATATTTCGGACCGAAGCCTAATTCCTTATGGTAGAGAAATGAAGCATTCAAATCTTGTTCATTGAATTTTTTACCTAGACCTGCAACGAACACAATCGGAAATTCCAGTCCTTTGCTTGCATGTGTCGTCATAATCTTTACAACATCTTCTTGTTCACCAATTGCCAGTGCAGTACCAAGATCATTACCATTCGCACGCATCCGCTCAATGAATTTCAAGAAACGGAACAGCCCTCGGAATGAAGTAGCCTCATATTGGCGTGCTCTGTCATGTAGTGCTCGTAAATTCGCTTGCCGTTGCACTCCGGCTGGAAGACCGCCTACAAAATCATAGTATCCTGTTTCTTCATAGATCAACCAAAGCAGATCAGATAGCGAGCCCTCGCGTGCACGATTACGCCATTGCTCAAGCTTATGTAAGAAGAAAGACAACTTCTGACGACCTTCTAGTTCATAGTTATCACTTCCAGCTGCATGGATAATCGCGTCATAGAAATTCCGTTCCATGGAAAGAATTCGAATTTGCGATAATTGTTCAGCGGTTAGACTGAATAACGGTGAACGTAAAGTTGCTGCTAGTGGTATATCTTGATAGGGATTATCAATAACTTGTAAGCAAGATAACATCGTCTGTACTTCAATCGCTTCGAAATAGCCACTTCCAATACTAGAGTAGGCAGGTATCCCTGCTAATTGTAACTCTTCAAGAAAGACGGGCGCCCATGCTGAAGTGGCGCGCAATAGTATCACGGTATCGCGCCATTTCATAGGACGATAAGATGCTAATTTACTATCGAAAACCATACTTTGTTGTTCTCGCAGCGCTAATAATTGTTGCGCGATATAGCGTGCTTCTAGTTGTGCAACATTCAATTCTTCTACCTGCTCAGCAGTAGAACTATCCGATCGCTCATCTTGCTCACTCGATTGTTCCTCGGCAACACGCTCTCCACGATCAATGATTGTAAGCTGAACTTTGCATTGCTCCATTGATATTGGAGCTTCATAATAAGTAGCACCGTGCACAAGCTCTGCACGATGATCATATTCCATCTCAGCTACTTTTTCTTTCATTATCGCTCGAAATACTTCGTTCACTGCATCAACAACTTGTGAGCGACTACGGAAATTACGAGCAAGATCAATGCGTTTTCCACCCTCAGTAGTAGAGGCTGATTCCGCGCTATACTTCTTATATTTCTCTAGAAACAACTTAGGCTCTGCCAAGCGAAAACGATATATACTTTGCTTCACATCGCCAACCATAAAGCGATTTCCTATGTGCTGATTAGCAATTAGTCGTACAATGGTTTCCTGTACCATATTCGTATCTTGATATTCGTCCAACAATATCTCATCAAATTGCTGCTGATAATCCTTTGCCGCTTCTGATGGAATGAGACGTTCTGAAGTTGACGCTTTATCTAATAAAATAGCTAGACTGTAATGCTCTAGATCACCAAAATCAAGCAATCCTTTTGCACGTTTCGTCGCTTCAAATGCCGAACTAAAGTCATGAATGAGCGCTACCAATGCTTTCATTAGCGGAGCAAGCTCCGTTAACTCTTCTAGAAATTGCTCTGCGCTTCTTCCAAAGTAATCGCTGGCAATCGATTGAACTGTATCTTTCCCTTGCTCACGATAATTTTTGGCGCGATCTTGCAAATCTTTATCATGATCTTTCCCGCGCAACGGTGCTAATTTTGCAAATTGAACGTTAGCGAATAGATCAGCCCATTCTCGCCAAGGCAGCTGTTGCAATTGATGTTGCAATGCTGTGATCACTTCAATATCAGCTTCGAAAGTTGAGGCATACGCATACGGACCTGCTGGTAGCTTTGTTAATGATAGTGCTTGCTCGAAAGCACTTATCGCTCCTTCAAGCTTCAAATGCACATCATCCGTAATTTGTTGCACCCATACACTTTGTTCTAGCTCATCGATACTCGAAATGTGATAAGGCTTAAGTGTATCGTTAAGCCACTGAGCTGGCCACGGATGCGATCGCGAGAATAGATAAAGCCGTTCCACAAGCTGAAATAGTGGATCATCACCTTTCTCTCCACCATAGCTATTAACTAGCCTAAGAAAATCTCCACCTCCCGCTCCATCCACATCACTATAACGCTGCTCAAATAGCTCATTCATCACATCAGCACGAATTAATTCAATTTCCGTCTCGTTGGCAATCCGAAAGCCGGGATCAAGATCAATCAATGAATAATATTTGCGAATCACTTCCATACAAAAGGAATGGAGCGTTGTAATGGACGATTTCCCCATCAATGCCAGCTGCTTGCGCAAATGATCAGAATCGGGTTCTTCCTCCAATTTCTTCTCCAATGCAATTTTCAGACGATCTTTCATCTCTGCTGCTGCCGCGTGAGTAAACGTAGCAACAAGTAAGCGATCGACGTCAGTGTTGGAAGCGACTTTTCGAATAATCCGCTCCACTAATACGGCTGTTTTTCCAGAACCTGCCGCCGCAGCTACTAATATATTAGATCCATCAGACACGATCGCTTCATACTGTTCATCTGTCCAGCGAGGTGCATTCGCCGATGATTGTCCACTCATTACAGTCACTCCCCTAACTCACGCCAAATCTCATCCTCAGACGTTTTAGCTAATTTACGATGATGATTTCCTTCAATCATTGGATCAAACTGACATACTGCTTTATAGTCGCAAAATTGACAAGGTGTTCGATCTCCTAATTGATAAGGCTCAATAGAAACGACGCCAGCTTGAATGTCTTGTCCAATATTCTTGATCTTCCCTTTCACAAATCCACGTAACGTATCCCATTGATCATGACTAACAACCGATGCACTACTATAGAAGCTATCATCCTTCTTCACCGCAACAGGAAGAATTTGCGAATAACCTGTTTCTAGCTCACTATCCATCATGCGTACAACGGTTGTATCAGCAGTCAATAAACCCTTCATCTTATAGCGCTTCAACATAAGCTCATTTGCTTCATCACTGCTAATTCTATTTTTCACTTGTAGTAGTGGATTATGAACATGGAAATATAGAACTCCGGCTGGTGATACTTTCTGCTTCAGCCATCCTTCACCATGCGTCATCAATACATCAAGATAAGTTAACATTTGCAGGGATAAACCGTGAACGACTTCATCTAGCTTCAACGATTGACTGCTAGATTTATAATCTAATACACGCAGCAAAAGTCCTTGATCACTCTGCGCGGCATCTATTCTGTCAATGCGACCGACAATTTCTAATACATTGCCGTTATCAAGCTTTATTTGCAAGGAAGGCATGCTACCATTTGGTCCAAAATCAACTTCCGTACCTACAGGGTTAAATTCTGCGCGTCCCGCATGTTCGCCAAGCATAATCGCAGCTTGCATCACAATTTCTTTCAATTTACGTGCGATATATCGGAATCGCTCACTACTTAATAATATTTGCGATTGCAGTCTAGGTACTAGCTGATCAACGATAAGACTAACTTCTTGCTTCACCTTATCTTGAGACATTCTACCCCAGCTACTACCGAGTTGATTGGCAAGTTTACCGAGCGCAGCATGGAATAATTGCCCCATATCAGGCGCCTCTAGCCGATACTGCTTCCGTTCCTTGAGACGTAGTCCATAGATCGAGAAATGCTGAAATGGACATGAGACGAAGCGTTCTACGCGCGACACACTCATTCGCATTTGTGCACCATATAACCCTCTAGCCGTTTCTATTTGCAGGGGCAATTCAATGTTTTGGAACTGTAGCGAACGAAGCAACGCTACTAATTTGGGAGCATATTGTGGTCGTATCGCATACCAATTATACAAATCCCACCATAGTTGAGGGAGCTTTTTCCCTTGTTTCCATTCACGCAGCATCACGATTAGATATGTCATTGCCGCATCTGGATGAGCTAGAAAGGCAAGTTGGTCTTGCTCACTCATCGTCAAATGAGGTTCAATTGCAATATGCTGAACATGTACCATCGGAAACTGATAACGCATTTGGCGAATAATTTCTGAAGGTAGAATACTTTTCCCCTCTTCGTCTGCTAGCGGATAACTTATCCATAACTTAGAGGAGGCTCTCGTTAATATTTGATAGATCAAGAAGCGTTCATCAAGCAATTTACGGCGAGAACTAGGTGCCATAGCAAGTCCATCTGTAGCTAATTGCTCACGGTCTGCCTCAGATAATAAGCCATCTTCTTGCATCCTCATCGGCAATACACCATCTGATGCTCCGATAATGTAGCATGCCTTCACATTCGATAGACGAGTTCTCTCCATCGTGCCAATCACAACTTGATCCATTGCTGGCGGTATAGATGCTAACTGTAGACTATCTAATCCAGCTTGAATCATTCCGGCAAATAATTCCGTTGAAACTTGTTCGTCACCTGCTAGCTCTACGAGTTCATCTAATAGCCCCATCACATTACCCCAAAGCTGGCGATGTGTACGAGCCATCATCAAATTGCCACGTTCATGCTCTGCATCACTCCAACGCTCTAACCGCTGCGCGACTTGTGCATAATCAAGTAATTCATATAACGCCTGACACATTTGCCGCACATTACTTGCTTGTGCCAGCTTCTCGGCTAACTGCTCAAGTGGAGGCATAATACATCCTCTAGCAGCTATTGAAATATCTAATTCACGTTGCGCTTTATCTGATATATGATAAGCCGTCTCTTCTTCTTCATCGAGTGATACGGTGGCTAACGCCTTCCAGTAGTTCGTATCATTCCATTTCCAGCCATTAATACCGGAAGCGAGTACATAATTTTCTAATATATCAAACCATTCACGAGGGATCGATTCATCTTGTGGAAATAACATTTCCGTCTTAATACAACGGAACATCGCATCATATTGCCAACCATGAACGATGTTTTCCAAAGCAGATGAAATAAATTCAACAAACGGATGATATAATGTTTTCTGCTTCTGATCCATAAAGAATGGAATTTGGTAACGACGGAAAACAAGTTCAATATAATCACTATAGCCTTCTAGATTCCGTACTAATACGGCCATATCGCGCCAACGATAACCATGTTCATGGACTTGAATTAATAGTTGACGAGCGATCTCTTCAATTTCAGTACGTCGATTGGCCGAGGCTGCTAATTGAATAGCTATACCTTCATTCTGCTGCGTTTCCGATGGTTGGTATACTTTGCGAGTACCGTAACTTTTCTCGAGAAAAGCAAGTGACTCTACATTTCCAAATCTAGAAGCTGAAGTAGGTTCTAGAATGATCGACTCTTCAACTTCAACCCCATACTGCTCGGCTAATTGCGTAATCCTTTGATAAGTCTCCGCAGTTTGATGGAATAAATTCAATTCATCAATTGGTTCATCAACGCCATACTCACGATCAAGTGTCAATGCGATCGTCATATGGGCACTATTAGCCATTAGCGCGCCAAGCGCTTCATATTCCGTTGGCGTTAGACCATGGAAGCCATCTACCCATACACGGCAGCCCTTGAGCGAGCTAGCATGTGGTAATCCTTGAACCATAAACGATAAGTAATCTTCAGAATCCACATACTTTTGCAGAAGCTCTTGCTCCATATGCGCATAAAGCAAGCCCATATCATGTAGTTTTTTCTGCAGCAGCTGAGAGTAATCAGATTGATCAGTCTGAATTAATTGCTGCACTTGCTCCGCTGAAACGCCATACCGCTTCCACTCTGTAATCATATTAACTAGCCGCTCAATAAAGCCCGCTTGATCTTCGCTGTTTTTGAATAATTGCAGCTCAGAGGCATAGCGATTAACAAGTTTGTATAGAAGCATATGCTTACCCGTCTCTGTAATCGGAACAAGTGCAGTACCACCCGTTTCCTGCATCACTCGAAACGCAAGTCTGCGAAAGCTAAGTGCCTGCGCTCGCAGCATCCCTTGAGGTTCACCTTGATCAATTAATTCATATTCCATTTGGAATGAAGCTTGCTCTGGCGTAAGTAAAATGAGGGGAGAACCGAGTGGGTCGCTCTTTAATTCATTTCTTATTTGTTCTAGGCAGTAATGTGTTTTACCGCTTCCTGCACGGCCTAATACGAATCTAATAGACATTCTCTCTCCCCCTCCCTATATAGGTAGTTCAAAAAGCGGATTTTGATAACGATGCGTATTCTGACGTAGCATACTCAGCATCGCAGGTGAAGCGCACTTGGAAAGTACGGCATAAGCTTCCGATGTATGTTTCTTGCAGAAACATTGTAGGTTCGCGTGTACCAAACATGTACACTTGCGCTTCCGCCTTTCTCAAGTAGCGCTTCACCTGCTCGATTCTGAAAGCCCACTTTTTGAACCTTCATTTGAAGCTTCGGGCGTGGCCGCTTGTGTACTCGTACCGTATACGTTGCTGGGTTTCATTATCTCATCTTTTTGAACCTTTATATTAATTACGTTTTGAAGTTACTTCAAATATTGCAAACTTCAAGTAATGACTTTCAGTTACGCCTAAAATTTGTGGGTGATCCTTGCCTGCTGCACGCCATTCTACGAGGCGCAGTACTTTACCAGCATCTTTGGCCGCTTCTTGAATCGCTTCAAGGAACAATTCGGGTCGCATATGGTATGAACAGCTTGCTGTTACAAGATAGCCACCTTCATTCACAAGCTTAAGTCCTTGTAGGTTAATATCTTTGTAGCCACGCTTTGCTCCTTCAACTGCAGAACGAGTTTTTGCAAATGCTGGCGGATCAAGAATAACTACATCCCATGAACGTCCTTCATTTTCCAGCTTTTTCGATGTATCAACACCGCCGTTAGCACGCTGTTTGCGATCATCTAACCCTTTAACTTGTGTACGTAAATATTCAAATGCATCGGCAACTACGAATTCTACACGATCAGTAAAACCATTACGTTCAACATTACGCTTTGCCGTATCAATCGCATGTGCGGATACATCTAAGCAAGTGACTTGTTTGGCACCATATTTGCAAGCATGCAATGTGAAGCTTCCTGTATGCGCAAAGCATTCTAATACGGTTGCACCATCCCAATAGGGGAATGTAACTTCTTTTCCATTGCGATTAACTGGTGCAGTACGACCATCCTCAAGCGTTGAGAGCGCAATTCCACTACGATCTCCCCAGCCTTTCATTAACGGCTCAAGTGATGCACGATTTTCACGTTGATCGAAGAAATAGCCGGTTTTCTGACCTTGAACGATATCGACTTCCATCAATAAACCATTTTCACTAATTTCAACAATCGAAGGACATTCACCATAAATAACACCTGTGCGCTCTTCTAATCCTTCAAGCTTACGAACACTTACATCGCTACGCTCATAAATGCCCTTTGGTTGAAACACTTCAATCAGAGCTGCGATCAGTGCTTCCTTATGCTTTTCCATACCTAAAGACAAAATTTGTAATACTAATACATTTTCGAAACGGTCGACGATAAGACCTGGTAAGAAATCAGCCTCGCCATATACTAACCGACAATCTTGATCCTTCACAAAACGAGCACGGTGTACTTTACAACGAGTAAGTCGTTCTACAAAAAAGGCTTGATCCATTGTCTCAATAGATTCATAGGAAACGATACGTACTGTAATTTGTGAAGCAGGGTTCCAATATCCTGTCGCCAAATATTTCCCATTATGGGCAACGACATCTACCAAGCTACCAGGTTCAAGACCTTCCTGATCTACTTGTTCAATTTCACTTGCATATACCCAAGGATGAGCTTCTTCTATTCTCTTTTTACGTGCTTTAATTAATTTCACAATTGCATTTGCCATTGTATATGTTCCTCTCGTGTTTACAAATTGTTATTAATGCTGCATTTTGCTTTTATCTCAACCTTGTCATGCTTGTCTACTTTTTCGCATACGTTAAATCAATGACAATATGTTAGTGAAAGGAAACGGGACATGATAAGCGCCATAATCTTTCATAGTGTTTTAGGCTTTTCAATCTTTATGTGTGGGATGAAATTAATGGAATTAGCATTATTCCGCTTAGGTGGACCTACTTTTCTACGCCTTTTAGAGCGTTCTACTCGTACTCCACTTCATGGTCTTATGCTAGGCACTGCAAGTAGCGCCTTCTTACAAAGTAGCACTGCCGTAACGGTGTTATCGATTGGTTTCGTTAATAGCAGATTACTTCCCTTCTCACGCACTTTAGGCATTATTCTCGGTACTAATATCGGGACATGCCTAACGACTGAGTTAATAGGACTAAATATTCATCACCTTGCCAAACCGTTAATGATTGGTGCACTTATTCTTTGGGGGATCACAGTTCTACTTGTCGAGTATCGCATTATACCTTCACTATATCAATGGAAAGGCAGCGAATTTATCCGATCACTTTCCATTGTATTATTCGGGTTTGGTACGCTACTGCTTGGATTAACCGTTATGCAAGGAATTGGACCTGTTATTCAAAGCTCAGAATTATTTCATTGGTTTCTAGCACAAGCGCAGACTACCCTTTGGTGGGGCATACTATCGGGCGCAGTACTAACAGCACTTATCCATAGTGGAGCAGCTGTCATCGGTATGATTATGGGGATTGCCGCACTTGGTGTACTCCCGCTAGATCTAAGTATTGCAATCGTTCTAGGTTGTAATATAGGTACATGTGTAACTGCGATCATCGCCTCACTTGGCGGTTCAAAAGGGGGTCGATACGTCGCTATAGCGCATCTCGTTCTTAATATAGGAGGAGCATTACTATTCTTCCCATTTATCGACATACTTGCAACTGCCGTAATGTGGACGACAACCTCTATAGCAACAGCGATCGCACATGCACAAACGTTATTCAACATCATCTGTTCATTCATCGCATTACCGATTTGTTATCTGAAATGGTTCAAACGCCTCGACTAGGCGGACTTTGAACAACCTCTACAAAGAGAAGAAAGGATTCCTTATTCCTTCTCTTCAAGAAGTCCATAAGAAATCCTTAATCTATTATGCCTGAGCAGCGATTTTATGTGCATCATTCTCATTTACGTAACTATCTAGCACACGAACAAGCTGACCTTTACATTCGTTCACGCCTGCTTCAGTTATTTTTACGCGGCAAATTTGACCGATAAGTTCTTCTGATCCTTCAAATACGACAGTAATATAGTTATCAGAATGACCGCTAATTAGACCTCTACCTTCATGGCCTTTATGCTCTCGTTCAGGGATAACGTCTAACAGTTCCCCTACAAACTTCTGCGCATATTTCAATTGCATCTCTTCTGATAGTTCAATGAGACGATGGACACGCTCATTTTTCACTTCTTCATCAACCTGATCAGTCATACGTGCAGCAGGAGTTCCTGTACGCTTAGAATATGGGAATACATGCATCTCGGAAAAACCTAGCTCTTCCATAAAGCGATAGCCCTCTTCAAATGACTCATCCGTTTCACCTGGGAAGCCAACAATAATATCTGTTGTAATCGCAACGCCAGGCATCGCTTCTTTCAACCGTCTCACTTTATCTGCAAATTGCTCCGTTGTATATTTACGACGCATTCGCTTTAAGACACTATTCTCACCCGCTTGAAGTGGAATATGTAGATGCCGGCACATTTTTGTTGATTTGTTCAATACTTCAATCATCTCATCGTCAATCTGACTAGCTTCAATGGAGCTAATACGAATACGTTCCAAACCTTCTACTTTATCCAAATCCCATAGTAGACGTGTTAGATTGTAATCTTCCATATCATCCCCGTACCCACCAGTATGGATGCCAGTCAGTACGATTTCCTTATAACCAGAAGCGACTAATTGCTTCGCTTGTTCGATAACCGTCCCGGCCTCACGAGAACGAGACAAGCCACGTGACCATGGAATAATGCAGAATGTGCAGAAGTTATTACAGCCTTCTTGTATTTTCAGAAATGCTCGTGTGCGTTCCGTAAAGTTCGGCACGTCAAGCTCCTCAAAATGACGAGTTTTCATAATATTGCGGACAGCATTAACTGGCTGGCGCTCTTCTTGAATTTGCTTCACATACGTCATTATTTTATCGCGATCTTGTGTACCAATAACAAGATCGACGCCTTCGATCGCCATAATATCCGCTGGAGAAGTTTGAGCATAGCAACCTGTAACAGCAATAATTGCATCAGGATTACGACGAACTGCACGACGAATGATTTGGCGACTTTTTTTGTCACCAGTATTCGTTACAGTACAAGTATTAATCAGATATACATCAGCGGTTGATTCAAATTCAACCTGCTCATAGTTATTGTCCTTAAAAACTTGCCAAATTGCCTCTGTATCGTAAAAGTTTACTTTACAGCCTAGCGTATAAAATGCGACCGTTGACATAAGGTCACACGCCCCCCATCTCACCTGATTCATATAGTACGCAGGATAGTCCAACTATTCCCGCTGTTTCAGCACGCAATATTCTTTTCCCTAACCCTACTAGCTTAGCTCCTGCACTTTCAGCTTGACTAGCCTCTCGCTGGGCAAATCCACCTTCTGGACCAGCAATCAGCAATACAGTCGGAGAACTTATACCATCGGCTATACATTGCTCTTTGAATGGTAGCAGTACATTTCTTAGATGAATACCTTGACCATCTCCATCTACTTTTTCATAGCAGAATAGAACAAGATCGTATGAATCAAAACTATTAAGTAGTTGCTTCCAGCTCAATGGCTCGGCAATCGTCGGAACGCTATTTCGATGCGCTTGCTCAGCTGCCTCTTTGGCAATTTTGCTCCAACGCTCAAGTCGTTTGGCTTCTTTCTTACGATCATATTGCACAATGACTCGTTCAGATTCAAATGGAATAAACGAAAATGCGCCTATTTCAGTACATTTCTGGACAATCAATTCCATCTTGTCGCCCTTCGGCAGTCCTTGTGCTATCGAAACTTTCCACTTTGCCTCTGCATCAAGTGGTAGTGACTCAACAACCGTAAGCTGAACCTGCTTTGCTTCAAGCTCTGTAATTTCCGCTAGAACCGTTCGCTCCTGTCCGTCGCTTACAATAACTTGATCGCCTTCCTTCATCCGCATGACACGAATGATATGATGAGCATCTTCATCTTGAATGATAATGCCATTATCCACGAACTGCTCTTTACTTACAAAATATCTTTGCATTTCATTCATCCTTTAATCAATATATATACCGATGCTCACAGTTCATTCATTTACTAAACATCTATAAGTGCATGTTCACATTTTTTTGAACAACCTCTATAAAATAGACATAAAGAAAATATATATATTAACACTCATGTTCTCCCCTAGCATTAATACAGGACTAATGGTAACGGCTCTCAAAGGTGGTATAAATACCATTAATAAAAATATAATTGAACCCCAATGAGCATTCTGTTCCAATTTGAAGCGTGTACGTAATGGTAGAAATTCTGATACAATTCGATAACCATCAAGTGGTGGCAATGGAATTAAGTTAAATACGAATAGCAAAAAGTTATATTGAATCATTTTCAAAAAAAATAACGAAATTGCATTCGTAACGCCTTCAGACCCTGCAAATAACCACCCTGTTTTTATAAAAACAACATAAACAATAATCGAAATAATACCTAATATTAAGTTACTGAGCGGTCCAACTAGTGACACGATAACGCTCATGACCCGAGGGTTTTTGAAGCGACTAGCTCTAACAGGTACCGGCTTAGCCCAACCAAACCCAGCAATAAGAATTAATATGAAGCCAAACCAATCCAAATGCACCATTGGATTCAGTGAGACACGCCCTTCACGATAAGCCGTGTCATCACCAAATTTATAAGCAGTATATGCATGAGCGAACTCATGTACAGTAAATGCAATAAGTAAAACTAATACGATAAACGGAAGTTCGTCAAACGGATAATTACTAAAATTCATTAGTTCACCTGTGGCTTACGAGCAACGAAAGCAAGCCAATCCTCATCGCGATGTTTATCGGCAATTTCAAATCCTGCTGCAATTAATCCTTGTTCCACTAATTCTTCTTTGTTTTTCCAAATACCAGATGCAATATAAATCCCCCCCGGTTTCAACGCTGCAAATACATCATCAACAAATAACATAATAATCTCTGCCAATATATTTGCTACAACAAGATCAACCGGTAGTTTCACTGTTAATTCATCGGTATTATCCTTACTTTCAAGTACGCCTAGCAGATCACTAAGCTTCACCTCTGCACGATCGGATAAATTGTTCAAGCTAATATTTTCGATCGCACTTGATACGGCAACTGGATCAAGGTCTAGAGCTAGCACATTTTTCACACCTAACTTCAACGCTCCAATAGCTAGCACTCCTGACCCCGTTCCTACATCAATCATTTCCTCTCCACCTTTAATGACGGCTTCAAGTGTTTTCAAGCAAAGTGATGTTGTCGGATGTGTACCCGTTCCAAAGGCCATTCCTGGATCAAGCTCGATAATTAGTTCATTTTCGGAAGCCTCATACTGCTCCCAGGTTGGCTTGATCGTGATTCGATCTGTAATTTTAATCGGGTGGAAATATTCCTTCCACGCATTAGCCCAATCCTCATCATCAACTTCCAAGTAGCTATACTCGACATTACCAGGATCGATGCCAAATTCTCTAAGTTCCTCTACACGAGGTGTGATGTCTGCAATAAGCTGATCCATATCGATTTCTTCTGTAAAGTAGCCTTTTAGAATAGCTACACCTTCAGGAATATCATTAAGCGCACGATCATACCACTCACCATACTTCGTATCACGAGGTTTATTCATATTTTCAGACTCTTCGATTGAGACGCCGCCTGCACCATGCTCATGCAAAAAATTCGATATCATTTCAGTTGCAACCTCAGTTGTTGCAATCGTTAGTTCATACCATTTCATTATGTAAACCTCCATCTTTTTACGGCAAATTACAGTAAGCCTAATCTCTATTGTACAACAGCTAGATGCTCTTGACAAAGGCTTGCTAGAAATATTGAAAGAGTATCTTATTCTTTTTCGATTGACATTGAGAATGATTATCGTCACTATGAATAAGTAGTTTAGTACTCTGTATACGTATATCCGTCCTTGAACTTGATAATTAATCGACTGCTAAGTTGTTTGGCTGATTCCGCATCTAGCTTTAACTCTGGGTAGTCCTCCGCGAATATGATGGCATGCGTATAGGAATATTTTAAGTTGTTGTCTACATCGCTGAGATCAGGTTTATATCCGTTGTCGATCGCGAACTGCTCCAAGCTAACGGATTGTTCAATTAGCCCACCTGCAAGCGCAACCTTATATTTATCTTCTATCTGGGCGTAATTGGCCGCGCGTTGTTCTACTCGCTTGGTCACATCGACCTCATCATACTGCACATTATCTTTCCATACTTGAATAAGCACTTGTTCCATTTCCGTTCCACTAACTCCCAAATCATTGATTGTAAATGCGAAGTACGTCTCCTGTTGATCTTGTAAAATCGCCGTTCCGCCACCGTTCATCGTAACTCGATTTGTGTAGAATTCATCATATAGCGGAAGTTGTTGCTCAGAAACATTCAATTGCTTTTGCCCTGTTGTAGCACTTTTCTCCCACACATCGAATTGGTAATTATGTTCAAGGGAAACGTCTAGCTTGGTCCCATAAATCAACCCGCTTTGCTCAACTAAAGCAACTTCCTTCTGCTGATCATCATCCTGAGCACTATAAGAAATCCAAATTTCGGCTAATGGCGCCACCTCTTTTAAAGTGACCTTTAACTCGATCTGTACCTTTTTCTGCACGGGATCAACATCCAGCACCGTATAGTCAACCTGGGAAATCTTGTCTGTCTGAGCCCTTAGCTCGTTACCTACACCGTTAATAATTCTGTTTTCTAATGACATCATATTATTTTGCATAAAGTTCATGTCTGCACTAGTTTGTGCTTGGTAATTTCCGATTTTTTTTCCGAGAGAATTGCCGAAATACAACATTACTATTAGATTCAAAACTAATAATACAATGATCACATTCTTCTTATCCATAAAAAATCCCCCTATAGTTAACAGTGTTAAGTCCATCTTATCCGAACTTTATTCTCACCGTCTACCATAAGGGGATAATACTGGGAAATGTTTTTTTGTAGGTCGTTATGTTACAACTTTTTATTAGTTTTTCGCACTATCACACTAACCCTATTTCTGTTCACATCTAATGAACGGCTATCCTCGTGATCTTCCACTGTCAATTCTTCTGCAAACTCTTCTTCATCCCAATTAACAGGCAAATCTCCGAAATTAACTTTTTTCATTTCATTTTTTTCGTCATACATACGATGCCCTCCCATAATCGACGAGCAAACTTCTCATCTTAATTAAGTGAACCTGAAGTAAATTTTCTGTTCAACTATAGTATGAGCATATATGACGTTCTTTAGTATTTGCTTCTCGTAAATATTGCAGCACCTCAAACCCGTTGCCATCATCCATCATGAGGTCCAGTATCAATAATTCGATCGTATATTTCTGTAACAATTGAATAGCTTGTCGTCCTGAACTGGCTTCAATGACTGACAGTTCTGCTTGTTCTAAATGTATTCGAATTAACTGACGAATTTCGGGTTCATCATCTACAATTAAAATTTTAATAATGGTGGATCATTCCTCCTTCGTAAGTGACATGAAACCAATCCTAATCATGATCAAATCATAACAATAATAAATAGTGAAATACATATTTTATAACAAGCATTAAGAATTCATTAAGATTTCATTAAGAAAAGTACATTGGTATTTTGCTATTATAAGAAGAATGATTTTTGAGTTATCTAAAATGAGGAGGTTGGTTATGTTTAAACGCACGGTATTAAGCTCCATGGCATTGGTCTTATGTTTATCTGTAACACCGGTTCAAGCAGCAGAAGCAGAAGTTATTCAATCTCTTTATGTTTCTTATTTTGGACGGCCGACGGATCCCAATGCTTTTACCGATCTAAAAGATTTAGATGCGGCTACGAAGGCGAAGTTCGATGCGATGATTTCAGCAGGTATCATCCTAGGTTCCTCCGATAACACTTTCGGACTGAATGACGAAATGAATCGGGCCCAATTTGCAAGGGTAGCTGCGCTTATTTTTGACCTGAAAGTTGATACTACTCCAAGGAAGTCGTCGTTCAGTGACGTAAAAGTAGACAATCCTACGCTGCCTTATATTGAGGCGATCCATGCGGCGGGAATAACGAGTGGTATGGGTAATGGAGAGTTCAACCCAGAGGGCTTAGTGAATAAGGAGCAATTGGCCACATTCCTAGTTCGAGGATTAGGTATCGAGGAGAAAGTTGAATCGACTCCAATTGGGCTGCTGGATATGTCCAGAAGGCGCTCGATCTAGGCTTGCTAGAGAACGCTCCGGACGGTACATTCGGCGGTAAGGAGGAGGCGAGGCGCGGGCTGCTTGCTACTGGAGGCTTCGAAACAGTTAGAACGTTTGAAGATACCAAACCTCTTGAAGTGTCTGGAGCAGACTTTGCAGCGGGAAACAAGCTACATCTGACTCATGATCTTCGCTTTTCTAGTTATCAGAATAAAAGAGTTTCAACATTGAATAAGAGACGCCATCTGATAGTAGGGTAAGCGAAGGATTACTCTCCGCTCCTACGAATGTGCTGGGGATGGAAAGAAACCTTTACAACTTGGTATAACTATTCACTGAATGTCGAAGTTGTGCAGGATAGGGTGACTGCGGCGACGATACGTCGCTACGCATCCCCTTTCCTCTTCCGCCCATTGACCAATGACTAATAACCTAAAAACCCAACCTCATTATCCATTCAACAAAGCGCTCCTTCTCCTCAAACTGCGGATAATGAGCTGATTCTTCAAATCGTACGAATTCCTTTACTGGTGCATCTAGTATATCGAAGTAATCTTTTGCCGCTTCCATAGATGTCATGTAATCATATTGTCCCATAACAAAATAAGTGGGTATTTCCAAGCGCTCAACAATATCGGTGATATGGTTAGTTGATACTTCCTTAATCAAGGATTTTTGTGAATTGGATATCCCCTTGATTGAGCGAATCACATCCAGCCCATTATTCTCAGGATTCAGCAGTAACCCCAAGTAATAATCCTGGTTATCGTTGATGAGTCTAGCTGCACCGCCATATTTTCGAACAAGATTTCTGGGTGTGTACTGCTCCCCTCGTTCGATGGGGTCTCGAAGAAGCTCTAAGCTTTCCACATCATCCAAATTTCCCGCTTGCTTTGCCTGTTCAATGGTGTATTCCAAGCCATCCAGCTCACTCTGAATCGTATCAGCCATTTGTCCTATTCCTATATATGCTTGGAATTTATCTGGCGCTTTAGCAGCAGCCTTCATCCCAATATAGGTTCCGAACGAATGTCCAATCAGCAGAGCTTTATCTTGATCTAATTTCTTTGTAACATAATCTGTTAATGCCAGTAAATCATCAACAAGTAAATCGGTTCTCAGGTTCGAATAGTCCTCAAAAAAATGATAAGACTTCCCACTTCCGCGCTGATCATAATGAACGATAGTAAAATACTGCTCAAGCTCTTCCTGATATTTTCTCACATACGGAATCTCGGAGACGCCTGGACCTCCATGTACAAAGATCATGATCGGATTGCTCCGATCGACTCCTCTAATCATGATCTCATGTCCTGCACCGTTGATTTGGACCTGATCTAGTACACTGATGCTGTTCTTGCCTTTAATTTGTGGTGTCCATGTAGGAAATACCAAACCTAGTACAGCTATTATAATGATGATTAACAAGCTACGTTTTAATATTTTTGAAATCTTTCTGCGCATGTAACCGCTCCTTAAAGTTGGATCGTATCCATCTTTTTAATTTTCATCTAAGGCATGTGCTCTTCCATTATAATACATATTCAAAATACTGCACCCCCGCCACAAGAGTTAATTTCCAGAAACGGGATACGGTATTCAGACAAATCTTTTTAAGTCTGATGATACGGTATTAGTTAACTTTGGTATCTGACAGTGGGCATCGATGTAGACTCTATCGACCTGTCTAAGATTACGATCAACGGAGTGGCGTTAAATCCCAAGTTGGACAGCTTTGCTCTGTCTGAAGACAAGAAAACGATTATTATCAAGTTGCATGATGGCTTCCAGTTAAATACGTCCAAGACACCAGTCATCGCCGTGAACGGCCTGAAGACACAATTCGGTAACGATGTGAAAAACGATGAAAGTAATAAGATCCCGGTTACATTGACCAAGCCTCCAGTCAGCTCAACAACAACGCCAACATCAACACCGGAACCGACAAATCCAAATCAAAGCTAAGATTGCACGCAGGGAATGAATTTAAAATCATGTTTAATGTAATTCACGTTTGTCACAACGATTCCGAAAAGACCTAACATTTCGGGAGAATAGTCAACACCGTACATAATTACTTCCAACGGGTTCGAATGTTACTTTCGATCATGACGGAGAGATACGTGATGCCCTTTGCGGCGAGCAAAGATCAGCATAGGGATGGCAATAAACAGACTGATTATGACGGGTACTATCGAAGCTTCAAGACCAAATTCGCCTCCAGTGAGAAGGGCCGGGCCCGTAACTTCGACCGTGAAGAGACCGGAGGAGGGATGCCCCGAGACGGGGATACCTAAGAGTCCCACCGTTGTATTCCAAATGAAATGGAGGCTAATGATAAACCAAACATTGCGCCGCCAAAGGAAGGCTGCACCTAGCAATACACCAGCTTCAATGGCAATAGCGAAACCTCCCCAAATTGTAGCTCCGGGGTTGCCGAGGTGAGCGATCCCGAAGAAGAGGGATGTCACGGCCAATGCAATCCAACTTCCCCACATTTTTTCAATTGCTTGAAAGGCAAGCCCCCGAAAGATCAACTCTTCTACCAAGGCAGCGCTAAGTGCTGTGGTGATGATAGGCAGAACGACAGAGCCAGCGTTTTCGGGTGACCATTTGAATGAATAGCCACCAAATGAGATGATGAGAACCGTTGAAACGATGATAAAGATCAGACCGACGACAGCACCGGAAATTGCTTCCGATACCGCACGTTGTACCAGAAGTTCAGTAACCAGACGCTGCGCCAGAAATTTCATTACGAGCCAATAGAGAACGATTGCAACAACGCTTCCGACAAGTGTCAGTACGAAGGACCCTAGTGCTTTTGAATCTTCGGAAAACAAGCTGAATGTCACATTGGCGAGGACGATACCAAGCGCTCCCACAAGCATCCAGATGAGAGGGAATTGAAAGAACGAAACAAACTTAGATATTCTCTTACTGCTAAGCACCTCATTATCGGGTGTATTAGTCTTTCTCATCATAAATAATCTCTCCTCTTCCTCTTACAGGATCTCTATTCATATTTCGATATTACCGGTAACAAATCATACTATACTTTAAAAAAGTCATATATCAGGAGTGCCATTTAGTCATATCATGGTCATATGACTTTAGCGAAATAGATTATTAGAATGGGGACGACTAGCCCCGACCTCTCACACCATCGGACAGGTAATCTACATCAACAAAAAAGCTGACATCCGTTACGGTGTCAGCTTGTGAAGAACTTCGACTTCGCGGGTAATGAGTCCGTACTCATTGTTTCTCTCAAGCAATTCGGGTTCAAAGGCCCTTGTATCCATAGTCGATGGAATACCACTTTTCAGCAAGTTTTTAATCATCTTGTCTGCCATTTCTTGCGAAATCAATGTGCCGCCTGTGTGAACCACCCGTATGCCGGCTATAAGGTTTTTGGGATGGATAGCTTTGAGCAGGAAGCCTTCAGCTCCGTGGCTTAACGCTGCCAGAACGTAATCAACCTCTTTGTACGAAGTCAGAATAATAATTTTCGTTAACGGGAATCGTTGTTTGATCCTCTCGGTTGCCACAACGCCATCCATAATAGGCATATTTATATCCATAAGGACGATATCCGGTTGGAATTTTTCACAATAGATGATGGCTTCTTCACCATTCTTAGCCAATCCCACAACCTCGATGTCGTCTTCTATCCCTAGTACTATATTGAGACTTTCAAGGATCAATTCCTGATCATCAACTATGAGTACTTTGATATTAGGCATACAACTTACCCCTTTCAGTGGTATTTCGCATCTGATTTCAGTGCCAGCGATCGCCAGGGCAGAGATTGAAAAGGTGCCTCCCAGCATCTCTATCCGATTCTTCATTGTGGTCAGGCCGAACCCATACTCCATTTTATCCAAAGGATTTCCATTATTTTGAATGACAACACGTAAAGTTGATGCAGTAAAATGGAGCACCAACTCAATTTCCGATGCTTTTCCATGCTTTAGTGCATTCGTAAAAGACTCTTGGATCACCCGAATTATCGATTGGCGCACATCGAAACGAATTTATTCATCTTTACTGTGTAGTCAGATTAACATAGAAAGAAAAAAGAGGACCTCTACCTACGTATAGGTACAGAATCCTCTCCCTTATTTGGATTGATTACTCTCCACGAAATGCTTTTTTCATTTTATCGAAAATCGATTCGTGATGTTCTTCAGTCACTGTAGCTGGTTCGCTAGAACCACCGAATTGACGAAGCAATTCTTTCTGTTCATCTGATAGCTTAGTTGGCGTGACAACCGTAACCTTCACATGCTGGTCACCAGCACCTATTCCGCGAAGCTTAGGTACACCTTTCCCTTTTAGGCGGAAGTATGTGCCTGTTTGCGTGCCTGCTGGAATTTTCAACTTAACTCGTTCATTCAATGTCGGAATTTCGATCTCAGCACCCAATGCAGCTTGCACGAAGTTAATCGGCACTTCACAATAGATATCATCGCCTTCACGATCAAAGAATTCATGACTCTTCACACGCAGAACGATATATAGATCACCTGCTGGGCCGCCTTTTGAACCGCCCTCACCTTCGCCACTAATGCGAATTTGAGAACCTTCATCAACACCTGCAGGAATATTAACTTTAATACGACGTTGCTTCTTCACACGACCTTCGCCTTGGCAAGTTGTACATTTCTCTGGAATAATTTTACCAGTTCCACGACAAGTTTGACATACTCGACGATTAGCAATACGACCAAATGGTGTATTCTGAACCACTTCTTGTTGTCCAGAACCATGACATGTCGAACATGTTTTCGGTGATGTCCCTGGCTTCGCACCTGAACCATGACATGGGTCACAATTTTCTGTGCGTGGAATTGTAATTTCAGTTTCCTTACCAAATACGGCTTCTTTAAATTCAATAGTCATCGTATATTGTAAGTCATTACCACGTTGTGGGGCATTAGGATCACGTTGTCTACCTCCACCACCAAAGAACATATCAAATATATCTCCAAAACCACCACCGAAGTCAGCGCCACCTGCGCCGCCCATGCCTTGGTTAGGATCAACATGACCATAACGATCATACGTATCACGTTTGCCATCATCACTTAGTACATCATAAGCTTCTTTCACTTCTTTGAACTTCGTCTCAGCATCCGCTTCTTTATTAACGTCCGGATGATATTGACGCGCCAATTTACGATACGCCTTCTTCACATCATCTGCCGAGGAGTCTTTACCAACTCCCAGCACTTCATAATAATCGCGCTTGTTTGCCAACTGATCTCACCTCCGTACCTATTCTATTAATATGAGTGCAATATTGTTATCTGTTCGCATAATCATCGTGTTCACAGGTAACAAGCAGAGAGAGGTCGAAGGTAGGGTTAGCCCACCTCGACCTCTCACCCATTACTTATTACTTGTTGTCATCTACCACTTCATAGTCAGCATCAACAACATTATCTTTACCTTTTGCAGAACCTTCTTCTTGAGCTGGTTCGCCTTGACCTTCAGCCTGCGCTGCTTGTTCGTAAAGCTTTGTAGACAATTGTTGCACGATTTCCATCAATGCATCAGTAGCTGATTTGATCGCTTCAAGCTCGTCAGTAGCAAGAGCTGCTACAACTTTTTCTTTTGCTTCGTTCGCTTGAGCTACTTCAGCTTCGTCAACTTTACCTTCAAGATCTTTTAATGTTTTCTCTGTTTGATATACAAGTTGGTCAGCGCTATTTTTCGCTTCAACTAGTTCTTTACGTTTATTATCTTCTTCAGCATGAAGTTCTGCTTCTTTCATCATTGCTTCAACGTCAGCGTCGCTTAAACCGCCAGAAGATGTAATTGTAATGTTTTGGCTCTTACCTGTACCTTTATCAAGTGCAGAAACATTAACAATACCGTTCGCATCGATGTCAAATGTAACTTCGATTTGCGGTACTCCACGTGGTGCTGGAGGAATATCATTCAATTGGAAACGACCTAATGTTTTGTTACCTGCTACCATTGAACGCTCACCTTGTAGAACATGAATTTCTACACCAGGCTGGTTATCAGCATATGTGGAATACACTTGAGATTTACTAGTTGGAATCGTCGTATTGCGATCGATCATTTTAGTAAACACACCACCAGCTGTTTCAATACCTAGAGATAGTGGAGTTACGTCTAAAAGTACAACATCTTTCACTTCACCAGTTAAAACACCAGCTTGAACAGCTGCACCAAGTGCAACTACTTCATCCGGGTTAACGCCTTTATGAGGGTCTTTACCGATAAGTTTTTTAACTGCATCTTGTACAGCTGGAATACGAGTAGATCCACCAACTAGTACAACACGGTCGATTTCACTTGTAGACAAACCAGCATCTTTCAATGCTTGACGAGCTGGAACCATTGTACGCTCAACAAGTTCAGCAGAAATTTCTTCAAATTTCGCACGAGTCAAGCTCATCTCTAAATGCTGAGGAACGCTATCTACCATCGTAATAAACGGCAATGAAATTGTCGTTGTAACAACGCCAGAAAGTTCTTTTTTCGCTTTTTCAGCAGCGTCTTTAAGACGTTGTACAGCTGATTTATCTTTAGAAAGGTCTACACCTTGTTCTTTTTTGAATTCAGCAACGATATAATCAATAATTACTTGGTCAAAGTCGTCACCACCAAGCATGTTGTCACCGCTTGTCGCTTTAACTTCGAAGAACCCATCGCCTAGTTCAAGGATAGATACGTCAAACGTACCGCCACCTAGATCATACACTAGAATCGTTTGATCTTCTGATTTTTCCATACCGTATGCAAGTGCTGCTGCAGTAGGCTCGTTAACGATACGTAGTACTTCAAGGCCAGCAATTTTACCAGCATCTTTCGTAGCTTGACGTTGGCTATCATTAAAGTAAGCAGGAACTGTAATTACTGCTTGAGTTACAGTCTGTCCAAGATAAGCTTCTGCATCAGATTTAAGCTTTTGCAAAATGATTGCAGAAATTTCTTGAGGAGAATATTCTTTTTCATCAATTGTTTCTTTATGGTTACTACCCATATGACGCTTAATAGACATAATTGTACGATCAGGGTTAGTAATCGCTTGACGTTTTGCAGTTTCACCTACAATACGCTCACCATCTTTTTTGAATCCTACAACAGATGCAGTCGTACGACTACCTTCTGGGTTTGGAATTACTACCGCTTCTCCGCCTTCCATAACCGCAACGCAAGAGTTTGTTGTACCTAAGTCAATACCAATAACTTTACTCATTTTAAATTCCTCCTACACTATTGTGGCTTCACGACGTAACTTCTTTGTAACAAATAGTTACTTCGAAAGCATAATCTAATTTTTTTGTATATTTCTTAAAGCACTTTATTTCAAATAGAGGTTCAAAAACTACGTTGAAACGAAACCCAGCACCGTGTACGGCATGAGTACACAAGCGAAAAACCTTTAGCCCGAAGCTTCCAATAAAGGTTCAAAAAGTGGGCTTTCAGAACCGAGAAGATGGAGCTAATTTTCGAAAGGCGGAAGCGCAAGTGTACATGATTACGTACATGCGAACCGTACTTTCGAAATTCGCTTCATATTCGACGCGACTAAGCTACAACGCAACCTCATCGTTATCAAAGTCCGCTTTTTGAACTACCTTACCCGCTTACTTTTACCATTGCTGGTCTTATTACCTTGTCTTTAATCATAAATCCTTTTTGAAGCTCTTCAACGATAATTCCCTCTTCATATTCATCAGTCTCTACAGTCATAACTGCTTGATGATATTCAGGATTGAATGGTTGACCAACCGTTTCCATCGTCACTAAGCCTTCAGCTTCCATTGTTGTCATCAGCTGACGGAAGATCATGTCTACACCTTTTGCCAAAGCATCATAGTCTTGATTAGCAGCAGAAGCTACAATAGCTCGATCAAAATTATCAACAGTTGGAAGTAAATTTTCGACTAATTTAGATGATGCATATTTCGCAAGCTCTTCTTTTTCCTTTTGAGTTCTACGACGGAAATTATCATAGTCTGCTTGAACTCGAAGTAATTTTTGCGCTGCTTCATCCAATTGCGCTAGCAACTCAGCTGTTTGCGAATCTGCCTCAGTCACCTCATTAATTTGCGGCTCTTCAGCAGCATATTGGGTAGTCTCATTTACTTCATCATGATTCATATCTGAATCGATCTGCTCAGCAGCAGTATCAACGAATTCTTTTGTTTGCTCATTCGTACTCACCCTATCACCTCCTTGAATTAGTTCGGACCTACTTATTTATACCAACGACTCATTGCTGTACCCACATCTTTGGAAATGAGATCTAAGTAACGAATTACTTTTTCATATTCCATTCTTGTTGGGCCAAGAATTCCAATCGTTCCAAGCACATTTCCGTCTAGCGCATAAGTTGCCGTAATTAAACTACAATCTGTAATGGCTATATGATCATTTTCAGATCCAATGCGAACTTGTATCCCTTGTGGAGATGCAGAAAACAGCTTCATGACTGTAGGTGTCTCCTCTAGCATATCCAGAATCGTCTTAATCTTATCAACATCCTTGAACTCAGGCTGGATTAGCATATTCGTTGCACCACTCATAAATACGCGATGCTCGTCCCCTTGTTTCAATGCATCATCGATGACATTAAGTAAGCCTTCAAAATGGCCTACATAACGTTCTAATTCCTGACCTACTTCAGCATAAAGTTTTGCTTTCAAATGGAATAGCGGCACTCCTGCAAGCTTAGCATTCAAAATATTAGTAACCTGCTGTAGCTGGTCCATCGATAACCCTTGAGGCAATTGGATCGTACGATTTTCAACATGTCCCGTATTCGTCACTATAATCGCGACTGCGGACGTATCGGTTAATGGTATTAAACCAAAATGCTGTAATGAATTAGTAAATAATTCAGGTCCAAGTAAAATCGATGTGTAATTCGTTAAATTAGACAATACAAGTGCTGCATGCTGAATAACTTGTTCCATACGATTCATCTCATCAGTTACAAAAGAGCGAATGACGGAATGATCAATTTCCGAAGTCTCAGTTTTATTAATCAGATGATCTACATAATAACGGTAACCTCTTGTTGAAGGAATACGGCCTGCAGATGTATGTGGTTGTTCAAGAAATCCAAGTTCCTCAAGGTCCGCCATTTCATTACGAATGGTAGCTGGACTGTAACCAATATCATCGCGCTTGGAAATGCTTCTTGATCCGACCGGTTCAGCAGATCGGATATAGTCATCCACTATCGCTTTTAAAATCAACCTTTGTCGTTCTGTTAGCACTTCACATTCCTCCATTCACTAGGCTGATAATTCTATTATAACCATTTCGTTAGCACTCATCAACTCCGAGTGCTAATCGTTAATACAAAAATACCAAATCGGTCTGATTATTGTCAAGTCGATTTGGCATTTATCTTAATATTTTATAGTATTTTTTTCATGACTGCGATTTCATCACATGCATGAAGCTTTGGACAGTTCATACAATCTGTCCAAACCTTTTCAGGAAAAATCTCTTTCTCAACAACATGAAAATCATTTCTCAAAAAGAAAGATACTGCATATGTTAAGGCCATAATTTTACTAATGCCTTGGGCTTGCGCATTTTCAATGAGGCTGTCGACAATTTTTCCGCCGATGCCATATCCTTTATAGCCTTCGGTCATACCTAATGAACGAATTTCTACTAAGTCTTCACCAAGTCTTGTCAATGCTCCGCATCCTACAAATTTCCCGTCTACTTCAGCTACAACGAACGTATCTATACTACGAATTAGCGCTTCCTTCGAACGAGGCAGCATAATTCCTTTCTCAGCGTAACCTTTAATTAATTGATACAAAGAATCAACATCATTCGATGTCGCATTTCTACATAATACATGTAGTGTTTGCATAGCTGCCTTCACCTCCGAAAAAATACTCATTCATAATTATACAGTCAATATGAATGAATATACATCATCTCGGAAGATTATGCAATCCTATTTATTCACTATTTTATTCCCGATCTTCAAGAAATGCAGCAAACACTTCATTACCCAGCAGCAAACCTTTATCCGTCAATCGATAGATCGCATCATCTTGTATTTCTACACGTTCTAACAGCCCTTTTTCCATCTGATCCTTGATTATCGTTCCAAAATGATGTTCTAGTGTCTCATTAGGGAATTGTTCATGGAAAACGGAGGATTTCACGCCATCAGCCAGTCTTAAGCCAACCATCATAAAGTCTTCCATCGCTTCTTGCTCAGATACTTCAAATTGATCTAGACGAGGTAGCTTCGTTTTGCATGCTTCAATGTAAGGCTGTACGCCTTTAATATTAACATGACGTTCTCGGTTGACATAGCCGTGCGCACCAGTACCTAGCCCGTAGTAAGGCTCATTCCGCCAGTAGGTAGAATTATGTTTACTCTCAAAACCAGGCTTAGCGAAATTACTAATTTCATAATGCTTATAGCCACGTTCTTTGATCCGCTCCATCAATAGTAGAAACATCTGAAACTCATCATCTTCATGAGGAAGTACGAGTTGATTACTTTCATAAAGCTTGTGGAACAATGTATTTTCTTCTATTTTCAAGCTATAAAGTGAATAATGCGGCAAATCAAGCTCTAATGCTTTACGCACACTATCTTCTAATAATTCCACAGTTTGACCAGGCAAGCCAAACATTAAGTCAATCGACATATTCGTAAAACCGATTGCCCTCGCATTTTCTAGGCTACGATAGACATCTTCTACTTCATGTATACGACCAATCCGCTTCAACAGCTCGTTATCAAATGATTGTACGCCAAAGCTAAGACGATTGACTCCACCATCGAACATCGCTTGTAGCTTATCCTTGTCCGTTGTACCTGGATTAGCTTCCATCGAAAATTCTACATCATTAGCAAGTGGGAACCAACGTCTTACAGAAGCAAGAAACTTCTCCATCTGTGGCGGTGTTAATACCGTAGGTGTACCACCACCAACAAATACGGTTTTGATTGTTTCTGGCTTCCAGATTTCCACTGTTCGTTGCATCTCAAGCTCCAACGCATCTAAGTAAGCGTCAACTGGTTGTCCCTTCAATATATAGGAAGTAAAGTCGCAATAGTGACATTTATTCGTACAAAATGGGATGTGAATATATAACGCTTCTGGTATCGGTTGCATATGCTACCCTCCTAAAACTTTTCGTTAACCTTCATAAACTACTTCTTGCAAAACGAAAAGTAGCTTCGTAAGCATTCACTTAAACTTTTCATGAAACTTCTTGTTATTCTTCAAGCGAATGAAAAGTAGCTTCGTAAGCATTCACCTAAAACTTTTCGTTAACCTTCATAAACTACTTCTTGCAAAACGAAAAGTAGCTTCGTAAGCATTCACTTAAAATATAAAAAGGGCCGCCCATTATCGCTCCTCGAAACGACGATTGGGCAACCCTCAATAGCTACTTCAGCTTACAATGAAGTATATGTTATTCCATTAATCCTCGTCGATCTTCAGAACAGCCATGAAAGCTTCTTGAGGCACTTCAACGTTACCTATTTGCTTCATTCGTTTCTTACCTTCTTTTTGCTTCTCTAGCAATTTACGTTTACGGCTAATGTCACCGCCATAACATTTTGCAAGAACGTTTTTACGCATCGCTTTTACTGTTTCACGAGCAATAATTTTCGTTCCGATCGAAGCTTGAATAGGCACTTCAAACATTTGTCTTGGAATAAGCCCTTTAAGCTTGCCACAAATGATGCGTCCGCGATGGAAGGCACGATCACGGTGAACAATGACAGACAATGCATCAACTTGTTCTCCGTTCAACATAATATCCATCTTCACAAGATTAGAGCGACGATAGCCAGACAGCTCATAGTCAAATGATGCATAGCCTTTCGTACCTGATTTCAATTGATCAAAGAAATCATATACAATTTCTGCTAACGGCATTTCGTAAATGATCGTAACTCGGTTTTCATCCAAATACTCCATATTAACAAACTCACCGCGTTTGTTTTGACAAAGTTCCATAACAGTTCCCACAAAATCATTAGGAACGATGATACTCGCTTTAACATAAGGCTCTTCGACATGATCTAATTTCCCAACTTCTGGATAGTTAGATGGATTGTCAATATTATACTGCTCACCGTTAGTTAACGTGATTTGGTAAATAACACTCGGCGCCGTCGTAATTAACGGGATATTGAACTCACGCTCAATACGTTCTTGAATGATCTCCATATGCAATAGTCCAAGGAAACCACAACGGAATCCAAAACCTAGCGCTGTTGAAGATTCTGGTTCATAGCGTAATGATGCGTCGTTAAGTTCAAGCTTTTCAAGCGCATCGCGAAGTGCATTATAATCTGTAGATTCAATCGGATAAAGACCACAGTATACCATCGGATTAATCCGACGATAGCCTGGCAAGGCCTCTAATGCAGGTTTACTTGCATTAGTAATTGTGTCACCGACACGAGTATCCTTAACATTTTTAACGCCCGCTATAACAAAACCTACATCGCCGACACGTAATTCATCAATAACTGTAGCTCTTGGAGAAAATACGCCAACCTCGAGCACTTCAAATTCCGCTTTTGTCGCCATAAAGCGAATTTTCTGACCTGCTTTAATTCCACCGTCCATTACACGTACATTTACAATGACACCTTTATAAGGATCATAATGCGAGTCAAAGATTAGTGCTTTCAACGGTAGATCAGGATCACCATTAGGCGCTGGTACTTTCTCAACAACTTGCTCAAGAATCTCAATAATTCCGATTCCTGCTTTTGCTGAAGCGAGTACAGCTTCACTAGCATCAATCCCGATAACATCTTCTACCTCTTGCCTAACACGCTCAGGCTCTGCACTTGGCAAGTCAATCTTGTTAATAACCGGAAGGATTTCAAGATTATTATCCAATGCCAAATATACATTGGCCAAAGTTTGAGCTTCAATTCCTTGTGCCGCATCCACGACTAACAATGCCCCTTCACAAGCAGCTAAGCTACGTGAAACCTCATATGTAAAATCGACATGCCCTGGCGTATCAATAAGATTAAGAATGTAATCTTCTCCATCTTTTGCACGATACGATAAACGAACAGATTGTAATTTAATTGTTATTCCGCGCTCACGTTCCAAATCCATATTATCGAGAAACTGAGCTTGCATTTCACGGGAAGTTAACGAACCCGTCATTTCTAATAATCGGTCTGCCAATGTTGACTTACCATGGTCAATATGAGCGATAATAGAAAAGTTTCTAATTTTCTTCTGTCTTTCACGAACGTCGGTCATGCTAAACCCCCACACATTCCTTGTATGAAATCAATCAACCTATTATAACAGTAAGCGTAAGGTACATCAATGGACAAGACTGAAAACTTTTCAAGCGATATTCTGGAAGAATATCGCTTAATTGAAATATATCCAATTTCTATTCAAATTCGCCGCTAACTAAGCTATGTACCCAGCAACGTGTACGGCACGTACACAAGCGGCCAAATGCCCGAAACTTTCAATGAAGGTTTGAACTTCCCTTCCAATAAAAATTCAAAAAGTGGGCTTTCAGAATCGAGAAAATGGAGCGCTACTTGAGAAAGGCGGAAGCGCAAGTGTACGTGTTTGGTACACGCGGACCTACAATGTTTCTGCAAGAAACATACATCGGAAGCTTATGCTATACTTTCCAAGTTCGCTTCATATTCGACGTCGAATAAACTCCGAAGCTAATCATCGTTATCAAAGTCCACTTTTTGAATTACCTAATTTATGACTTTGCTGAATAGCTGGGCGATGTACTGCATCCCAGAACTAGATGCATTCTGCAGTACGCCCGAAGTTGTATCAGCTAGACGGTTAACAGCAGGTTGCTGCGCAGCTTCATTCAGAAGTAATTGTGATTGCAGCTGCATCTTTTCATTTTCCAAAGTTTGCTTCTTCAAGCGAGCTACTTCTTGTTCTAGTGCGGCAATCTCTTGATCAATGGGCGAAAGTGAAGGATCAATGATGGTCGTTTCTAAACGCTCAGTAATCGTAGTTGGAGCTTGATACGCTTCATTGGGTTGCAGCCCAACCGATTGTAATGGAGCTAAAGGTCCGTATACACGCTCGATGCCTGCTGTAGTCATTTCCAACATATAAAGAATGATAATTGTCATAGCACTTCCTACTAATAGCCATTTCCAAGCTTTACCTCGAAACATTTCGTTCACCCATCCCTTCTAATCCATTGTCAATCCCAGCTATTTTTTACTTTCTTCATATAATTCAGCGATGATTTCGGCAAGCACGTCAGCTGTACGGTATGATTCTTCTAGCGTATTATCTACACCACCCACCTCAATCAATACGTTTTGATCGGCAAGAGATTGATTGTACTCCGCGTTACCAGTAGCAGCAGTTTTCCCTAATATACCTCGGGATAAACCTGGATACTTCTCCTCTATTTTTTCATTCATCTGCTTAGCAAATGCTTCATTTTCTTTCCAATGAGGATTACGTTCCCCGATAACAAAATATACTTGGGCATAACTAACTCCATCAATATCTACCGTTGTATATTTGCGGGATTGCGAATCGCGATGCAGATCAAAGAAGTATTTGAGATTATCATTACTAGCAATAGCTTCTTTTACCGTCTTTTTCGAATATTTATAGCTGTGACTCCATTCATAATTAGGAATGGTAGTTGGATAATCGGTATTAGACACCATTGCGCCCATTCCCCGTTCCTCAAGCTGCTTTGCTAAACGCTCACCGACTAAAGTTATATTTTTCGATTTAGAGCTAGCATTGCTTTCTCCTTCTTCAACCTCATTAGTCCACGACTCACGATTGTGCGTATGATAGATAAACACTACACTGTCATCATTTTCCGCCTGAGTAGTGTTACTTGGTTGTACTGTTGATTCTATAGGTGTAATGGCTTCAATGTCGCCGCTATTATTAGGTTCGTTCCATTCGTTAAGTAGATCATTCATCTGCTGTTGGTCAAGCCCATGATCAGTATATCGATGATCGTCAATAGCAGCTATATTAGGATCACTTACTCTGCTACCTGACATTTGTTCTAATAGCCATTGACCTAGTTGATCCATTAAAGATAATTGTGTCGGTTGATATGAAGCATATATAGGTAACTCCTCAGCTAGCACTGCTTGTACATATTGATTTTCCACTTGAAGAGTAAGTCCAGATTCCGTTTGAGTATTCGCTTCTGCTAAATTAACTCGTAGTAATGCCCCTGCGCCAATGACAACAACAGCAAGCATTGTCAGAAATACCAATATTATGAACCGCTTTGTATGCTTCCAAATTTCATTCCATTCGTTCCAATCTTGTTCATGGCGTGGAATCGTCAATCTTTTTTCCATTATAGGTCTCCCTCTCTCTCTACTACATTGTCTAGTAATCTATTAACACTCTATGAAACAACATAATATAGTAGAACAAAATCTTTCATTAGTGGCTTTCTCACAATGATGCGCAAACCAAAAAAGCGACCAAAAACAGTAGCATACAGCTATTGCTTTTGGTCGCTTTTCATTTACAACGGTAATCACTTTTTAACTTTCTGCTTTCAATAAGAGTTCAAGAAGTGGGCTTTCAGAATCGAGCAGTTGAGACGTTACTTGAGAAAGGCGGAAGCGCAAATGTACGTAATTGGTACATGCGAACCGTACTTTCCAAGTTCGTTTCAAATGCGACGTCGAATAATCTACGTCAGCATACGCATCGTTATCAAAGTCCACTTTTTAACTTTCCTTTAGATTAATGTGTGTAGGCTGCTACATTACTAGAATCAATCGCTTCATGCAAAGCGGCATTCAATCCACTCGCAATAATATTTCCAATATCCTCGATAAATTCGTCGATTTCTTTCGGCGTTACAAGCATATTGTGTCCGATTGGATCTAATACCTCTTTAACAAGTGTTAGCCGTTCCACTTCACTCATCTTGTTCAATAAACCAAATATGCGATCATTATCCCCATTTTCTTCGGAGAGATGCTTGCGCATTAGATCAATTGTGTTATTTACAATAGTAGCTGCATAGAGAACCGTTGGCACCCCTATCGCAATCGTCTTAACGCCCAGCGTCTCGTAAGTAAGACCTTTTCGTTTATTGCCAATCCCTGAACCAGGATGAATCCCCGTATCTGCAATTTGGATCGTCGTATTTACTCGTTCAATCGATTTAGAAGCGAGAGCATCAATTGCAATAATGACATCAGGCTTCGATTGATCGACAATCCCTTTCACTATTTCACTGGATTCAATACCAGTAATACCTAATACCCCAGGCGAGACTGCACTTACAGGTCGATATCCAGGTGCAACATCGCTAGGCATTAATTCAAAGAAGTGTCTCGTCACCATCACATTTTCTACGACGACCGGACCTAGCGCATCAGGTGTGACATTCCAATTTCCAAGTCCAACAATAAGTATTTTTGCGTCTTTTGGAATGTTTAAACGAATGAGAAACTGTTCAAACTCCTTTGCCATAAATGTCGCAACTCGATCCTGTAATGTAGTATCCCCATTGCGTAATTCTGGCACCTCAAGAGTGACATAATGCCCGATCATTTTCCCAATTGCATCAGAACCAGCCTGATCCTGAACATGTAGTCTAGTAATCTTAATCCCATCATCCTCAACCGTTTCCATCTCAACACCGGTAATCGCATCACCACTTAGCTCAACTGCCATCTCAACAGCTTCTAATGCGAGATCCGTTCGGACATTATATTGCTGCATATCGATTGAACTCATTATTTTCCCTCCCAAAACTTTTTGTATCTTTCGGATATACTTCTTTGTAACAAAAAGTAGCATCGGAAGCATACCCTACAATACGTAATAAACATATTGTTAGCGATCTATATCCTTTTCATGCAATATTGAAATTATTGATTAAGAACCGCCCTGCTATTGCTTTTTAGAATCCATCATGATAATATATTTTAAGTTGTGTTGATAAGGTTTCTGGAAAGAAACGCTTGACTAGTCTAGGAGGTGAATTCCATGCCAAACATTAAATCCGCTATTAAACGTGTTAAAACGAATGAAAAACGTCGCGCTTTGAACGCTTCTCAACGTTCTGCACTTCGTTCTGTAGTTAAAATTGCTGATGTAGCAATCGCAGGCACTGATGTTGAAGTAGCTAAATCTGCTTTGATCAATGCTTCAAAAAAATTGGACAAGGCTGTTACTAAAGGCCTAATTCATAAAAATGCTGCTGCTCGTAAAAAATCTCGTCTTGCTAAAAGACTGAACGCTCTTAGCGCTCAAGCATAATAGCTAATGAACGATAAAATCCTCGCCTTATTCAAGGAGAGGATTTTTTTATGCTTATTTTTAATTGCTATCTATTAGATGGGGGCATATTCGCCGCCGACTATACTACGTTAGCAAAGAAGCTATGAAACGAAACCCAGCAACGTGTACGGTACGAGTACACAAGCGGTCAAATGCCCGAAACTTCAAATAGAGGTTCAAAAAGTGGGCTTTCAGAACCGAGAAGATGGAGCGCTACTTGAGGGAGGAGGAAGCTCCAGTGTACGTTATTGGTACACGAGACCCGGACTTCCCAAGTTCGCTTCATATTCGATGCCGAATAAGATACAGCGCGTTTCATCGTTATCAAAGCCCGTTTTTTGAACTTCATCTAGAAGAGAATTGCATGCGATATGCGCTTCCTAGTGAAAGAATATACAACTCCAACCCCAGCGCCTTATCCACTTGACCTGTTTTCATCCCATAATCTAGATCAGCTAATGAACTTAATAGCAAACCTAATTGCTTTATTTCATAATGTCGTGCCTTCTCAGCTGCAAGCTTTACACTATATGGATGGGCACCAATAATGCCTGCCATTTGCTGCGGGCTATAGTGGTGCTGCTCTAGCTCTTTAATCTGAAGCATCATTCGTAATTGGCGAGCAATTAAGGCAACTAGCTTGATCGGCTCTTCTTTACGAATTAATAATTGGTGATACATAGAAAGTGCATCCGTTAGCTTAATATTGACGATAGCATCGACTAGCGCGAATACATCCTCTTCTACAGTGGTCGTTGTTAGCTGTGCCACTAATTGCTCCGTAATCGTTCCATCTTCACCAACATGCAGACATAGCTTATTCAATTCTTGTGAAAGCTGCTGCATCGATACACCAACACGGGTAATCAATAGCTCCGCAGCTTCAACTCGCATGACTCTCCCTTGATCACTAGCTAGTTTCGTAAGCCATTGCTTCAATTGAGTATGATCTAGCTCCGGAAAATGAACAACACATTTTCTTTCCTTCATCTGCTTCACAAGCTTTTTACGTTCATCTAGCTTTTCAGCGTATACTGCAAAAATAATAATAGAACTTTCTAGCGGATACTCCATATACTTCAATAAAGAATCTGCACGATGCTCTATCTTATTACTTTCCTTAACTGCAGCACACATAATTGAACTATCACGTACAATAATGAGCTTTTTATCAAGAAAGAATGATGGAGACTCTGCCTCTAGTACAATTTCTTCCAATGGCGTCTCCGATGTATCAAACTTAATAATCCCCATACCCTGCTCTTCCATAGTGAATATTTTGTTTTTCACCAATTCAATAAACTGCTCCATACGATAACGGTCTTTTCCGTATACAACATAAAATGGTTTATAGTTGCCATTTTGAACATCCTTGATTACATCTTTTGCATCCACCTGATCACCACCTAAATATGTATTTTCTTATATAAATGCGGCTAATAACAACCTACTATTCAATAGCGGAAACGCTATAGCATTCGTTTTATCGACACAAAGTGTAACATTGTCCAACTAAAAGTGCAATCATTGATCTATTCTGCTGAACTAGCAGCTTTCTTTCAATCTATCTATTATAATGAAGGTCGTTTGTACCGGCATAATTAGGTATAATGGTAGCGAGGCTTTCACTATTTTATACATTGGAGGAATTGAAATGCATACGAAACATAGTTTGATCGAACAACTTGAACGGGCAGGTATTGATAAATTGGGTACCGTGCTCATGCACTCCTCGATGAAAAGTATCGGTGACGTTGAAAACGGAGCAGATACCGTTCTCGATGCACTGTCACAATATATGCAGGAGGGACTACTTGTTTTGCCAACCCATACATGGGCCGATATTAACGCAAATAATCCTAGATTCTATGTAGAATCATCTCCCGTATGTGTAGGAATTCTGCCTGAACTGTTTCGCCAGCGCGAAAATGTACTTCGGTCATACCATCCAACCCATTCCGTTGCTGCTTTAGGTCATGATGCAGCTTCATTCGTGGCAGGTGACGAGCGGTTCGATACACCTTGCCATCGCGAATCAGCATGGGGCAAGCTACTAGATCGGAAAGCAAAAATATTATTAGTCGGAGTAGACCAAAAAAGAAATACATTCATTCATGGAATCGAGGAATGGGTTGATATACCAGGAAGACTCACAGATGGTCATGAAATGCTATATACCATTTTACCTGATGGAACAGAAATAGAAGTACCATCTCGCAGACACCATGGCTTACCTTGGTCAGAGCATTTTTGGAAAGTAGAAGGAATTCTTGAGCAGCAAAGAGCGATTTATCTAGCTGAATTTGGTGATGCTGAGATGTGGGTATGCGACACTGTGAAGCTTACCGATGTATTAACTACTATGCTGCAGAAAGACCCAGATTTATTTTCAGACAATGAGCCGCTAAGTGATTGATCAAACGTTTCGTTTGTGACTATAACAAAGAGCGTATTGATCGGATACACAGCCGATGAAGGATGATTAATAATCGGATATGCCATCGAAGAAGGGAGAGTGTGAAATGCCAAATCTGCAGCTCGGTCCTTTAGTATTAAATATGGACCTACTCGTATATTTAATGGCGGGAATTGCTGGAGTGCTAGCCATACGCCTTAGAAGCAGAGGTAATGTAGACAGGGAATTACTGCTATCGTATGCTTGGAATTCCATTTTCTTATGGATAATGATTTGGAAGGGCAGTCTTCTTCTCTTCGATCCGATGAGCGTCATTCGTTATCCTCAATCATTACTATTTTTCGATGGAGGTACGAAGGGAATCTGGCTAGCTACGTTCGTTGCAATAAGCTATATGGGCTACCGCTATCAGCGTATTGCAGGTACTCGCCAAACAGCTGCCTCTATCGTGATCATGCTTGCAGGCTGGTCACTAATCTTTTTCGGAGCACAGCTTGTATTGTCTAGCTCTACTCAGCTTATTCACTATGTAGCATTTCTACTTTCGGTCGTGCTATTACTATTATTAGAAAATTCAAAGCGAAAGATGACTGCACGCTACACTGTGCAGCTACTTTCACTCGCTCTTGTTATTGGCTTAGTAGGTAGTATGATACATGGCCAGATCCAAGACGGTCGCTTCTCGAAGAAAACGTCTAATCAAATTGTAGATGAACAGAACCAAGCAGTCATAGGTATTCGAACAGATCAAAGCGCGCCTAACTTTCAGCTTACTAATTTACAAGAGAATGTTGTAAATTTGGAAGATTATCGCGGACAAAAGGTTATCATTAATTTTTGGACAACATGGTGCCGTGTATGTAAAGCAGAAATGCCCCATGTAGAGAAGCTCTATGAACATTATAAAGAAGATAATGTTGTCATATTATCGGTCAATGTAACGAGTCAAGAGCGCAATATAGCGGACATTGAGCGATATGTGGACGAACAACAACTAACCTTCCCTATCCTATTGGACGAAGCAGGCGTAGCTAGTAAGAGCTACAGAGTAAACGCCTATCCAACAACATTCATTTTGGATGAGCTGGGTATTATACGAAAACAGCAGGTTGGAGCAATTAGCTTTGATAGTATGAACAAAGCTATCCGCGACATTAATAAGTAAAGAGCTATCCCACGCAATCAATATTTACGACGTGGGATAGCTCTTCTTTATTGATTAATAGCAACTAGATTACTCAATTGCAATATAAATATCAACTTGCGCATTAGTTGGATCGGCACAGCGCTCATCGTAGTATTCAAAGTCTCCAGTATATGTACGATTCATACTAGATGACGCCGACCATTGCCAAATTGCAACCCATGCCTGAGCCACAACCTCTTGAATCGCACCCCAAGACGTCGTAAATACAGCGTATTTTGCTGCGGGAGTTGTAACAACATCTAGTCCAACTGGCTTATCGGCTGCATTATGAATTCTCATACCAATGAGTAGCCGATATCGTCCTGCAGCACCATTCTCGTAATCCGTATAGCAACCGTAAATCGCGTGATCGTCAGCCCCCTCTTTCAGTAGCGCGCTAATATTATCAGCGTAAAACTTCGTCCATAGCGATCCAAGCTGTCCGTTTCCGCTAAGCTCATCTGCATTCGTTGTAACGACGCTAATCCCTGCCAAGCTCATACTGCCCTTATGTTCAATACGTACTGGCTCGAAACAACCTCCCTGCTTGTTAGACTCCACTTGATTGTTAGCCTTCTGTGTCATGTTCTGCACTCCTCTTTAGTTATAATGGTAGTTCAAAGAACAAACTTTGAATTACCACTTATAATGTAAGTATAACGAAAGAAACCTGACAGCTATCTGTCAGGTTTCTTTCGTTGATTCATATATATTTGTTATTTGCTTCGCATAGTTGTAAATCATTTGTCGTAGATGGAGTGGTTCAACGACTTCAACATCAGCACCAAAGCTTAATATAAAGCTATACAGCCATTGGTTTTCAGGGAAATTTGGCTTAACAATAATCGTTCCATCTTCCTGAAAGAGCAACTCCTCAACACCGAACCATTCCTCAGCGACAAACTGTCGATGAGAAGGGAAACGCAGTGTAATTTGAATTGATTGTTGTGGAGAAATCCATTTTTGACCAAAGCTGTTCTCTCTTGAAGGCGCTGTACCTCTTGTAAAGCTTTCATCCAACAGCGTTGGTTCTTTCATGCGAAGCAGTTTGAACAGCCGAAATTCACCACGTTTCAGGCAAATCGCTTCAACATACCAATGTCTTCCCTTCAACACGAGCGTATATGGCTCGACGATTCGAGTTGTTAGCTCTCCATTCGCATCGGAGTATGCAAAGGTCATACGATTAAATTGCTCGATCGCTTGCTTAATTAGCTGTAGCTTATATTCAAGACGTACCGAACCTCCCCAAGGAGAAAGATCGATCAATAGATGATCCGACTTTAACTTAAACTCCGCTGCCTGTGCTGAAGGAACAATACTATTGATCTTCTCAACTAGTCGTTCATTGCTATCACTAATGTATGAATTGGACATGCCCCGCAGCGCCGTAATAATAGCAGCTAATTCATCATTAGTTAATACATTGCGATCGAGCCTGTATCCTTCAGCAAGCCCAATGCCTCCGTTCATCCCTTGATAAGTGACAATAGGAATACCTGCCTGATTAATCGCTTCAATATCCCGATAAATGGTACGGATCGAAACTTCGAAGCGCTCAGCCAGCTCCTTTGCCTGTATAATATTGCGATTTAATAGCATAATTACGATCGCTAACAATCGGTCTAATTTCATATTTCAGCTCCAGCTTCTTGCCATACTATTACAGCACAAAACAAAGGGATGTTTCATAACAATGAAAACATCCCTTTGTTATTATGTTAACATTCTTAGCTAGCTCCATGGTACTAGCTATAGAATGGTCATACGACGGTAGATTCCCTGTCGTAGACTTTGACATAGTGTAATATACGCACGGTAGTTCTTTTGTGTGACTACTGTCGTTCACTTATTTCCCATGTATAACTAGTAATTTCTCCTGTTTCATCCGTAACTTGGAAAGTAAAACTCTTTCCTTCATTTTCCCATTGGATAAATTCAAACAAGCCTTGTTGCGGTAACTCCCATTGTTGTAACACTTGCTGCGAACTTGTCTCATACAACGCTATTGTATGCTCTTCGAACTGTAAATATACCTGTTCATCGATACTAAAATATTGTGGTATCGTTGTAGTATTAGCATCAGTATCGGCATCATAACCCGTCTGATCTTGAACCTTCACCGTAAACTCACTCAAACCGCCTAATTTATCAATGTTTTCTGTTAATGAGTCTACTTGCTCAGGTAAAACTGGATCAGTTGTAGCACCAGGAGTTTTTTCTGCAGCGCTATTGTTATTAATGCTAGGAAATGTCGAAGTATAGGACGTACCATCTTCAATAGGATTATCCTCTATCGATTGTTCCCCAATACTTTTAAATCCATCATAAACTGCACCCGATGAAATACTATATTGCTCAACCGCATCTGTTGATCTTAACCTCTCAGATGAGCTATCTGCAGCTTCTTCCTTCTCTCCAGTAGTTACAAATAAATTTGCAGGCGCTAGATCGTTAGCCGTCTCATTTGGGTGCCCCGTTTTCATCGCCAAATCAGCAATAGATGCATTATTCGAAGTAGGTGTGCCATTCAAATTGACCATCAGTACAATAATCGCCGCAGCAGTCGCTATACTTCCAGCTGTAGTTAACCATCTTGTACGTCTTTGCTTAGCTACAATTAATGAATTAGCCTTTGCTTTATCAATTCGTTCAAGTTCTGGCAATATAGCATCAACAATGCTGATGGAAGGGACTACACGAGGTAATTGCTCTAAACTTCCTGACAATAACGCTAATTTATCGAATAGAACTGTACATTGTGCACAGTCGCTTAAATGAGCCATTAATGTTTCTAGTTCTAGCTCATTCAAATCGCGATCCAAATTCCGTTGCATCAATTCACCAACCTCTGTACAATTCATCCTCTTACACCACCTTTCTGATAATCTTGAAGTAAATGTTGTAGCTGTTGCCTTGCGCGGAATAAATAAGATTTTACAGTATTCAAGGGTAAATCAAGCGATGCAGCAATCTCATTATATGAGAAATCTTGTAAATACCTTAAAATTACGACTGTACGATGATGTTCCGGTAATTGATCAATGGCTTGTTTAATTTCTTCAATTGCAAAACCTGACATTACATCATGCTCAACACAACTTTTATCTTGAAAAACAATTTCATGCTCATCGATAGATATAGTTGGCTTAGTTTTACGGAACTTATCAATACAAATATTAGTTACAATGCGTTGAACCCATGTTTTGAATTGAGCTTTTTCTTCGTATGTTTCAATTTTAGTATATATGCGAATCAATGCTTCTTGCGAAGCGTCTAACGCATCTTGCTCATTGTTCAATATATAATATGCGGTTCGATACACATGGTTTTCGATCTCTCGCAAAAGAGTGACTAACGCTTCTCGGTCTCCCGATTGAGCAGCTTTAATCAGTGAAGGCTCTACCACGCGAAAGCTCCCCCTCTCATGCAACCTTATTGACGGAACAATAGAAAAGAAGGTTGCAATAATTATAATTTTTTATGAAATATATTTATTATTTTCAGCTAATTTTCAGTTTTGACCTAAAAGTGGACACTCAAAAGGTCTGCTTTTTGAACAACCTTTAAAAACACTCCATAAAAGCATATCAAATATAACGACTCCCGTACACTTCTTATTTCCAGTCCACATAATAGATATCGTCATTTGCAACCCGAAGCTTCACCTCTCCGAGTTGATCTGTACGCCAAATAAGAGAATTATATTGTTCTAATCGAGATAATACTAATGGATTAGGATGACCGTATACATTGTACCGACCAACTGAGATGATAGACGCTCTCGGCTCAAAATAGGAAAGCCAATTATAGCTTGTAGAATATTTGCTTCCATGGTGTGCGACCTTCATAACTGAAATATTGTTGAGCTGATCCGTACCTTTATATAAATGATTAACAATACTCTCTTCTGCCTGCTCTCCAATATCTCCAGTGTACAAAAATGTATGATCGAATAGATGCATCACAAAGACAAGGCTATACTCATTTTGATCGGTAATTATTGGTAACGTCATTGTTTTTTCTTTTGACGGCCAAATAATTTCAATACTAGTTGCTTTATCAAGTTCGATCTGCTCTCCCATAATCGGACTTCGCAAAGTAATATCTTTCTCTGTAATAAGTGTAAATAGGCGCTCAATATCCTTCGTATCCTTATAGCTGCCATTCCACCATATTTCTTTAACCGGTATGGTCCTTAATACTTCGATCAAACCACCAATATGATCAGAATCAAGATGTGATATAACAAGCACATCTAAGCGATGTACTCCCCGCTTCATTAACAGTGGAACGAGAACATCCTTCCCTACTTCAAATGGATCTTGTCGTAGCTTCCATTCTTCTTTGCCAAATTGTATCGTGCCTCCGCCATCAATTAATATATGTTTCCCCGAAGGAGTGCGTATATAACTCGCATCCCCTTGACCGACGTCCAAAAAGCTTACATAAGCAGAGCGACTAAACATTAATGGTTCATATGCGTAAACTAGAAAACCTACAGTTAAAAGTATGAGCATTATTAATTTCCGATGTCTGTGCCAGTATGATGTCTTTCTCATTGGAAACAGAATTTCAAGCTCATCAATACCATGTAGCGGCTCAGTCACTTTATTCGTTTCATTCGCTGTTTTTGTTTCATCGACTAGCTTACTATACTGCGTTTGTAATACCGTAAAAAACGATAACAGTAATGTATACCATCCAATAATCCACCAAATCGGTGGAGTCGCCCATATAAAATGTAGTTGATGTACTTTACTAAGCCATGCGACAATTTCGAATGAAGCATGATTACACCATTGGACGATTAATACGAACGGCTTTGCAATGGCAAGATGAATATGGCTGATTATCATAACAAAACTCGCTAATGGCATAACAATAAAACTAATAAAGGGTACTAGAACGAGATTAGCTAGAAAAGAAAGTAGATGAAATTGATTGAAGTAATATATCGTAAGCGGAAATGACACAAACTGGGCAACGAGAGTTACAGATAATGTATCCATCAACCATTTACTTTTTTTCGTTCGTGGCAAAGCTTTACTTAGTGCAGGAACACCTATAATAAGTCCAAGCGTAACGATAAATGATAATTGAAAACTAATATTATGGATCATATATGGATCAATGATAACGAGCGCTAATGCTACGATAGCTATTAAATGGAGCCCATCTTTCAATATATTCATTCTAGCGGCAATAAGTCCAAGCATCGCCATTAAGCCGGCTCGCAGTACAGATGGAGAAGCCCCCGTTATGGCAACATATAGTGGAATAATGATAAGTAGAACATATATTATCCGTTCTTTGCTGAATCGAAAAATCCGTAGCATCGCTGTGACCATATACATAAATACGGCAACATGCAGCCCTGATATCGCTAATATATGAGTTAATCCAAGCGTGGAAAATTGACGGAATTGTTCGGGATCAAGTTCTTCGCGAATTCCTAATATTAGTCCCTTTAAGTAGCCGCTTTGTTGCTTCGGAAAAAGTTCGTCAAGGGGCGCACTAACGATAATTCGTAGGTCATCTATCATTGCCTTAAAGCGAGGAGTAGAAAATCTTTTATCTTCTGGAAGCTGTTGCAACGATTGTATTCCTTTACTTTTGAACAACCAATGTATACGACTGTAATTAAGATATTTTCTATAGTCAAATCCGCCATCATTATTGCTTGTGGCCGGACGCGATATTTCACCTATTAATTGGATCGTCAATCCTCGTTTCCATTGTTTTGCAATAACTAGTTCTTCCTCTGCTTCTAATGTTACGTACACTTTAAACTTTTCAGTCATATTATTAGGTACTAGTTGACCCGTCCGATATAGTTGAGATGATAGCAGATCAAACGATACCCGATCACCATCAATTTCCACTATTGATGTTATCGTTCCGATCACTTTCGTTTCAAATGCTTCAATATTACTGTCATTCCACTCTTCAGCTAGTTGAGTTTTGTTATGTAGGTCAACAATATATCGTTGACCCGCTCCTGCTACGAAGCAAGCGATTAATATCACCGCCAGAATAGTTGTGCATTGACGGAATAATACTGCAATAATTACGCTGATTAGAAAAGCTACCAGCCAAAGAAGAGCAATGTTAGTATTGAAGCTACTTATTATTATATTCCCAAGCAACCAGCAACTTGTAATCACTATAATTGGTCGTGTATTCATCATTGACCCTTGCCTCCCAACAAAAAAAGAACCTAATCAGCCACTCCAAAGAGTAGTGATTAGGTTCTTCCTATTACAAAATATAATTGTATTATTGCTGAATTTCCATCGCAGCATGTGCAGGTGGCTCATAGCGATCAAGACAGCGGAAAAGAATTCCTACTTGCTCCATTAAGTGACGAACTTTAATATCATCTTTTTTATACGGTCGATGATATACGATTTCTTTAACTCCGCTATTCGCAAGCATATTAGCACATGTCCAGCATGGTTGATCCGTCACATAGACGACTGAACCTTCTCGGTCTATCCGATCAGTGAACAGCAGTAGATTTTGTTCAGCATGAATGGTGCGGATGCAGCGTTGTTTTTTGATCATTTGCTCAATACCTTGATCATCAACGACAACCTCATATTCTTCCATTATCATACAACCAGCTTCTTCACAATCTTCCACTCCCATCGGAGCACCGTTATAAGCAGTTCCTAATAACTTCTTGCCTTGAACAAGTACAGATCCCACATGACGACGATGACATCTTGAACGAGTTGAAACCATATAGGCGATGTCCATAAAGTAGGTATCCCAGTCTTTACGGACCGATTCTTTACTATTGACCAACATAATAATCTTCCTTCCCCTGCTGCATGTCCACTATAAGAGGATGTTCAAAAAGCGGACTTTGATAACGAAGTCATGCATGAAGCATAGTCGACATCGAATATGAAACGAACTTGGAAAGTACGGTTCGCGTGTACCAATAACGTACACTTGCGCTTCCGCCTTTCTCAAGTAGCGTTTCATCTTCTCGGTTCTGAAAGCCCACTTTTTGAACGTGCACTATAATATATTGCTCTATTATAAGCGCTGAGCGAACATTTTTGCAAAGAAAGTAACCGAAGCAATGACTACGCTTGTTGGCTTGCTGCAATTGCTTGCTCTAGGTCAGCGATAATGTCCTGAATACCTTCCGTACCAACAGAAAGACGGACCATTCCGGCCTCAACACCTGCTGCTGCTTGTGCTTCTGCACTCAACTGCTGATGCGTCGTACTAGCAGGATGGATAATAAGTGACTTAGAGTCACCAACATTAGCAAGATGAGAGAATAGTTCAACGGCATTAATTAATTTTTTACCTGCTTCTATGCCGCCTTTAATGCCAAAAGTCATAATTGCCCCTTGACCTTTAGGTAAATACTTTTGAGCTAATTCATAGGAAGGATGACTTTGTAAGCCTGGATAGTTCACCCACTCAACCGCTTCATGTGCTTCCAAATACTCAGCTACTGCTTGTGCATTCGAGCAATGGCGCTCCATACGCAAATGTAATGTTTCAAGACCTTGTAATAACAAGAATGAATTGAACGGAGATAATGCAGCCCCCATATCACGCAACAATTGCACACGAGCTTTAATAATATAAGCGATTGGTCCAAGCGCTTCTGTATATACAATGCCGTTATAGGTAGGATCTGGTTCATTCAACCCTGGGAACTTATCGCTTGCTGCCCAGTCGAACTTACCACTGTCAACGATAATACCACCAATAGATGTACCATGACCTCCAATAAATTTCGTAGCAGAATGAACGACAATATCGGCGCCATGTTCAATCGGACGGCATAGATATGGACTTGGGAATGTATTATCTACAATAAGCGGAATACCATGCTCATGAGCAACCGCTGCTATCGCTTCGATATCAATAACATCGCCTTTCGGATTACCGATCGTTTCTGCAAAAACAGCTTTTGTTTTGTCAGTTATTGCAGCTTTGAAATTGTTAGGATCAGATGGATCGACGAACTTCACTGTAATACCTAACTTTTTAAATGTATGGGCAAACAAATTGTATGTACCACCGTATAAACTAGCTGCTGATACGATTTCATCTCCTGCACCAGCGATGTTGAAGATTGAATATGTGATCGCTGCTTGTCCAGAAGAAACCGCTAGCGCACCTGCTCCGCCTTCAAGTTGCGCTACACGATTTTCGAATACATCTGATGTTGGGTTCATAATTCGTGTGTAAATATTACCAAACTCGGCAAGTCCAAATAGATTAGCCGCATGGTCTGTATCTCGGAATCCATAAGATGTCGTTTGATAGATTGGTACTGCACGTGACATCGTTGTTGGATCAATCGTTTGACCACCGTGTACCGATATCGTTTCAAGGGAAAGTTTCTTTTCTTCAGTCATAAATAATTCCTCCTAAACGTTTTGTCGCTTCTCGAATAACTTCTTAAGTTAATAAAAAGTCTCTTCGTAAGCGTAAACTTTTTTTTGTAACTGCTTCCAATTCCATTATGACCGAACTATCTCTCTGCTACAATACTTTCTTCTATTCCACTATAAAGTTTTTCGCCAATACCTTTCACTCGTTTAATGTCAGCAATATTTTTAAACTTCCCTTTTTGTTCTCGATCTGCAATAATCGCGGCTGCTTTTGAAGGACCAATACCTTTCAACTGTTGTAGTTGGTCGACTGTAGCTGTATTGATATCTATTTTATTAGATTGTGGTGCGCTTATTATTTCTTCTACAACAATGCTTGTGTTCGTTGAATTTGTCGTAGAATCAACATCAGTTATTGCACTATTGCTTTGTTCTACGCTTACCGCTCTGTTAGCTGTAGGGTCAGCTAGTTGTTCCTCATTATCCGCTTTATTCAATATAAGTTCGCCAATAGCTTCCTCTTGCCCCTTAATTTGCTCTTCGATTAGAACTGTTAACGATACATCATCCACTTTTTCATTTCCAGAAACTTGCACAAAAATCGCAACAATTACTAATAATAACCCCGTTACGAGCATTCCGATCATGATAAATGTTAATGGTGACATATTTGTTCCATCTTGTTTCAATACAATCACAACCTTCTGTCATTATTTATTGACATAACATACAAGCCATAGGGAATACGTTAAATAAAAGAATAGAGCTTTCGTCACGTTCACAATTGCTTATACTTACGAGGTAACTTTTCGCTGCATAGAAGTAAATATAATTCGTTCGAAAAGTTTTAGGAGGTTATCGCGATGAAAATTGGATTTATCGGAGCAGGAAGTATGGGGAGCCTATTGATTGAATCTTTTATTTTATCGGAAGCAGTTGAACCGATACAAATTAAAGTAAGCAATCGAAGTATAGCGAAAGCTCAAGCATTAGCATATAAATACCCCGGTATTGAAGTTGAAAGTAATAATGTACATGTTGTCTGTGAAACTGACATTGTGTTTTTATGCATTAAGCCTCATGAATTCGCCACAGTAATTTCGGAAATTAAGCCTTATGTGCATGAGGAGCAAATTATCGTTTCCATTACGAGTCCTGTTCTATTATCTCATCTTGAAGGAGAATTAAATTGTAGAGTAGCCAAAATAATACCGAGCATTACGAATAAAATGTGGAGTGGCGCTACGCTTTGTATTTATGGGAAGCAAATCGAAGAGAGCTATCGAGTAAAATTAGAAAAATTACTTTCTTATATAAGTGAGCCAATCAAAATTGAGGAAAGCTATACTAGAATTGTTTCGGATATTTCAAGCTGTGGCCCTGCGTTTTTCGCCTTTTTACTGCAACAGTTTATTGATTCTGCGGTGGAGGAAACTGGAATTTCAAGAGAAGGGGCAATGAAAATTGCCAGCAATATGCTGCTTGGGACAGGATTACTCCTTACTGAAGGTGGTATGACCACAGAAGAGGTTCAAAAGCGGGTTGCTGTGCCTGGTGGAATTACTGCAAAGGCACTCCATATGCTCAACAAAGAAACAACTGGCATTTTCAATCAGTTAATTAGGACGACACACGCCAAATATTACGAGGATTTAGAAGTAGTCAATCAAACATTTGATAAAGAAGAGGTCGGCGGACAATAATTATTGTCCGCCATCTCTTTTTGTACTAATTAGCTACGATATTAACAAGCTTACCTTTTACTGCAACAACTTTACGAACCGTTTTGCCTTCGATCAGTTCTGCAACTTTCGGTAACGCTTTTGCTTCTGCTTCCATCGCTGCTTGATCAAGATCAGCTGCGATTGACAGACGCTCGACAATTTTACCGTTAACTTGAACAACAATCTCGACCTCTTGGTCAACAGTCCAAGCTGCGTCATAGGTTGGCCACGATTGGTATGTGATTGTACCTGTGTGTCCAAGCAATTCCCATAGTTCTTCAGATATATGCGGAGCAAGTGGTGAAATCATTTGCGCAAAATCTTCCATTGCTTTACGTGGTAGAACTTCTGCTTTATATGCCTCATTAACGAAAATCATCATTTGGCTAATCGCCGTATTGAAACGTAAATGATCCATATCATCAGTAATTTTCTTAATCGAGCGATGCCATGTACGCATAAATGCATCACTAGCTTGCGCATCATCAGAAATACGTGGATTAAGCTCTCCACCTTCTGTTACGAATAGACGCCATACACGACCTAAGAAACGGTAAGAGCCTTCAACACCATTAGAGCTCCATGGCTTTGTTGCTTCTAGCGGTCCCATAAACATTTCGTACATACGTAGTGTATCTGCCCCATACTCATTAACAATCTCATCGGGATTAATAACATTACCACGAGATTTGGACATTTTCTCATTATTAGTACCAAGGATCATACCTTGGTTAACCAATTTTTGGAATGGCTCCTTCGTATTTACGATCCCGATATCGTATAGTACTTTGTGCCAGAAACGGGCGTACAGCAAGTGAAGTACAGCATGCTCAGCGCCACCGATATATAGATCAACTGGAAGCCACTCCGCTTGCTTCTCAGGCGAACAAAGCTGCTCATTGTTCTTCGGATCGATATAACGAAGGTAATACCAGCAGCTACCAGCCCATTGAGGCATTGTATTCGTCTCACGACGTGCTTTCATACCTGTCTCTGGATCAATCGTGTTCACCCATTCCGTTACGTTAGCAAGTGGTGACTCACCAGTACCTGATGGTTTAATTGCATCCATATCTGGAAGCAATAATGGTAATTGATCTTCAGGAACAGTTTTCATCGTGCCATCTTCAAGGTGAAGAATTGGAATCGGCTCTCCCCAATAACGTTGACGAGAGAACAACCAATCACGTAGACGATACGTTACTTTTGCTGCCCCTTTACCATGCTCTTCAAGGAACTTGATCATTGCCGCCATCGCATCCGCATTGTTAAGACCATTCAAGAAATCAGAGTTAACATGTGGACCATCGCCAGCATAAGCTTCTTCAGCTACATTGCCACCAGATACAACTTCGATAATCGGAAGGTCAAATTGTTTGGCAAATTCATAGTCACGAGCATCATGACCAGGAACAGCCATAATTGCACCAGTACCATATCCTGCAAGAACATAATCAGCAATCCAGATCGGAGCTTTAGCTCCATTCACAGGGTTTACTGCATATGCCCCCGTAAATACACCGCTTTTTTCTTTGGCAAGATCTGTACGCTCAAGATCGCTCTTACGCGAAGCTAGCTCTTGATACGTTTTAACTGCATCTTGTTGCTCAGCAGAAGTAATTTGAGCAACTAACTCATGTTCTGGTGCTAATACGCAATACGTTGCACCGAATAATGTATCTGGACGAGTTGTAAATACAACTAGTGATTCATCGTAGCCTTCAATTGGGAAAGTCACTTCCGCACCAGTAGACTTACCAATCCAGTTACGCTGCATATCTTTAATACTTTCCGTCCAATCAAGCTCTTCAAGATCTTCAAGTAAACGTTCAGCATATTCTGTAATTCTCAATACCCATTGACGCATTGGCTTACGAACAACTGGATGATTACCACGTTCGCTCAGACCATCGATAACTTCTTCGTTGGCTAGAACCGTACCAAGCGCTTCGCACCAGTTAACTGGAACTTCTGCAACATAAGCCAGACCACGATTGTAAAGTTGGATGAAAATCCATTGTGTCCACTTGTAATATTCAGGATCCGTAGTACTAATCTCACGATCCCAGTCATACGAAAAGCCTAGAGATTTGATCTGACGACGGAAATTATCGATATTTACAAACGTAATATCGCGAGGATGTTGGCCAGTATCTAAAGCATGTTGCTCAGCAGGTAAGCCGAATGCATCCCAGCCCATTGGATGAAGGACGTTATAGCCTTGCATTCTTTTGTAGCGAGACATAATGTCTGTCGCCGTGTAACCTTCAGGATGCCCTACATGTAGACCTGATCCTGATGGATAAGGGAACATATCTAGTGCATAGAACTTAGGCTTATCTTTATCTTCACCCGTCTTAAATGTTTTATTGGCATCCCAATATTGTTGCCACTTTGGTTCAATCGTTAACGGACTATATCCATTACGTGATTGCTCTGTATTCATTGTGAATTCCTCCTAAAACTTTTCATTGTCTTCACGATGTAACTTCTCAGTTAATGAAAAGTTACATCGCAAGCATTCGCTAATCTTTTTGTTTATAACGTATCTTTTCAGTCAACAAAGCAATACCCAGCAAGGTGTACGGCACGAGTACACAAGCGACCAGCCTTAGCACGAGGCTTCAATGGAAGCTTCAAAAAGTGGGCTTTCAGAACCGAGCAGGTGGAACGTTACTTGAGAAAGACGGAAGCGCAAGTGTACATTACTACGTACACGCGAACCGTACTTTCCAAGTTCGTTTCAGATGCGATGCCGAATACGCTACGTCAGCATAACCATCGTTATCAAAATCCGCTTTTTGAAGCATCTTCTATAAAAAAATCCTCTCATCCCTAGCGGATTAACGCTAGGGACGAGAGGATATGCTCACGTGGTACCACCCTAGTTAGTAGTGATCTACTTGATCTACTACTCACTTTTCACCTTTATCGCAGGTATACGGTGTATTTATAGATCACATTCATACACTGCTCCGAGGCGAGTTCCGTTCGATCAAGTACCGACTTGCACCAACTGCCGGCTCTCTGGGATCTTGATATCGATTGTACTACTCCTCATCTACGCATTACATATTTACAGATAATCTGATTATATAAATCGAATACTATAGTGTCAAGTCGCTTGCCTCTTCTTGTTGCTGATCTTTCTGTTTTCGAGGTGTACGGTGACTTGTCAAAAACCTGTATCCAATCATTATTAATAAAGTAGAATGTACCACTACTCCGATTAAAGCTTCTGCCCCTTGCATAATTACAGCCATAAACCATAAGCTTAATATTGGCAATTGAATAACAAATATAATCGCCATAAATATTTCTAATGGCTTATCGATCATAATAACATTAATCACCTTACGAAACGCCAATGTCCCAAACACTAGAATTCCAAGCACTATTGAGGCATAGCCCCATATCGTTAAGCTTTGTAATAAAAAGCCTTTACCTATACCTAAAAGCATATAATCAAACCATGAATACCACGTATAGTTAATTCCCGCCAAACAGGTAAGCACTGCTACTAAGGCCACTTGAGAGATTCGGTAGAACATATGCTACACCAAACTTTCCAATTTTATTTTCCACATTTTATTCATTGCTCTTATGTAGATGAAAACGGGAAATATGATCATGCAATCCAACGGCTTTCAACACCTCATACTGATACGGTCCAACTAAATCAAAATGCGGGTAGCGGTCTCTATAATGAATGTATAGCGGATTCAATTGAAAATGCTCACACCAAGCGACTAATTTGGAAATGTCCTTACAGCCAACCTTCGTAACCGTTCGCGCTTCAGGAAATCTTTCATCTAGCCAATAATGCGTCAAATACGCGATATGACCTTGTTCAACAGCCGCTTTCCAGCCTTCTAATTCAGCTCTGGTAATACCAAAAGCGATACATAACGCCTCCTACAACTTTTCATCGCCTCTTGATACTCTTCTTGTAATGAAAAGTCACTACGGAAGCATATAGCTAACTTTTCATCGCCTCTTGATACTCTTCTTGTAATGAAAAGTCACTACGGAAGCATATAGCTAACTTTTCATCGCCTCTTGATACTCTTCTCCACCTACAATAATACTTCAAAAAAACAGAAAAGTTACTCATTAAATCTGTCGATTCTTATTATTCGCATAAAAATCCCTATAGTTTAGCATACCATATGAAAGCATATGATGCACTTCTTGATTACAACTGGTATACTATCAAAAGATAAGTAGAAATGAGGATATCAATTAATGACAAATTCATTTACCCAATTAGGAGTAGCAGAGCAGCTTGCGGAGCAGTTAAAGCTACAAGGAATTATCGAGCCGACTCCTATCCAAAAGACTGCTATACCTGAACTACTCAATGGTATAGATATGATTGCCCAAGCACAAACAGGAACAGGAAAAACATTAGCTTTCACACTTCCTATTCTACAGTTGATCCGCCCCGACAAGGATCATGTCCAAGCATTAATTCTTACACCAACACGTGAATTAGCTATTCAAATTACTGCCGAAGTTAAAAAACTTGCGAGCAGCATTGGCTCTACTGTACTTGCTTGTTACGGTGGACAAGATGTTGCCGCTCAAGTAAAAAGACTGAAAAACGCACCTCATATTATCGTTGCAACACCTGGACGACTAATGGACCATATGCGAAGAGGTAGTATCAATATCGGTAAAATTTCTCACCTTGTACTGGATGAGGCCGATCAAATGCTTCATATGGGTTTCCTTCCTGAGGTAGAGTCCATTATTATGCAGACGCCAAAAGCAAGACAAACGATGCTATTCTCGGCAACTATGCCAGAAGCAATTCGCAAATTAGCGGTACAATATTCGAAAAATGCTATCAACGTTCATATTAAATCAGAGCGCGTAACGCTTGATAACATTAAGCAGCGTGCTATCGAAACAACAGATCGCGAGAAGCAGGATGCTCTTCTACATCTATTACAAACGGCCAGTCCTTTTCTTGCAGTTATATTTTGCCGTACGAAGCTTCGTGCCAAAAAGCTCACAGAAGCTTTGCAGGATGCAGGCTATAATGCAGATGAGTTACATGGTGATTTGACACAAGCGAAGCGTGAACAAGTTATGAAGAAGTTCCGCGATATGAAACTGCAAATATTAGTAGCTACTGATGTTGCTGCTCGTGGACTAGACGTTGAAGGTGTATCTCATGTATACAACTACGATATTCCACTAGATGCTGAAAGTTATATTCATCGTATCGGTCGTACTGGTCGTGCTGGTCATACTGGCACTGCCATTACTTTCGTAACACAACATGATAGATTGAAGCTTGAAGCGATCGAACGTGGTATTTCAGCTCGATTACCACTTCGTAGAGTTGATGGACTTGAAGTTGCTCCGCGTCAATATAGCGAAGATCGTCAAGGCTCTCGTGACCGTAATAGAAAGAGCAAACCTGGTAGCGGCTATGAGTCTAGAGGTCGTAGTAATGGAAACGATTCTAATCGCTTCAACAAAGGCGGTAAAGGATCTTCAGAACGCACTGGCAGAGGATCTGCTGAGCGCAATAGCAAAGGACCAGCGGAACGGAGTGGTAAAGTATTCCCTCGCCCGGTTTCTGCATCAGCCTCTTCTGAAGCGTCTAAGCCAAGAGCCAAAGACAATACTAACCCTTGGGGCATTTCAAAATCTGATCTAGAGCTTGCTCAAGGTATTAAGCCTTCTGGTGGCAAATCATATGGTTCTTCTCGTAACAGCACTAGCTCGCGCGGTGATAGCTCTAGTAGCAATCGTTCAAGCGGTGGACGTTCTGGCGGTAGAAGCAGTTCAAGAAGTAGCGGCACTCGCCGTAAATAAATAATACAAATAGGGATGCCTTCTCAAGCTTCGTAATGAAGAGTGAGAAGGCATCCCTATTATTTTGTGTGGCTAAAGCGATGTCGATTATAGATAACAGTCAAGCCATCGTGCAACGCTTGCTTCTCTAACAATTCATTCGCTTTCTGCAATTCCTCCGTTCGACGATTAACCGTTTCATCTAGTGTTTCATTAAGTTGAATTAAGGAATCGTTCAATGAACCTGCACTTACAAGAATTAATCCTACCATATTAACAAAATCACGCTTACTACCAGTGAAGAATCCTCTCATAATTAACACGATAAAATAAGCTACTAAAGCAATACCAATATATAATACGTTAAAGTAAAGCACTTGAAAAAATACTGGCTTTGTAAAAAAAGTAACTATCATTAATGCTGATATAACATATGTCGTTACGACCAAAACTTTTTCAGAAAATTGCTGCTTATACCATTCAGCAATAAGCCAAACACAAAAAACACTCGTTCTTGTCTACGGAACCATGCAAATAGAATCATAAAGAGACCCATAATGCAAATACGCCCTTACAATTTCATGTAGAATTGATACATTCCATGAAATCGTAAGGGCGCATTAAGTTAACTAGCCTTGGACTAGTTTTGTTCTTATTTTATTAGATATCATTTCAATAATTAGAATCAGTATCATTAGGCCAATGAGTATTGAGCCAGCTTCAGACCAACGATATGAATTCATAGCAAAAATTAAAGGAGCTCCGATACCACCCGCTCCTACTATTCCGAGTATCGCTGCATCCCGTAAATTCATATCATAGCGATATATAAAGATAGATAGAAACATCGCTGTTAGCTGCGGAATAATGCCGAACCTTATTTTTTCAATGGTCGTACAGCCGATTGATTCCATTGATTCTAATACTGAAGTATCAAGATCCTCTATAACGTCAACATATAATTTAGAGAGCATACCGATACTTGTCAGTGACATAGTAAGTACACCTGTAAACGGACCTGGACCTGTAACACGAATGAACATAAGTCCGTACACAATTGCAGGTATCGTTCTAATGATTATTAATATAAATCGAACAATAATGGATATTGGCTTGGGAACGATATTAGATGCTGATAGAAACGCAAGTGGTATCGCTAGTACGCCCCCAACAATCGTACCAAGTAAAGCAATTGCCATCGTCTCCAGCAACAAATATGGGACACCTTTTTGCGTGAAGTTAAAAAGTAGATCAAGGTCTGGATTAACTAGACCTTTCAATATATTTTCTGCTATTTCAAGCCCATTCGCCGTCAAATTATTCAATTGTATTGCTGATGTCGACCAAAGAAATAATAAAACTACAACAAGCGTTGAGACAATTTGCATCCAAGTCATCGTCGGCCGATTTAAGTATTGCTTATCAATCGCATTCATTGCGTTTCTCCTACGTCAGTTTTTTGCGGTAATATTCACTAATAGACTCAATAATATATACTGTTATAACAAGCATAATAAGAATCATCCCCAAGTTACTGTAGTTTCTCCACCCTATACTTTCTTTCAACATTAATCCAATACCACCTGCACCTACATAACCAAGAATTGCCGCATATCGAACATTGCCTTCAAAGCAGAATAGAGATGTAGACAAATAGTTCGGGAGAACTTGTGGAAATATCGCATAACGGAACGATTGAACTGTCGTTAACCCCATAGCATGCATCGCTTCATATGCGCCCATATTTGCATTTTCAATTTGTTCATATAATAATTTCCCTACATAAGCGATAGAGAATAGAAAAATAGCAACAGTACCTGCCATTGTTCCTAGTCCAAATACGAATGTAGCAATCAATGCAACGACTAATGTAGGAAGAGTCCGTAGCAAACTGAGTATGAACTTCATCGTTATTGATAGCCACTTCAGACCATTAATATTGCTTGAAGCTAATATTGCAAGTGGCAGAGCACATAATGAACCCAGTAGTGAGCCAAAAAGTGACATCTTGATCGTTGCAATAAGTGGTGTCCATAATTGTGGCATATACCCCCAAGTCGGTGGAATCATATCTCGAAGAATAACAAAAAATTCATGAATTCTCCTCAATAAAATCTCCATATTAAAGCCTGTTAATTGAATCGAGTAATAGATCAGAACTAACGAAACAATGAGATATAATAGAAATAATGAACGACGTTCATATACGACTTTTCCATTAGGTAAAGTAATCGTTCTAGTTAACAACTTACTACTTTGCATGCTATGCTAAGCCCCCTCCTCAACTTTCCCGTTATAAATATATTGCAACACCTCATCATTCACCTCTGAAGCAGTTCCGTCAAATACGACTTGACCTGCGCGAATACCAATGACACGAGACGCATAAGCAAGCGCTAAATCAACATGGTGAATATTAATAAGTATGGTCATATTCATCTCTTCATTGATTCTTTTGAAATCATCCATGACTTGATGGGCAGTGATCGGGTCTAATGATGCGACTGGCTCGTCAGCAAGTATAATACTCGGATGCTGTGCTAACGTTCTTGCAAGTGCAACTCGTTGCTGTTGCCCACCTGATAGCTGGTCTACTCGGACGAAAGCTTTATCAAGTATAGACACCCGGTCTAAAGCCATCAAAGCCTTCTTTTTCTCTTCCTCTCTAAATACGCCAAGAAGTTTTCTCCACCAAGATATCTCAGGAACAAAAGCTACCAACACATTTTTGATTACTGAAATTCTAGTCACTAAATTAAAAGATTGAAAAATCATGCCGATACTACGTCTTAACTTACGAATTTCTATTCCTTTAAGCTGCTTTATTTCCGTACCGTTCACTTTCAAAGAACCATCCGTAATGTGATGCATACGATTTATGCAACGTAACAATGTAGATTTCCCTGCGCCAGATAATCCGATTATGGCTACGAATTCTCCTTGTTCGATGGATAGATTTATGTCTTTTAACGCTTGGTAGCCATTCGGATATTGCTTGTTAACATGATCAAATTGGATCATTATTTGACTCTCCAATCATTGAAAAAATGAGAACATATAGTATCGTTCTCATTTCCCCCTAGTATTAAGTTAATAGATCCTACTACTGCAATTGTTGTACAAGCTCTTGTGCTTTTCGCTCATTGTCGTAATCACTATCTTTTGCAATCTGATATCCACCATGGCTATAGATCGCAATGACTTCTTTCCCTGCTTCCGAATTACCGATATTAATAAATGCTTGTTGTAGTGCTGCCTTTAGATCATCATTCATAATTGCCGAGTTTTTACTTACACTAATTGTGTCATTATAAATCGCCGGCATTACCCCTATTAGATCAGTTTCTTCCCATATCGATGCCTTGCGATTATATTCTAAATTCCATGTGTCAACATAGTCACGTCTAGCATCCGCATAAGTGACCATTACATCTGTTTGGCCTAGAGCTAATCGGGCAAATGCATTTGCATATGAATCTGCTTGGACAACTTTAGAAAGATCAGTAATCGTTTTATCAAAGTTTTCCTGCAACCATAGTGCCGGATAAATGTAACCAGCAGGAGAAGATGAAGACATAACATTCCATGAGACATCATTCAAATCTTCAAAAGTTAAAGCTGTTCCAGCATTAACTTTTGCCGCTAATGCTTGACCTTTTTCTGAAGGACCAGCGATTAATAACGCGCGATAGGAAGTAGCTTGTACTTCTGTTCCTTCTGTCGGTTCGTTTTTATTCCAATCTACCGGATTATCTGAATCATTATTTAGTCCGGCACGTGTTGCAGTGAGAATTACTTCTGCACCGTCATCATAAAGCACGTAAGTACCGCCGGGAATTAATCCTACATCTGTCGTTCCAGCGGATAACGCTTCTCCTACAGCCTCGTAGTTCGTTCCTACTGTAATATCCACCGTCCCTACTTCATAACCTTGTGCGGTAAGTTCCGTTTTCAATAATTCTTTCAAAGGCTCAGTTGCCGTAATGATTTCTTGTGGATCGCGAGAAGGAACGAAGCTTATAGATAGCTTATCTATTTTTTTGTCTTTTCCTCCATTTGTAGCAGTTCCGTTGTTATTGCCCCCACATGCCGCTAACAATACAATAATCATTAATAAGCTTAATCCGATTCCTAATTTTCTCATCGATATTTCCCTCCTAGTTTTCTAATACTAGAGTAATATAACAATTATTTGTAAGCGGAATGTCATCCCCATCTTAATTTTTGATTAATATTAGGACATTCATAATAAATAATATTTTTTTGTAAAATTAAGGTGTGATCAACTTTAGATCTTATAATTAGAAGAACATTTCATATTCAATAAAGAACTAAGAGGTGAACGAATGTCGTCACACAAGATTCAATTACTCGTTACAAGTGATGTTCATGGATATATGATGCCTACAGCATACCGTGGTGTGCATGAGCCACTTGGTCTTGCTCAATTAGCCACCCGAATAGAAGAGCTACGTTCCTCCTATCCAACCATATTGATTGATAACGGTGATCTTATTCAGGGAAGTCCACTTACCTATTTCCAACAAGCTTATCGCCCGTTAGAATCCAATCCAATTATTCAAGCTGTCAATGAACTTGATTACGATGCAGCAATATTCGGAAATCATGAATTCAATTATGGAATGGATAATTTAAATCGCATCATTGAACAATCAAAATTCCCTTGGCTCAGCTGTAATATTAGAAACGAGGATGGCACAAATTGGGTTAAGCCTTATCAAATATTTGTAGTTGATGGCGTACGTATTGGAGTCGTTGGCGTAACGACACATTTCATTACGACTTGGGAAGATCCTGCTCATTTAACAGGACTGCAAATTGATGATGCGTTGTCATCAGTGACTTATTGGCTTGGGGTTATGAAGGAGCAAGAAAAAGTACATGTATCGGTTATTAGTTATCACGGTGGGTTTTCACATTCATTAGAGACCGGAGAATTAGAGGAAACTGATTCTGGCGAGAATCAAGGCTTTCAGATGTTGCAACAACTTGATTTTGATATATTAATTACTGGACACCAACATCGTGAGATTAGCACAAAAGCTTATGGAAAATCAATTGTGCAGCCTGGATCGAGAGCGGTAAAAGTAGGTCGGATTATGTTAGATTTGACGATCGAGAAAGATAAAGTTATTCAAATTCATCATGAACCGACTTTAATATCGATTGATGAATACGACCATCTTCATCCTAAAGTTGTAGCTTCAGTAATTGACTTGCATAATGTGACAGAACAATGGCTCGACGAACCAATTGCTACTGTTCAAGGAATTATGCTCTATGAGAATGCATTGGATGTACGAATTCATAAGCATCCATACGTACAGTTTCTTCAACAGCTTCAAATGGATGTTACAGGTGCTCCAATCTCTTGCACTTCATTATTTCACGATCAACCAGGTGGCTTTAAGCCAATTGTTACAATGCGTGATATTGTAACAAATTATATATATCCGAACACACTTAAAGTTCTTGCTGTGACAGGGGAAAAGTTATTATTAGCTTTAGAGCAATGTGCTTCCTATTTCTCATTGGAAAATGGGGAAATTACTGTAGCTCCTTCATTCCTTTACCCTAAAGCACAACCTTACAATTATGATATGTGGGAAGGGATTAACTATACGATAGATATATCGAAGCCGATTGGTTCTAGAATTGTTCAAGCTACAATTAACGAACTTCCGATTGAACCTATGGAAATCTTCCACGTAGTCATGAATAATTATCGTGCTACAGGAGCAGGAAACTTCCCTTATTTTTCAAGCTGTCCTGTTATTTCTGATATGCAGATTGATATGACAGAAGTGATCGCTACTTACTTACGAGAGCATCCAGTTATTCATGCCCATGTTGAGAACAATTGGACCATTATTACGTAACTTCATGATCTAGATCATCCATTTGGAATAAACTTCAAATTTATCCACTAATATAGGTTTCAACTTAAAGCGGGCTACCCCATCATTTGTCATGACGATAGGATAGCCCGCTTTATATTTCCATTAAAGTGATTAGTTCTTTAATGCTTATGTTGATTACTGCGCTTTCAACTGATGAAATACTGTCTTATGTCTTCTGCGGAATGCAATTGGAGCAGTCACATCTAGCGCAGCTTCCACTCTAGCTTGGGATGCATGCACACAACGTTTACACACTTTAAGCACTGTACCGTCTGATTTTTTCTGAGTCTCAAGTAGCTTTATTCTCGTAGCTAGACAAATCGGACAAATACCTCGACTGCGTTGAGGTTGTTTATATAATAATTTTCCTCGTTTATTTTTTGCCATTATATTTTCCTCCACATGTATAAGTAGTATCCACACTGATTCAGTGGTGAATCTCTTATATTTAATGCGTTCAGATTCTAATATATTCCTACTTTACTAGATTTTTTTGCCGCAGAAGTATTAAGCATCGTATCCCAACAACAAAAACAGTCTAACGCTCAAGGATAATCCTCCGCATTAGACTGTTTTTAACGTACATCATTACTGATAATTAGTTGTGAAATTCTTTAAGTCTTTCTAAAAACTTGTTCGCTGTCAATTTCGGTGTTCCAGCATTGATACGATATACTTCGTCGCTTCCAGGCTTATTAATTCCTGGACGAGTCGTCAAGAATAATGAGACACCAAGATCAGACAGTACCTTTTTGGATTTTTCATTAAATGAACCAAAAGGGAAGGCAATTATCTGATACTCATTATTCAACTCTTCTTTCAAACGGTTCTCAATCAGTGATAAATCTTCAGTTATACGTGCTAGATATTCCTGATCTGTCTCTACTCTTCCTTTATCCGCTAAGTATAAAGGATTAGATAGCTTTGGACCTGTTTTACTTGCATCTTCATTAAGTGGACCGTAATCATGGAGGTCATATGTATGACTATAGAAGCTATGGCCAGCCTGTTTCATATCCCGCATATCTTCCCACGTCAAGTGAGCAGTTTTGACATTATGCAGATCAGAACTTTTACCAATAATGAAGTGAGTTGCTACCATATTATATTTATCCATAATAGGCACCGCGTATTGACGGAAACTATCATAGCCATCATCAAATGTAATAACTACCGCGTTATTAGGTACTTTTTCCTTCTTCTTCATAAATTCAGCAAATTGCTCAATGCTAATAACATTATAGCCCTTCTCAGCTAGTAATTTCATATGAGTGCCAAATCTAGCTGGTGAAATCGTTGCTCCGCTTTCTGTTCTATCAATATGATGATACATAAGGACAATAACTTTGTTTTTATAATATATTTTATCCTTTTTCATTTGACTAGCATAAACACTTGGAATACAAACAATTACAATTGCGACAATAAGAACAATAATCGATATTTTCCGTTTACTCAATGCTCTCCACTCCATATTCTTTTCTATAATTGAACTCCTTGTTCTTTCTCTATCAAGGTCTTCTTACGTTTGATCTTCGGTAACTTGCCGAACACTATCCAATGATGCGGAACAAATCTAGCGAATAAGCTAACTATCACCCATGATCCTACTAATGCTACTATAAATCCACCTAAATACCAAAGATGATGAACATAGATATTACCTGTTACTGGAGGTATTTTACGATAAATCAATAATAAGAACGGGTGGAAAAGATAAATCCCGAATGAAAAGTCTCCCAATTGGGTAACGAATCCTCGTATAAAACTTGGTAGCTTGCGGTACAATATAAAAGCGAGTTGTAGCAACACAATAGCTGTTAATAGTGCATGTGCATTCCATACGAAATCCATCCATGTCGTATTATATCTAGTTGAATGTTGACGAATTTGATAGTAAATATAGACGTGATATAGTCCTGCAATTAGCCATAGACACAGTGTAGAAATCCAGATCGTTAGTCGTTTTTTTGTGACGTTATCCTTCGCTACGAAGATCCATCGTTTTAACTCATTAAAGTAGATTCCAATGTATGCACCCATGAAATAATAAGAGAAATAGCTCAATGACCAGCTACCTCTTCTAAGCACTGGCGTTTCCAACCCATACTTATTAATAAGTATGAAGCTCCATTGGATGAGAATCCCAATTACAATTAGCCATTTAGTAAGTTTCGGTTTCTTCTGAAAAATCCATAGAAAAAGTGGAAACATAATATAAAATTGAATACTTATAAAGACAAAGTACAAATGAGCATGAGCATTTCCATTAAGTAATTGATTCCCTAGCTTAGTTAATAGTTCACCAATCGAAAGGTCCGCTGAGCCAAGATAGTATTTAAGGAAGAAATAAAACAGTGAAAATACGATATATGGAACAATAATATATAGCATTCTCTTTTTGTAAAAGCTTCCTATTAACTGCTTTGTAATCGGTCTTGAGTAATAATTATAAAATAAAACAAAACTACTTAAGAAAATAAAGGTTGTAGTACCAAATTTCAAAAAGATATTAGCGAAATTGTATAGAAAAAACAAATTAGAATCTATCATTCCAGTACTTACCGCAACCGATGTCGAGTGAACGGATAATACTCCAATAATCGCTATCGCTCTCACTATCGAAAGTTCAGGGATCATACTATTCTTTTTTGTCAAACTTGAATTCATTACTATAGTCCTTCCTTCTATTACTCTAGCACCATCAAAGTATCTCGATTTACTTTTAAGCAATATCACTTAACAATTATCGACTAATTTATAATTTATGTCAAATAAATGGGAACTATATTTGACATAAATTATTTCCCTATTCCACGATGCTGCCTGAGTAAATCTACTTCTTGATCCGTTAGTTCACGATATTGACCTAAAGGTAAGTTTTCGTCTAATAATAATGGTCCCATACTCAATCGTTTTAAAGTTAATACTTGCTTACCTACAGCCCGAAACATTCGCTTTACTTGATGAAATTTCCCTTCTGTAATTGTAAGCTGAATTCTAGTACATTGTCCTTCATCAGTCAGTGACCCATCGAGGATCGTAAGTTGTGCAGGCTTAGTCACGTAGCCATCATCAAACGTTACACCTTGCTCGAAAGCGATCTTGTCTGCCTCAGTAACTTCCCCCAGCACTAAAGCCTCATATGTCTTATTTACATGTTTTTTCGGAGACAGTAGCTCATGGGCTAACTGGCCATCATTCGTTAGCAATAGTAATCCTGTCGTGTCTTTATCCAAACGACCTACAGGAAAAGGACTTAACAGCTTATCTACTGGTAACAACAAATCAATTACAGTTCGTTCGCGACCATCTTCAGTCGCTGAGATAACCCCTTGAGGCTTGTTCAACATAAGATAAATTGTTGAGCGATATTGTACCTGCTCTTCATCAAATTTTATCATTTGAGTATTGGGTTGAACTATAATCCCACTATCTTTAACTTTCACACCATCAATGAATACACGACCTGCTTTTACTGCCTTTTTGATTTCACTACGCGTACCGTAGCCTGCATGAGAAAGTAGCTTGTCTATTCTTAATTTTTCTAACACTATATCAGTCTCCATCCTGTTGGAAGTTCATTTTTAATCATACCATCTACATATTTACCAAACCCTACAGGACAATGATCTAAACAAATCAATACGTAGCCATTTTGTTTGGCCCCATCCTTTATTGTGAGCTGATCTGATTGAATAAATATCGTTTCACCTTTCAAATAACGGGGTAACAAATCAGCAGCACTTTCAAAGTTAACACTTCTAATCGCTTCCTGTTTGCGTATCCCCATTGCTAGTGGATGAGAAGGTACGAACCTTCATTTTCAGTTCGCCGATATACCAGCCAGCACGCACGACTTTCAAGCCCGCTAATGAAGATATACCCTCTGATTGTAAGTATACACGATTCCCATAGCATATGGCTTCATAATTCATTTCTGGAGAGAACGTACATGTAGTTTCCTCCAATAGTGTAGAAATATTTCATCTACGTATAAAATCGTGTATAATATAAAAAAGTAAGTAAGTAACATTATTACTTACAAGTACTTGAAAAACACGTTGGAGGGAATCATAAAGTGAATAATAAAAAGAAAAAAAAATCAAACATGGTATTCGTCTACATCGGAATTATTGTAGTACTGCTAGTAGGGATTTTTGCAATTGGAAAGCTAGAAAAGGACAACCCGTTATATAATAAGCCTACTAGTGATCTCAATGCTGCAACACGTGCATTACTTAACGATCCGGATTACCAGAATATTATTTTACCCGAAGAACTAGATCAAAAGATAGTGGATAAAGAAGATTTTGTTGTCTATATGTTCTCAGCAAGCTGTAATTACTGTAAAGACACAACGCCGAAAATCATGCCCATCGTTAATGAATTAGGTATGGACTTACCGCAATTCAACTTATTAGAATCCCCTAACTATCAAGCGAAATACGGTGTGGAATATACACCAACACTTATTGCTTTTGAAGATGGCGTTGAAGTTGAACGTCTCGTAGGTGGTATCGTGGCAGAGGGCTCTCCAGAAGGAGCTACACTTAGCGATTTCCAAGCATTTTTCGAAAAATATAATAAGTAAAGAGGTTTCATAATGGAAACTACTGAACAAACGACAAATTCAAATCACACACCATCGAAAGAAAGTAATTCATCTTCATTCATGTATCTATTTCTAGTAGGTTTCGCACTAATTACATTATTAGCAGCATGCGGTATGGACAAGGAAGAGCATATTCATACGGTTGGATCAGAAACATGGGAAACAACCGCTGCAACAGATGAACTACCTACTTTCCTAAGTAATCATACAGAACTTACTTCTGAGTTATATAGTCATGTTGGAGAACATGCCCATATGATGGGTGATCTTCCTTGCTATTGTGGCTGTATGGACGGTACTGAGACAGATGAGGCACATGATTCACTTCTAAGGTGTTATTGGGCGGAGCATCCTGCCGATGACGGATCGGTGACATGGACTGATCATAGTACAACATGTGGAGTATGTAAGCATGAGATGGAAATGGTCATAGAAATGTCGGACAGCGGTAGTTCATTAGACGAAATTAAGCAAGCGATTAACGTAAAATATAAGCAACCATAACGAAAAGTAAGCACCGCCTCAGCCATATTGGCCAAAGCGGTGCTTTTTCTTATATAACATAGCAAATTCTGTTCGCATAATGAGCGAACAGGAAAGATTATGGATTTTGATTCTTTTTGGCCTTCGCGATTTCTGCTGCAAGATCTAGCGATAGCTGTTCTAATGCCCAATAATCTTCGATATCATAGTATTCATTGAACTTATGCTGATATTGCGCAGCTAAGCGTACCTCGTGGAATGTATATAATTTTTGAATGCCCCAAAGTATGGACGATACGACATTCGAATTATCTTCAAAAGTCGTCTGAGCATCCAAAATTTCCTTACGAATACTAGTCATCTCATTATCTAGCTGAGATGCGGCTTCTGCTGCTTTTTGCAGACGTTGTTGAACTTCTTCAGGCAATGCCTTTTTATATTTATAATTCAAGGAATGCTCAATTGTCGCCCAAAAATTCATGGCTAATGTACGTATTTGAATTTCAGCTAATATAAGAGTATGTCCGAGCGCAGTTTGCACTGGATATTCTATAATCATGTGGTAGCTACGATAACCACTTTCCTTATAATTAGTAATATAATCTTTTTCATATACTAATTTCAAATCTTTACGCGTACGAATAAGTGATGCTACTCGATAAATATCATCTACGAACTGACACATAATACGAATTCCTGCTATATCCTCTATTCCAAGATGCAGTCGATCTTCACTAACATTCAATAGCTTTGCTTTATCGAGAATGCTAGAAATTCTTTTCACACGTCCCGTAACGAATTCAATTGGCGTGTAATCCTCTCTAGCCTTTAATTCTGATCTCATCGTTTTCAGTTTTACCTTCAACTCTTCAACCGCTTGCTCGTACGGCTGCAAAAATAGGCTCCAATCTCTGCCATCCATTTGGCCGCCTCCTGTTTTATCGATGTTCTGCACCAATTGCTTCAGCAATATTACTAAAGCCGTCTCTACGTAGACATTCTTTTAAACCATCTGTCAGCTCGCGCAACACTTCAGGTCCTTTATAAATTAATGCAGTATATATTTCTACCAATGAAGCACCAGCTCGAATCTTATCGTATGCATCTTGAGCAGTAAAGATTCCACCTGAACCGATAATTGGGAGATTTCCGTTCGTTAATTGATACACTTTGCGAATCACTTCAGTGGAACGATCCCGTAATGGTATTCCACTTAATCCACCAGTTTCCCCTTGATTCTGATGCGAAAGTCCATCGCGCGATAATGTTGTATTCGTAGCTATAATACCAGATATTTGACTATTCTGGATCGTTGCAACCGTATGCTCTAGCTGTTCATCGGTCATATCAGGGGCAATCTTCACAAATATCGGCTTGACAGGAGCTTTACGCTTACGCGCTTGAATATCCATCTCTTCACAAACATGAACTAGCAAGTTATGTAATTCATTACCATGCTGCAAGTCCCGTAGTCCTTGCGTATTAGGTGAGCTAATATTGACAACAAAGAAATCTCCATCATCATATAATGTTCGAATACAAGAACAATAATCCTCATACGCTAATTCATTAGCAGTAACTTTATTTTTTCCGATATTTACAGCAATCGGCATTTTATGTTGTTTACGATGTTGCAGTGATTTGGACATTGCCTCGGCACCTTCATTGTTGAAGCCCATACGATTAATAAGCGCTTCATCTGGTGGCAAACGGAACAAACGCGGCTGTTCATTTCCAGTTTGAGCCTTTGGAGTAACCGTCCCTACTTCAGCAAATGAGAATCCAATATTAGAAAAACCATCTGTTGATACACCATTTTTATCTAAACCGGCAGCTAGGCCTACAGGATGTTCAAAAGTTAAGCCCAATACATTCGATTTCAATTGAGCTGAAGGCTTCACACCGTACATTCCATTCATAATTGCCAGCGCGCCAGGCACTTTACTTCCCATTGCAAGTCCATCTATTACAAGATGATGTGCCCTTTCAGGGTCCATCTTAAAGAAAAAAGGTTTTAATACTTTACTATATAACATCTAGTCCACTCCGTTTCAGTATCACCGCTATAACAATAATTGTATCCTTTTTAACACAAAAAAGAAAGTATTCTACACTGAATTGACACAATGACGACGCTATCATATTGCCAGTCGAACTTAAAAGCATTACAATAGACACACATGTATTCCAATAAAGATAGAGAAGGGTTGAATGAATATGAGCGCACCTAAACGCAAACCAGCAACAATGAAAGTAAAACCAAAAGAAGAGGTTAACAAAAAGGCTCTATTCTGGACCGTTGGCGTTACAGTTGTTGTCGTAATCATTATTTCTGTACTGCTTATTGTGTTCTCATAATTAATAATATGTATACATACGAACAGCCCTACCTCGCAAGCGAAGTAGGGCTGTTACTTTACGCTATATTATTAAGCGTTGAAGGGCTCGTCAGCAATGCGAATAGAATCTGTTGGACAACCATCACAAGCGTCCTGCATATCTTCAAACATATCTTCAGGGATTTCAGTAATCCCTTTGTTAGCGTCACCTTCAAAAATAACTTCTGCTAAACCCTCGTCATCGTAATCATAGATGTCGGGAGCAGTTGCACCACAAGCACCACATGCGATACAAGTGTCTTTATCAACCCAAGTAAACTTAGCCAATGCCATTCCCTCCTAGTTCAATCACAGAAAGCAAAATAAAAAAAGCTGTATATATATCAAAAAACATTATAACACAAAAATATTTAATTTGCTTACTTACTTTTATCGTTATTTTCATCATTTTTTTCGAGTTTTTGAAGAGATGTACCACGATTTTTTTTGTCGCGAATGAGGCTGGAAGGATCATCACTTAACATCCCTGCCGTCAATATAGCACTTTCACCAAATTTATCGCGTAATTTGTCCATCACTTTCGTAAGTGCTTCCTTCTTCGGTTCTTCATTATAACTAAACAGATCCAACTGGATCGCAGATGATTGTAAAGGCTGTAAATTTTGCAACGTCACACCTAATAAGCGCACAGGATCACCATATCGCCAATGCTGCGCGAACAATCGTAATGCTTGCTTATGAATCTCCTCCATATTATGAGTCGGTGTATCCATTGTATACGAGCGAGTAATCGTTGCCATGTCAGGCTTTCGAATCGTTACTTGTATCGTTCCAGCTACAAGCCCTTGATGGCGTAACCTTCTTGATGTCTGATCTGATAAGTTGAGTAATACGCGATTAATATCTTCGCTATTCGTCAAATCTGCTGGTAATGTTGTCGTGTGTCCGATCGACTTATTAAGTTCCCGTTCCGCCTTCACTTCATTATGATCTATGCCGTTAGCAGCATCCTTCATCCATGCACCCATCACGCCAAAAGACTTAAGTAATAAAGACTCCTCCGTTTTGGCAAGTTCACCGATCGTATGAATGTGTAGTTTTTTTAGCTTCTCTGCTGTTTTCTGACCAATTCCGAATAGTTCAACACAGGGCTTTTCCCATAATATTTGTGGTACATCTCTGCGACGTAACACAGTAATCCCGTTCGGCTTCTTCATATCAGAAGCCATCTTTGCTAATAATTTATTAGGGGCAACTCCTATCGAACAAGGAAGATTCCATTCTTGTTTAATTCGCTCCTGCATCATTTCCGCAATATGAAGTGGCGTACCAAATAACTTCGAGCCAGTAATGTCGAGATAACATTCATCAATGGAAACTTGTTCGATAAGTGGTGTATATTGGTTTGCAATCGACATAAACCCCTTTGAATATCGACGGTACAAATCAAAGTCCGGACTAATTAGAATAAGGTTTGCGTCAATGCGTAGCGCTTCTCGTACATTCATCCCTGTACGAATACCAAGTTTTCTAGCAGCATAGGAACAGGTAACAATAATTCCAGTCCTCTTCTCTACACTTCCAGCCACAGCTGTTGCTTTCCCTGCATAGATTTCCGGTTCCTCCGCTTCATGTACGGAGCAATAGAAAGCATTCATATCTAAATGCAAAATTACTCTCCCTTTTGCTGGATAATATTCATTAACATGCTCCATTAATTTCACCGCCATCATTATAACAAGTATGCAAACCGATCATTATATTATATTATCAGAATAGACAACCATTTCGCTTGAGTCAATATAGATAAAAATTCACCTCGTTATTAAAGTCTGCTTTTTGAACTACCCCTTAAAATGGAGATAGTGCTATAATACTTAAATATAGCATTTAAGGAGGCGTCAATCTTAATTATGTCATCTAAAATATTTATTTTCGATACGACGCTGCGCGACGGTACACAAGGTGAAGGTATTAGCCTGTCCGCAGATGATAAACTTAAAATCGCTCAAAAGCTCGACTCTTTAGGAGTTAACTATATTGAAGGCGGAAATCCAGGTAGCAATGGAAAAGACATTGAATTTTTCCAGCGTGTAAAATCGTTGAATTTGAATGCCAAGCTGACTGCTTTTGGAAGTACTCGTCGTAAAAATAGTATTGCCGAACACGATGCTAGTTTACTCAGAATTATTGAGTCCGGCGTTCCTGCAGCAACACTAGTCGGTAAAGCATGGGATTTCCATGTACATATTGCCTTGCAAACAACGCTTGAAGAAAACTTAGCGATGATCCAAGATTCATTCGCATTTCTGAAGCGTCATAGTATGGAAGCAATGTACGACGCAGAGCATTTCTTCGATGGCTATAAAAACAATCCTGAATATGCAATTGCAGCATTGAAAAGCGCACAAGCAGGCGGTGCCGATTGGCTAGTTCTCTGTGATACGAATGGCGGAACTCTTCCGAATGAAATCGCTGAGATTGTTGCTCGTGTGAAAGCCGAGCTTAATGTGCCGATTGGTATTCATACTCATAATGATTGTGAGTTAGCTGTTGCCAATACACTTGCTGCCGTTGGTGCTGGCGCTACTCAAGTTCAAGGTACAATTAATGGCTATGGTGAGCGTTGTGGCAATGCAAATCTATGCTCTATTATTCCTAATCTACAGTTGAAAATGAACTATGATTGTCTGCCCGACAATAAAATAAGTACGTTAACGAATACCGCTCGTTATATTAGTGAAATTGCCAACGTTCACATGCCTGTTGGTCAAGCTTACGTCGGCAATGCTGCGTTCGCCCATAAAGGCGGCATTCATGTATCCGCTATTATGAAGGATTCAAAAACTTACGAACATATTCAGCCTGAATTAGTAGGCAACAAGCAACGTGTACTCGTCTCTGAGCTTGCTGGTCAAAGTAATATCATTGCTAAAGCGTCTGCTCTCGGACTTAATATTAATGCTAATAACGAAAAAACCAAAGAAATTATGGATCATATTAAAGAACTAGAGCATGTAGGATATCAATTTGAAGCTGCTGATGCTTCGCTTGAATTGTTACTTCGCAAAGCGTTCGGTGATTGGGAGCCTGCATTCCAAGTAGATTCTTACAAGATCCATAGTGATAATAAAAACGATGTTATGATTTCTGAAGCTATTGTGAAAATTACTGTTGATGGAAAACAGATCTATACCGTTGCCGAAGGAAATGGACCTGTTAATGCACTTGATACTGCACTTCGTAAAGCGCTTATTCAGCATTATCCTGATATTGAGCATGTTCATCTGACTGATTATAAAGTTCGTGTTATTGATGAAAAAGATGCAACTGCGGCTAAAGTTCGCGTGTTAATTGAATCAACTGGTAAGCTGAATAGTTGGAATACCGTGGGCTTATCCGGCAATGTTATTGATGCAAGCTGGGCTGCGATCGTTGACAGCTTCCACTATGCATTAATCAGTTTGGAAAAAGCTCATATTCATTCACTGCCTAATGCTTCCCTAGAACATGCTGGACTTGCAAATCTATAACATAAAAAGCTTGAATCTCATCAAAGAGATTCAAGCTTTTTTATGGTTTGACTTCCACTAATCCATCTACTTATAGCTCAACCTTGGCAAATGCATCGCACAAATTAGACTTATCCCATAGGATAGGGCAAACAATATAAATGAAAACTCTCGATAAGAACTATTGACGACATTAGTTGCAACAATTGGTGCCAGTGCTGCTCCAAGAAATAAAATAAATGTATATATCGATGTCGATAATCCACGATGTAACTGTCCATAAATTCCAACTAAAGAAATGACAATCGGAACAATACATGCAATAGAGAAGGTAAAGACGATACTAATCAATATATAGATACTCAATTGTTGTTCAAAAGTCAATAGCAGAAGAGCTAGTATAGCTAGTGATAAAGCAAGTCGCAACATCATTACAAGTGACAATGGGATAAATCGTACAAATGGACAAATTAACATACCAATTGCACCATACGCACGAAACCACAGTAATTGAGTACTTGATAATTGATATTGCCACACATTTGCGAAGATCGTATAACAGCCTACAAAGCCAAATAAGACCGTAAACGTAATTACGTATACCAATAACAACCTTTTATTCCGAAAGACTTCTAGGGCAATAACAATACGTTCTAGAGTATTGTCCAGTGTTGCTCGCTTCACTAACTGATTAATTTTAAAATGACGAATCCTCATTTTATCTTTCGATCTACGATCGATGTTCGGTAACCATATGAAAACAATTATTGCTAGCAAGCCATATATGATCCCCATCCAACTATATAGTTGTTTCCAGTAATGATAAGTCGCAAAATAATTAGCTATGAGTTGCCCTATAATTCCACCTAGTAGAAATCCCATACTAATGTACCCAACGACGAGTACTCGCTTCGGTAATGTAAACCGTTCAGCAATATAAGTAAGTGCCACTGGAGAAAAACTTGCTGCTGCAGCACCTTGTAATGCACGTAATAATAGAAACTCCCCGTACGCTTTCACAAAATAGCAACATATCGTAATAATTGACAATGAAATTAAACCGATAACAATAACTGGCTTACGACCGAAGTAGTTAGAGATTGGTCCGTATATAAGACAACCTACAGCAAAACAAATAGAAAATACAGAACTACTCCATGCCGCTTCAACATTATTAATATTCCAAGCTAATTTCAATTCATCAATAATTGGAACCGTGAAATAAACTGCTGATAAAACAAATAAAGCCGAAAAAAACAGAACCAGTATAATGACAATATCGTGTTCACTTCGGATCTTAATCATGGGCTGGCCAATCTTAGTTCCCATAATATCCACCTTCTTATTACAAAATTATGCATTAGCCTATTCATCATCGTCTATAAATGTCACCCTTTGTTTCATCCATAAAAAAAGAGTTGTCTCAGATATCATTTGTAAATGACAATGAGACAACCCTTTTAGATTACATATATTGCTCAATAATTCTTTCCCATTCTGTTAGCGTAATGACTCCGTTAATACGTTCACGAATAACACCATCTTGGTCAATTAAGAAGCTTGTTGGAAATGTTCCCACTTTATATAAATTTGTAATCTCGCCTTCGCGATCAAATAAAATATCAAACGTAAACTTATAATCTTCTACGAATTGTCTCGCTTGTCGCTCACGATCATTATGAGTAGCATTTACACCATATAGAACAAGAGAATCACTATACTTCTCATGAATTTTTTGTAAATCCGGTGCTTCAAGCTCACAAGGACCACACCACGATGCCCAAAAATTAACTAATTGCAGCTTGGGTTGCGCAGAGCCAAAACTAATGATTTGATCATTCAGATCAGGCAGTTGTTGAGTCGGTGATAATTGTCCTGCTTTAGGCTTGAAATCCTGTAGAGATACGCCGCCATTAGAGACCATCGCTTCCGACTGACGTCCATCTATGTAATTATAAATCCCCAAACTCGCAAGCAACAACGCTACAACAATAATGGAATATATTTTTTTCATGTCGTCCCTTTCCTCTAGACAGTACTCTATTCTTATCCTATCATGAGTTGCAACCGGCAACAAGATAACGATATAGCAGAATGATGAACATAACTCTATTGTTAACAGACCAAGTGATCGTTATACTAATGTTCAATAATAAAACTAGAGGTGAATATATTGCAGCATCTTACAATGACTTCAACATGCTATAAGCAAATAATTAGTTATGGTCTTGCCCAGCTCCCGTATGAAGCATGTGGCATATTAGCTAGCAGTAATGGCAGTAATGGCAATCATATCGATACATTCATTCCGATCATTAACGATCATCCTAACCCGGTACACTATTTTTCGTTTCAGCCTCAAGCTTGGATTAATACTTTATATGAGCTTCAGCGTGCCGAGTTGCAATTGATCGGATATTTTCACACCCATCCGACTGAAGAGGCCATTCCTTCTTCCTCCGATCTACTAGGTTTCGATGACCAAAGTGGACATTTATTGTGTATCGTTAGTTATAAACAAAAAGATAGCCCGCATTTGCGCATGTATCAGCATCTGCCGACCACTGGAATGAAGGACTATCCATTAATGTTGACTTAAATAGGCGTACATGTCGCCTAGTGTCACAATGTTTTTTTTAGAAACTATTTTTTCTACATATTTATTCCACAGCTTTGCCGTTTGAATGGAATCTGCTAGTGCATGATGGCGATTGGCGATTGGAATGTCATTGCGAAGTAATAATGTATCGAGATCATATTGACCAAGTCCAGGCTCAAGCCATTTTGCTAGCATTATCGTATCAATGACTCTATGCTTCAATTTTGTCTTAGAAGTTCGCCATAATGCTTGATTCAAAAATTGCTTATCATGCCCTGATGCATGTGCAACAAGTATTCTTTTCCCAATAAAGGACATGAAATTACTTAATACTTGGATAAGCTCGGGAGCAGCTTGCGCCATTTCATTGCTAATACCTGTTAATTGCGTAATGGCAGGAGGAATAGAACGTTCCGGATTAACTAATGAATAGAAGCTTTCTTCTTCCATTACTACACCTCCACGAACAATAACTGCTCCGAACGAAATAATTTCATCACCGTTAGTTGGACTGAATCCCGTTGTTTCCAAATCAAACACCACAATTTCTAAGCTTTCTAATGTCGTTTCAAGTGCCGATATACCGCGTTGTTCGCGATTCATATTTCGAATTTGCGCCATATGTTGGGCATTTTGAGCTCCAAACATGGAAGCGATAGCTGGCGTAAAGCCACCTGTTCGATACAGACTCCACATTCTGCCAACGCTATTGGGCTCTTTCATCGTTTACACCGTCCTACTTTATCCGACCCAATCCCCTTGACACATATTTTTGAATGTCTTTGCCAATCTTCAAGTTTTTCTTAAGATCTCGAATTTCATCTGGATCTAACCTCTTTGGATTGAGCTTGCTATTGCCTTCATAATACCCCGCTTCCAAATGATGCCCTGCTCTCAACCGTAAGCTTTGCATCTGCAAAAAAGCCGCTCTATATTGATCATATTCATGTACCGAGATGACTTCTTTGTCAACCAAATGATCCATTCGAATTAGCGTAGATGTACTGGAAATATTGTTACGCAGTGCTAACCAACGAATAGAATTGACAATAGGTAAATAGGCGCCATATTTGATGTCTATACTGCCGACATGAGCACCATAGCGATCTGTAATCAATTGACCAAAAATCCCCACTAACATTTGATGCTGTACTGTATTTTCAATCATTCGTTCCATTATAGTAACATGACGAACTAAACCTAATCGGTAATAGTCACGAATAGTATTAAAAAGCAAATCGTTACCGGCAATACATCTCCCATCGGCAAATATAAGTAAATAGCGAATCGATTCCCAACTGGCATCTGTAAACCAATTTTCTAGCTTGTTTTTCCACTCCGATACGGATTGACACCACATCAATTCATTACTTTGCACTTTTCCATCACACGGCGGATAGCCTAATTGCATCAGCATATCTACCACTCGATGCGCGAAATTGATAAAATAACTCCTCACTTCCTCGCTATGCAACGTATCCTCATAAATTAGAGCACTGTCTTGATCACTTGCTAATGTTTGCTCACTTCTACCACCACTACCAAGTAGTACATATGAATATGAGGTAGGAGGGGGCCCTAAGCCCTCTCCTACCATTGTTAATTCTGCTAATGCCACTGTTTTTCTAATCAAAGTATCATGTACATCATTGATTTCAACATTCCATCGTTCAATGTCGTATGCTCCATGCGTTTGTTCTATATGCCGTGTTGATTGTTGAAATCGATCTCTCAAGCCGCGTAGCTGGGTTATATTTTTCGCACTTGAAATTTCTTCTTTCAGCTTAGCTAATTTAGCAGGAACCAACATTATCGACTCCTTATCCAATCATAGTTATCCTATATCGTATTATGCTTTTTCAGTTTTAGTTAATTGCTCAGGATATCCATATGCACCATGTTCAGATAAATCAAGACCAACAATCTCTTGCTCTTCTGTAACACGGAAGCCCATTACTTTTTTCATAACACCAAGTACGATGAATGAAGCAAGTGCTACGAATAAACCAGCGAACACAACTGATTCGATTTGTACCCACAGTTGCTTGAAACTACCTGTATCAATCAAACCACCTTGACCAACACCAACTTTTTCAGCTAGTTCTTGAGTAGCGAAGATACCATTAGCAAGCGTACCCCAGATACCAGCCATACCGTGAACTGATAATGCATAGATCGGATCATCGATTTTAAGTTTTTCAAACATCTTCACACTATAGAATACAAGTACACCCGCGATAAGACCGATAACACTAGCCGCCCAAGGGTCTACGAACGCACACGACGCTGTAATGGCTACCAAGCCTCCCAGTATACCGTTAAGCATTGATGTAATGTCCGCTTTGCCACTTACTGCCCAAGAGATGAACAGTGCTGCCACACCACCAGCACCAGCAGCAATCATCGTAGTGAAGCCCACGTATGCGAAAAAACCATCGCCTATCGCTACAGTTGAACCTGCATTGAAACCGAACCAACCTACCCATAATAGAAGAACTGATAGCGCTGTAAATACTTGATTATGCCCTAGTATTTCATTTGGAGAACCGTCCTTATTGAATTTACCGATACGTGGTTTAAGTAAAATCGTTGCAACTAAAGCCGCTACTGCACCAGATAAATGAACTACTGTCGAACCTGCAAAATCTTGTGCACCATGTTGAGCTAACCAGCCGCCGCCCCAGATCCAGTGAGCAACAATCGGATATATAAAGGATACATAAAATAATGTAAAGATTACATATGAGCCTAATTTAGCTCTTTCTGCAAAACCACCCCAAGCAATCGAAAGCGAAATTGCAGCGAACGCTAATTGGAATAAGAAGAATACTGCCGTTGGAAAACTTTCCCCTTCTAAAACTGTTGTTGCTGGGGAGAAGAAAAATTCACCCCAACCCATAAACCCATTCACACCACTTGAACCAAAAGCTACACCATAACCAACTGCCCAATACACAATGGCTGCCAAAGCTACTGTGAACATTGTTTTACCTGCAACATGCCCAGCATTTTTCATTCGAGTGGAACCAGCTTCAAGTAGAATAAATCCACCTTGCATTAACAGTACTAGAATAAAGGCCAGCATGATCCAAAGTGAATCTAATCCCATAGTAAGGTTACTGATGTCTGCTTCAGAAGCATATGCTGCAAGCGGGAAGACCATCGATATTAATCCTAAAGCCAGTAATGTTTTTTTAATCATAACAACCACTCCTTCAATCTGATGTAATGTTATCTAACATGTTTCGTAAGAATTAATGTTATTGTATGCTTATCGGAGTGATCAGAGAATATATTATATGTACTGATGTTTGCACTTTAATACACCTTTACAATTTAATGTCATCAAACCCTTCATTATCTTACATTTTCCAATATAATTTTTCTGTTTTCTAAGGAACTCCTATTGCACTTTATAGCTATTGGGAACATAATCGGAAGAGTTTCTTTCGTGGACTTAAATGTAATAGATAGTTAAATTTAAGATGAATATGAAGAGACGTTTGACGAGAACCACCCTTTACTATTAAAATTGGTAGAGAGGCTACGAATAAGGACGGTGTTTTTTTTGAATGAAGCAATATTATATCGAATTGGTGAGCTTTCGAAACTTGCAAATATAAGCTCTCGAACGATTGATTACTATACATCTATCGGACTCATTCTACCTACTATGCGCACAGATAATAAATATCGATTGTATAATATTGAAACCTTACAGCGATTAGAACGTATTGAATCATTGAAAAAAGATAAACATACGTTAGATGAGATAAAAGAGATTTTGGCGCAATGGGAAAGCATTACTTCCCAAAAAGACTTAAGTCTGAAGCTTTCAGAACTGGAACAACAACTCTCCGTGCTTCAACGTGAGGTTAAGCAATTAGAGCCCGTTCTAGACCAACTTAAGCCACTACAAGCAAAACATCTTTATACTCGATTGCTGCCGCAAACGGCAGCTTGTATAGAAGCGTTAATGCTATTAATGAACAAAAGCTCACTTATGTAACGTATTCATCTTGAACTTGGAGGAATTTATTATGATGATATTTCTTGTTATTCTAGCCTTTGGATTAACCATCTGGGCCCAATTCAAAGTAAAGGGTACATTCAAAAAATGGTCAACAGTTCCAACCTCTAGCGGTTTGACTGGTTACCAGGCAGCGCGTCGTATGCTAGATAGCAATGGATTGCATGACATTCCAATTGAGCCTGTCGCTGGAGCGTTAACAGACCACTACGATCCAATCAATCGGGTCGTAAGACTATCTGAGCCTGTCTATTACGAAACATCAATTAGTGCCATTGCAGTTGCTTGTCACGAGATTGGGCATGCCATTCAGCATAAAGAATCGTATCCTTTTCTAGTTGCACGTCACAGAATCTTTCCAATCGTTAATTTCGCGTCCGGTGTAGCGCCATTTCTATTGATCGCTGGATTCCTATTCAATATGTTAGGCCTTGCTCAGCTTGGTGTTATTTTCTTCGCTTGTACTGTTTTGTTCCAACTTATTACATTACCTGTTGAGTTCAATGCAAGTAACAGAGCACGTGATGTTATGATATCAGAGGGATTCATTCGCAGCGATGAAGAAAAAGGAGTAGCTAAAGTATTGAACTCTGCCGCTCTTACATATGTTGCAGCAGCGCTACTTTCACTACTAGAGCTAATCCGTTACGTTATGATCGTTACGCAAAACCGCGAATAATATCGCACCATTATAAACGAAAATCAAAGAGCAGCTATTGCCCCAGGGCAATAGCTGCTCTTTGATTTTCGTTACGTATTATCGATTATTATTATGGCTTTCGTGCGAAGTAGGTCATAAGAAAATTATAAAATACTTTTGCTACAAGTGGCAGCTTTTCATTAGTCCGATGTATAATCCCAACATTTCGAGTAACGATTGGATCTATTACTTTAACGATCGCAATCGGAATTGGGGCAACAAATTCAACCGCCATTTTAGGCAATAAACTTACCCCCATTCCGGCAGCAACAAGTCCACGAATAGTATCTGTTTCTTCGCCTTCAAACGCAATATTCGGTGTAAATCCAGCAGTTTCACAGGCATTCATGACGATAGGTCGTAAAGAATACCCTTCACCAAACACAATAAACTGATCATCCTTTAGCTCACCTAGACGGATTTCTTCCCGGTCAGCCAAACGATGATTACTCGGCAAGATCGCAAAAAGTTCTTCAGTAATCAATACTTTGCCCGTTACCTGATCTTGTTCATTAGGCACTGGAGAGATAAACGCCAGATCAATATCACCTTTAACTAGATCACGAATTAATGTAGGATACATTCCTTGTCGGAATCTAAACTTTACATCAGGATGGTGTTGTCTAAAGGCAGCTACTACTTGTGGCACCAAAGAAATACCTAAGCTGTGAGGAAACGCTAGCCGAATCTCACCTTTTTCTGGATCAAGAAACTCATGAACTTCCTGCACGGCACGGTCTAGTTCACGTAAGATTTCATCTGCACGCTTTAGAAACAATTGACCTACAGGTGTTAATTGTAGATTACGTCCTTTTTGCACAAAGAGCTTTACGCCAAGCTCTTCTTCTAGCTGATGAATTTGCCTACTCACCGCCGATTGCGCAACATGTAGCTCTTCAGCAGCCTGCGTTACATGTTCCTTTTGTGCCACCTTTACAAAGTAATAAAGCTGTCGCAATTCCATAAGTTACAATCTCTCCTACTCCACTTTTATCCTATTCTCTTTTTTACATGTATTCGATCAAACAATCGGTATAACACAAAACCCGTTATTAAGCCTCCAACATGCCCCCAGAAGTCTACACTAGGATATACAAGCGAAAAGACAATACCAGTACCTACAATCCAATAGATGGTCCTAATCGATGCAGGATCAAGCCATTTCTTGCGGAATACAACTAGAAACAGATACGCTCCTAAGACACCATAGATTGCCCCAGATGCTCCAACAGCTATATGTATACCATCTATGCCCACATCACCCACAAGATTATTAACACTCGCTGAAATAAAGTTGCCACCAATACCACACAGAAGATAGAAGATGAGGTAACGTCCACTTTTCATAATACGTTCAAGCGGTGGAGCCATTATGATTAACATGATCATATTTTGGATGAGATGCATTCCATTTGCATGCATGAAAATAGAAGTGACATATCTCCACGGCTCGTCCAAGCCAAATGGATTGTCTATAGGGTGTGCATAAAAAACTCCATATCCAAACATGTTAGTTAGGTCACCCATAATGAATATAAACAGAAAGTACACTGTACAAAGGGCAACAATCGTCGAAGTTACTGGAAAACTTTTCAGATATCCACGAAAACTTTCATACCTCAAAAATATCATAGAAACAAACACTTCCTTTAACGTAATTGGACAAGGTGATGCATGAAGGCTTATAATATGAACGTAGTTAACCTTAATCCAAGGAGGAAATTCTAATATGTCTCAAGAACGTACTGGTGTTGCAGCATTTAAAGGTAGTCCTCTTACTTTAGTTGGTCCTCAATTAAACATTGGCGACCAAGCTCCAGATTTCAAACTTAACAAGTCACTTGGTGAAATTGTTTCACTTGAAGATTTTGCTGGAAAAGTAAAACTTATTAGTGTTATTCCTTCCATCGATACTGGTGTTTGCGAAGCTCAGACTCGCCGCTTTAACGAAGAAGCAGCTAAGCTAGGCGACAATGTTGCTATTCTAACTGTAAGTGCAGATCTACCATTCGCACAAGCACGCTGGTGTGGTGCTGAAGGCATTAATGATGTCATCCTATTATCCGATTACAGAGATAACAATTTCGGTCTTGCTTACGGTGTATTCATTAAGGAATTCGCTATCGATATGCGCTCTATTTTTGTTGTTGATCAAAATAATGTTATTCAATATGTTGAATATTTAAGTGAAATGACGAACCACCCAGATTATGAAGCTGCCCTAGCTGCTGCTAAGCAACTTACTTAATTGGTCTTTGCTCAAAACAAAGCGAGTGAAGGTAATCACCTTCCTCGCTTTTTCATTAGTTGTTATGCAATTTATAAGCAGCTAGCTTTTTGTCTAACACTCGGTATATATCCATAATTACTCGATAATTAGAACCTAAATCCCCTAATGAGCCACGAGATGCCGAATAGATATCAACTGCAGAACGTAATGGATCTACACCAATTACAGAAACAGTAATATCCATCGTTCTTCCAAACACTGTACGTTTCTCAAGCACAATTTCCCCTACAGATTGAACCTCGTGTAATAGACGGTATCCTTGCATTTTTTTCAAAACGGAAACCACTTCATCCCAAGCTTTATCTTTAGAAAGCTTATATAGATGTGATTTCAGTGCTGGATCTTTAACTCTATCACCCGTTCCTTCAAAGCTACGAATGATTCCGATTAAGGTACGCTTTAACAACTAAGATCTCCCCCTCTTATCTCTACGCTTTCATCCATAATAACATGTTTCCACCTATGAAAAAAGAGCTTTCACTGGTAGTCACCAGTTAATCGCTCTCGATCTACAAATAAATACCCGCAATGCCGTTAAGCCCAAATGTTTCTGAACCCGCTCTAAGCAGGTGGGTGCCCTCATTTATACATTTGAGATCCCATGTGCAGGGCATGTCAGCAGTACAAAAATTCGAGCTCCCTCGAAACAGCCAATGGTTCAAAACAACGAAGAGCCTTTACGAACACCGCAGGATGTATTGTAATTATAGACCGAATTAACAAAAAAGTAAACGAAGAATAGCTTGTAATTATTTGGAATCCTTATAATCTGTTTTCACTAAATCTTCACGATCTAGCTCTGCAGTAATTTCAGGCTCTTCTTCTTCACTCTTCTTCATATCATCTAGTTGTTGTTGCAGCTTATTGTAAATCGTGTTGAAGTTCCAATAAGCGATCGTCGCAATGATGCTACCCGTGAAAAAGATTAACAGCCAAGTAAATTGAGTGAACACACTAATATATAGTACAGTTCCGCATAAGATCGCAGTTGATAACGAACGGAATGGTTTTCCGATCGTAATTAGAATCGAATTTTTAATTAATTGAAAAGTCTTCATATGGTAATGAACTAACATAGAGAAGAAATTTAACATAGAAATAACAACCAAAACTATAAGACCAATGAAAATACTAGAAACAATTTTCCCGCCAGCACTACTAAAGAAGAAGTAATAATCTACTACTAGCACGACAATTAAAATAGAATAAACAATTCCAGTCAACATACTTTGCTTAAAGTTTTCTTTGTATCCTCGGAAGAAAGTTTTAAACAATGGTACATCCCCATCACCTGTTACCCATTTACGAGCAACGGCAAACATCGCAGCTGTAGCTGGGAAAAATGTGAACGGTGCTAATATCGCCAACAATATTGAAGTTTGTTGTACAAAACTAAGCAGCTGATCTTCAGGTACGCCGCCATTTAACATGGATAGTAAGCTCATCGCCAAAAATATAAAGAATGGAGAACCACATAATATCCACAGTAAGTTAATACAGGATAGTCTCATAATCCATTCAGATGCACGATATAAGCCACCCATTATGCCTCTAGGTTCCATTGAATACGCCTCCATTTTCATTACCAAGTAAAATTCAATAATTATGCCCAAAAATGAGTAATCTAGGTATCCGTCTAATCCAATTAGCAACTATAGCATAGTATATGGTATGTTCCCCAACAAGAAAACTTAAAGGAGGTTGCTAACATGGGCAACGCATCATACGGAAACTGTGGTAATCAAAATAATTCATTCGCTGGAATTTTAGTATTATTCATTCTTCTTGTAATTATCGCTTGTACTCTTGGCTGTGGATTTGGCTTTGGTGGTTGTTAATTAATTTAGTTACTAAATAATATGTAGAAAAAGTCCGTGCTGCCCGCTAGGCAGCACGGACTTTTCCGATTTTACTCATTACTAGTTGTTGTGTTTGGACGAGGACGACGGTTTTCTGAACGACCTTCACTGCTGCTGCTGCTAGTACGTTTACCGTAGCCACCGCGCGCGCCATCTTTAGAACCTTCGCTACTATTACCTTTATAGCCGCCACCTGGACGACGGTCTCTTGAACCGCTGTTACCACCACGGTAACCGCCACCTGAACCACCTGATCCACTACCAGAACGATTGAACGGACGACCACTTGAACGAACATCAGGTCTACGTTTTTTCGCACGAAGCGGTTCTTCAGGAGTTAATTCAACATTAATTTCTTTCTTGTCCCCAGTAAGCAATTTCATTGCTGCAGCAAGTAATTGCACAGAATCATATTGCTCAAGTAATTGGATAGAAAGACCTTTGTATTCTGCAACATCATCATTATCGACTAATTCGATTACACGTTCAGCAGTAATACGTTGCTTACCTTCAATTGCCTCACTTAAGCTTGGCAAAGGTTTTTTAACCATTTTTTGACGAGTAACCTTTTCAATAAAGTGTAAATGATCCACTTCGCGAGGTGTTACGAATGACCAAGCTTTACCTTCTTTACCTGCACGACCAGTACGACCGATACGATGTACATAACTTTCAGGATCTTGTGGAAGGTCAAAGTTGATAACATGCGTTACGCCTGAAACGTCTAGTCCACGTGCTGCTACGTCAGTAGCAACTAGAACATCAATGCTTCCGTCACGGAATTTACGCATTACTGCGTCACGTTGATTTTGAGATAGATCACCATGAAGGCCATCTGCACTGTATCCACGTTTTTGCAATGCTTCACTAAGTTCATCTACACGACGTTTTGTACGACCGAATAGAATAGCAAGATCTGGAGACTCCATATCAAGCAAGCGGCTTAGCGCTTCAAATTTTTGGCGTTCATGAACTTCGATGTACGATTGTTCAATGGACGGTGCAGTTACTTGTGTGGGAATAACAGACACATGTTCAGGCTCACGTAAAAATTGTTGTGCAAGACGTTGAATGTTCGCAGGCATTGTAGCTGAGAACAACATTGTTTGGTGATCTGCTGGAACTTGCTTAAGGATGTTTTGAATATCCTCCATAAAGCCCATATCCAACATTTCATCCGCTTCATCAAGTACAACAGTTCGAACATCATCCAAACGAATGGTTTTACGGTTAATATGGTCAAGTAGACGACCAGGTGTACCAATAATGATCTGAGGGTTCTTTTTCAAAGCACGAATTTGACGGCCAATTTCTTGTCCACCATAAATCGGCAATGAACGAAGTCCTTTGTATTTCGTAAGCTTTCCGATTTCTTCTGAAACTTGTATTGCAAGCTCACGTGTAGGGGTCATAATAAGCGCGACAATGCGCACTTCGCTAACCGGAATTTTGTTAATAAGCGGAATCCCGAATGCCGCTGTCTTTCCCGTTCCTGTTTGAGCTTGGCCAATCAAGTCTTTACCAGTTAATCCAATCGGAATCGCTTTATCCTGTATAGGTGTTGACTCTTCAAATCCAAGCTCTGTAATTGCTTGTAACACTTTAGGTTCCAAGCCAAATTCAGCAAATGTTTTCAAACTTTTCTCATACTCCTTCTATTTTAAAGCCTCTAAAAAAACGTCTTTACTATTATAGCACAGATTACTACATGAATACTAGTTGCGGTTTGTTACCTATACTATAATATAACTAATATAACATAACGAAATGAGCGAGTGCCAATGACTGTAGTTAATTTCAACAAAAAACAATTTTTATTGCGTCTCATTATCTTCACGCTAAGTTCAGCTTGCCTTTCTTTCGGCTTTAATATGCTGCTCATTCCAAGCCAACTGCTTAGCGGAGGCGTTTCAGGTGTTGCCATGCTTATCGGATATATTAGCAATAGCAACATCGGTTGGCTTTACTTAGCACTTAATTTACCAATATTAATATGGGGCTGGTTCTCATTAGGCAAAAAATTTGTCGTATGGAGTATTTACTCAGTTATTACTTCAACGATATTTATGCAAGTTATACCGGTATACGCTCTGGCAGATGATATTTTACTTGCATCCGTGTTTGGAGGTATTGTCGTCGGCTTTGCAAGTGGACTCACTCTCAGAAGCGGTGGCTCTACAGGTGGATTCGATATTATCGCTTCCATCATTACGCAAAAGAAAGATATGCCTATAGGTGTTATACTTTCTGGACTAAATGCACTGGTCATCGCTATGCATATACTCTTCACGCACAATTGGGAGCTTGCGCTATATTCTCTTGTAGCAATTTTCTGTGTTGGTAAGCTTATCGATGGTATTCATATTAAGCATCTAAAGGTTACCGTATTTATTATTACAACTCGTACTGAAGAAATGCTGCAAATTTTATTATCACACCCAAGAGGAATAACGATAATTAAAACGAGAGGTGCATATACATCTAGTGATCGCGATATGCTGATGACCGTTAGAACTAGATACGAGCTTTCTGAACTGAAGAAGAATATTCATTCCGTTGATAAGCAAGCATTTGTCACCATTGTCGAGACGGTAGGCGTGCTTGGGGAGTTTCAAAAGATGAAGGAAAGATAGCACAATTTACCGCCTATATTTTGAACTTTCTGTATTTTATCGTCAGCGTTATGATATACTAAAGACGTTTCCGGTGTATGTTCAAAAAGCAGGATTTTTGAACTTCCGCTTCTAATCAATTGTTTCGAGATGTAGTTTTCTTTCGCGAGTAACACTTTAACGATTGGGGTGTTGTTGAATGGATATCGAAACTGTTACACTTGCAACAATTGTAGAACGTCTAGCACCTGAATTAGTTAACTTCTTGACCAACCAGGAACTAGATACGAAAATTGTATTACGTGATGGCATCGAGCTGCTTGATACTGAAGATGCAATGGAAATTGTACAATTTAGTATTTGCCGAGGTCAAACGAGTACTATTTTGCATTAACTGGAATGAACTTCGCTTATTGCTTGAATAATAAAGAAATCCTATGCCTGAAGTGCGGCATAGGATTTTTCGTTTTTCACAGAAAAATTATTGAGACAATCGAAGTGCTAAATCATACATTTCCATATCGAATGGGCGTTTCGTTGCTGTAACTAGATCAATATCATTAATAACAAGTTCGCCATTAACAACGCCACAGCCTTTACCTGAAACACCTTCCATAAGCTGTCGCACTGCAAAATCACCTAGACGACTTGCAAGGATACGATCTTGTGCAGTTGGCGTACCTCCACGTTGAATATGACCAAGTACAGTTACACGTGCATCAATACCACTAATTTCAGTAATTTTTTGCGCAACATCTTCGCCTTTCCCAGCGCCTTCAGCAACGATAATAATACTATGTCGTTTACCTTTTTCAAAATTTGCCTTCATACGTTCAGCTACTACCGTAAGATCATATGGAACTTCCGGCACGATAATTGTTTCTGCACCACTTGCAAGTCCTGCGTGAAGTGCGATATCACCGCAATGACGTCCCATTACTTCCACAACAGAAGTACGCTCATGAGAAGACATTGTGTCACGGATTTTATTAATCGCATCAACAACTACACTAACCGCAGTGTCAAAACCAATTGTGAAATCTGTGTATGGAATATCATTATCGATTGTACCTGGGATACCCATCGTTTTAATTCCTAATTTACTTAATTTATTTGCTCCGTGGTAAGAACCATCTCCGCCAATAACAATTAGACCATCGATTCCTCTTGCTTTCAAAATCTCCGCACCGCGTTGTTGACCTTCAGCCGTTGTAAATTCTTTACATCTAGCTGTTTGCAGGATCGTACCTCCGCGTTGAATAATATCACCAACACTACGAAGATCCATTGGACGCAAATCATCGTTCAATAACCCTTGATAACCACGTTGTACTCCAAATACTTCAATACCATGGAAAATAGCACTACGAACGACAGCACGTACGGCTGCGTTCATCCCTTGTGAATCTCCACCACTAGTTAACACTGCAATTTTTTTGACTGATGACATAAATCTTCCTCCAATTTCCTTAAGGTAAATGTTCAAAAAGCCCGCTTTTTGAACTTCCTCTTTTGTATATTAAGCCTGTTGCTTACGTATCCACACACTATTCACAAAAAAGAATAATCGAGTTAATGGGCTTTTCTTCATAAGTTGCTTCGATACTTTACGAACATCAGATTGTTGCTGCACTTTCGGATCTGACAAATATAAAGCAAGTAAGCCTTCTATAATTAAGCGGTGAAAGCCCGATGCAGGAAGCTGTTGTACATCCTTCCTAGCTCGATTCACTATCGTAGCGATACGGTCAACAAGTGTAGCTTCACTTTCATAGTAATTACAAAAGTTCAGATCTCCGCCTACCTTATCTTCTTCTTGATCGATAAGATAATCAAGTAGAATATGTAATGCACACACATGTGGAAAATAGATATTTTTGATTCTTATACCATCTTCCTCGGTAATTCCCTCTTCTGTAGCAGTCAGAAAAAGCATGAACATAGCTAAAGTAGATCCCGATGCTGCCGCAAACTCATTCCACTGCAAATGTGGATACTCAAACTTATGTTCTTCCCACCAACCTAGCAATTTCTCCTCACGGAGATCTTTAGCAATATGCTTGTACACTTGCAAGTCACCATACAATGATACCAAATGAATAACATGAAATTGCACAGCACTATAGGAAGGTAACAACTTAATTTGTTGTTGACATTGTGAAACGAGATGATGCAAATATCCACCATCATCCTTTTCCTCACGATATGCATAATAGTCCTTCAATGTAGCACCTGGCGTTACAGCATCTAACATTGATTGATGTAGCATCCTGAAATCTTCAGCGTCTAGTGATGTACTTCTATCACACAAATTGTCCAAATAATCACTAATCGTTTGCAGCGCTACAATTAGCGGAATTAAAACTGTACGATATTGCAAATTAGCTGCGGCGTATACGCCACCGCCCTGACAATGAAATTTCTTATCTTGAATACTATTAAGGGCTTGCATTCTAAGTTCTGGATCAGGTATCAATTTTGCACGGTTTTTAAGCTTTTCTAGCTCTTGTGCCACATCTGGGAGTACATATTTGTACACACGATGCATTAATCTAATGGCACCATTAGGTGCCTTTCTTCGACTTTTAGTGATAAGAATCCCAATGCACCTCCTTGATCAATTAGATCAGCACATGCAGATGAAAAGTGCAAACTTCTATAAGAGATCATCTACATGTAATGTAACATATAATTACTGCAATAATCTAGCCATCATCCTACACAATTTCTGTTATAGTTAATTTACAATTGCTTAATTATAATCATATTGGAGTGAACGCAAGCATGCAAGACTCAGTTAGTCACCCCAGTCACAACGCGAAGCGTGAGACTCTAGCTCTAAGAAGTTACAGCTTTATATCTTATTCTACACAAGCTTTAGTCGTTAGCTTTTTACCGTTATTTTTTCTTGATAAAGGCTATAACGCCAGCCAAATTGGGTTTCTCTACTCTATAGGACCGATGATCTCTATCTTTGCAAATATGTTTACCGGCTTCATTAGCGACAAAAATCAAACGATTGTGAAATTAGTTCGTATTTTATTTATTTTCCAATTTATTGCCATTGGATTATTACATCAGGTTGATTCTTTTTCCATTACTTGTTTCATTATGACCTTATTCTATTTTTGCCAAACTCCCATTAATCCGTTAAATGATAGTTTAATATTACTTTCCAGTAAGTATACGGGTACCCCCTATGCTTTAGTTCGCATATTTGGTTCATTGGGCTTTGCTTTAAGTGCCTATAGCTTCGGTCTAATCCTGAAAGAAGCTGGGACTGGCCAGACGTTGAATCTGCTGCTTATCACGATTGCCGCCTCAATAATTGGCACCCTATTTATTAAAGATTATTATGGCAGCTCGAAGAAATTCGATTTTTCTGGACTAGTTACGATAATAAAACAACCTAAAGTAGTATACTTTTTCATTTTACTCTTTTTCATCTCGACAGCACACCGTATGTATGAAGGATTTCTTGCTGTAACCCTTCGTCAGATTGGAGCTTCTGATTCATTCGTTGGACTAGCATGGTTAATTTCAGCAATGAGCGAAATCCCCGTCCTCTTTCTATTAGGTAAATACGGAGACAAGTTCAAGGAGATACCATTATTAATTTTTGCGTCCATGATGTATGCGCTGCGGATGTTTCTGCTTTCATCGATTACCGAGCCACAATGGGTCGTTGTTACTCAGCTAATGCATAGCATTACCTTTGGTATTTACTTCACAACGGCGCTGCGCTACATGTCTCGGCTACTTCCTGACCAATTTCGTGCCTCAGGCCAAGCGATATTCACCATTGTATGGATGGGTATAGCAGGTAGTATGAGTGGGCTAGTAGGCGGACAAATCTATGCCAGCTTTGGTCATCAACTTTTCTATCAAATCGCCACCGCGTTTGCTATTGTAGGAGCAATCGGATTCTTCCTCTACAATGTCAAATACGCAGAACGTTAGCTAAAAAAGAGGGCTACTACCATCAATAACTGATGGCAGCAGCCCTCTTTACTTAAATTCACTCGATTTTCGATCTATTATAACTTAATAACATTCGCTGCTTGTGCACCGCGATTGCCCTCAGTAACATCAAATTCAACCGATTGTCCTTCATCTAAAGACTTAAAGCCTTCGTCTTGAATCGCTGAGAAGTGAACAAATACATCTTCACCATTTTCAGCTTGAATGAAACCATAACCTTTTTCTGCATTAAACCATTTTACTGTACCTTTCAAAATAAACAACCTCCTAAAATTGACCACTGCAATTACAGTGAATACGGTCATTATACGATTAATCCATATTGATTGCAATTTTTACAATTTATGAATATTTTCTATTATATTGGTGATGATATAAAGTTATGCCTACGAATTACTAGTAAATTCACTGTCTTTTGTTGATTGTCACCTCAATAATAGCTATGATGTTAATATTAACGCATTTCAATGAGGAAGAGAGATCATTATGTTCAAAAAACATGTAATTTACAAAAGCGATAAATACAATATGCTCACAGTCGAAGTCCAAGGAAAAACTCTTGTTATTCGTGAAATATCCGATCAGTGGGGTGAACAAGGATATCAATTCATTAGTCGTCCTGAAATGCTTCATTGGGCTGAAAATCGCTTCCGTGCCGAAGACTTTGTTGGGCGCGAAGATGAACGACAAGCAATTCTCGATAACTTCCGTAATGTCTAATGGTATCGCAATTCATTCTCATGCTTGATAACGGAGGTGAATAGTAATATGGATCCATCGATTAGTCTTATTTTCATTATTGTTGCCATTGCTTTAGGTTTAGTGTTAGTGATGAATAAGGATACCATTCCAGCTCGAATAAAGAAATGGTTAGCTTTGTTTGCAATCGTGATGATTGGATTCGCATTTTTCATTATTGTATATTCTTTATTCACTCTAGGCACATAATCTAAGTGAAGACCACAAATTATGATTGTTCAAGGTCAGTATATTGAATAGTCCCCAACTTGCGCATAGTTTTGTTCATTTCGGAAATAGTATATGGGTATATATGCTATCTGAGGTGAACCTATGAATAAGTTAACAGTTGCCAAATTAGTTTGTTGCATTACGCTGGTAGCATTGCTCCAATCGACGACATTGCAAGCTTCCAGCGATGTGTACATAAGTCAATCCAAAAAGGATCTAAGGAGGAATAGTATGAGTACTGTACCTAAACGTGAAGAGGTTGCACCCGAATTCCAGTGGACGCTTGAACATATCTTTGAAAGCGAGAAAGCATGGGATCAAGAATACGAACAAGTAAAAGCATTAATCCCACAATTCGCTGCCTTCCAAGGTAAGCTTTCTTCCGCTGCAGAAATTAATAATTGCTTCGAGCTAGAAGATACTTTGTCCATCTCACTTGAGCGCTTATATGTATACGCTAATATGCGTTTGCATCAAAACATGACGAATACAAAGTATCAAGCTTTATCTGAAAAAGCTCGTAAAATTAACGTCGTAGCGAGTGAAGCATTATCTTTCGTCACTCCTGAAATCCTTGCATTATCTAACGAAGAACTAGATGCATTAATTAATAATGAACAGCTGAAGAAATATCGTCATTCGCTTGAAGAAATGAAGCGTTCAAAGGCTCATATTCTATCACAAGCTGAAGAAGCATTACTAGCTCAAGTCGGCAGCATTAGCTCTTCGCCAAACAATATTTTCAGTATGTTGAATAATGCCGATATGAAGTTCCCTAAAGTGAAAAATGAACAAGGTGTTGAAGTTGAACTAACGCATGGTACTTACATTCAATTTCTTGAAAGTAAAGACCGTGATGTTCGCCGTGAAGCATTTAAAGCGGTATATGCGACTTACAGCACATTGAAAAACACACTTGGTGCAACATTTAGCGCCAATGTGAACAAAAATCTATTTTATGCAAAAGCAAGAAAATACGATTCTGTGCTAGATATGTACCTGTATGGTGATAATGTGCCTACTACTGTATATACAAATCTAATCGACACGATTCATGAAAGTTTACCATTAATGTACCGTTATATGGAGCTTCGCAAAAAACTGCTTGGTGTAGACGAGTTACATATGTATGATCTATTCGCTCCATTAGTCGATGAGTTCGATATGAAAATTACATATGACCAAGCCAAAGAGATTGTCGAGGAAAGCTTACAGCCGCTTGGCGAGCAATACTTAACTGTATTGAAAGAAGGATTAAATAGCGGTTGGATTGATGTATATGAGAACGAAGGCAAGCGTAGTGGCGCTTATAGCTGGGGTGCTTACGGTACACATCCATATGTACTATTGAATCACAATGATAATTTGAATAGTATGTTCACGTTGACGCATGAGATGGGTCATGCCCTTCACTCTTACCATTCAGATGAAGCACAAAATTATCGTGATGCGCAATATCCGATCTTCCTAGCAGAAGTTGCTTCGACATTGAATGAAGCACTACTTATGGATTACTTGCTGAAGAAATCAACAGATCCCAAAGAGAAGTTGTATCTGCTTACGTACTATGCTGATCAATTCCGCACAACAGTATTCCGTCAAACGATGTTTGCAGAGTTCGAGAAAATTGTTCATGAGCGTACAGAGCAAGGCGAATCATTAACACCTGAAGATTTAAGCAGCATCTACTACGACTTAAACGTCTTGTACTATGGTAAAGGTGTTAAAGTTGATGAAGATATTGCGATGGAATGGGCACGAATTCCGCATTTCTACACAAGCTTCTATGTCTATAAATACGCAACCGGATTCTCTGCTGCAACAAGCTTCTCCAAACAAATTCTTGACGAGGGCGAGCCAGCGGTTGAACGCTATCTTGGCTTCCTAAAGAGTGGCGGCAGTGACTATCCGATCGAGATTTTGAAACGCGCTGGTGTAGATATGTCTTCTCCAGAACCAATTCAACAGGCGATGAGCGTGTTCGAAGATCTTATTACGCAAATGGAAGAGCTAGTTAAATAAACTCTGCATTATAAAAAGGCTTCCACCTTATGTTTCGCAACTCGCGAGAACATAAGGCGGAAGCCTTTTGTTTTGATTCATTTACACATTCGATAATATCGCCATAAATAAAGCAAACACCAATATCCCAAATAGTATAGAAGCTATACAAATATTCATAGGAATATCTGCTTTCGTCAGTTCGTCACGTCTTATAATTTTCTGCAATATAACAAAACTCAACCCGAACCAGATCATAGCTATAATAGGTACCGCAATAAGAAAAAATACCATTAATTATCCCTCTTCTCCACCAAGGATTTGATTTAGAAATAATCAAGCTGAGATGTTGTATTTTCCCACTGTTGATGCTTATTCTTAATTATTATTGAATCATCATAACCATAAGCAATATAGCAACTAATCCACCTATTATACTTGATATGCCATTAACCCGATCGTTGTTCATCCATGCTAGCCCTCGTGAATATCGCGTCTCAGTACTACAATGAGTTGTACGTTCAACTACTTTGTTACATATTTCACAGCGATACATTACTTGCAGCCTAGCGCCGATGATCGAGTCAACCATTGCTCCTGCAAAGCCTGCAATCGCTCCCGCTACGATATAACGGTAATCAAGCTGTATGTAGAGACTACTAACTATTCCGATCAATGTAGCCCCTGCTAATGACGCTAAGCTCCCTAGCCAACTTATACCACCACTTGTACCTGCTCGTACTCGCTTCCAAGTAATAACGGAAATTGGCTCACTTTTACTTAGTGCACCAATTTCCGTTGCCCATGTATCTGCCGTTACACTAGCCATGACGCCAATATAAGCATATAACCAGCCTTCATGTGGTATAATCGCATTTCCAATACAGAGCATTAGGCCTATTCCACCATTGGCCCATACTTGCCCTGCGTCACGTCTACCACTTTTCTCATAGCTAGCCTCGGCTTCCCGCTTCTTAGCTACAGAACGCTTCCACTTAGACCATACTGTTGAGCTTAAGAAAAATACGATTAATAACGAGAACCAGATTGGCTCTCCAAATAATACAAAACCCGTTCCCATCACAATTGCCGACAACATACCTGATAAAGATAATGATTGCTTTCGATATGCAGTATAGCCCACTAGTCCACTGCCTAATAAACCTAGAACGATTCTTATCCACCATTCTGAAACGATTGATACCACGAATTTATCCTCACTTTACTGAAAGTTTGCCACGTTTATCAATAGTAACACCACCGAAAGATACATCCTGTAAAAATTGGAGTATTTCTTCAGCTTCTTCATCCTCTACTGGTGTAGGCTGTGCATTGACAATTTTCATCGGATAAAACGTCATCTCACATTCCGCATTAATATTGCATGTCGCATTTAATACTCCTGTTTCCGCTTGTTTTCCCTTTGGATGTGAAGCAAATACAAAATTACCCAATGAGTATGCGATCCATTTTCCATTATATTGTTCAAAGCCTTGCAATACATGCGGATGGCTTCCGACAATAATGTCGACTCCAGCATCTATCAGTTGTCGCGCCATTTGCAAATGTGCTTCAGTAGGCTTACTTTTCCGCTCTATTCCCCAATGGATCATTAGTATCGTCACATCGGCTAATTTCTCAGTTTCTTCAATAGCCTGTATTGCCCGAGTTAAGTCGTATGCTTCAGCAACACCTGCAGTATACTTATTCGCTTTCCACTCTGGAACAGGCACAACATGACTAATACTAAGATAAGCTACTTTAATCCCATTAATCTCTTGAATAACAGGTGTATAAGCTTCCGTATCATTGTTACCTGCACCTGTATGCTTAATTCCGTACTCATCCAAATGAGTAATCGTATCAAGCATACCTTCAACGCCTTGATCTAACGTATGGTTGTTAGCTAATGAAACGACATCTATCCCCGCATCAACAAGACCCTGAAGTCCTTCTGGTGCTCCTTTAAATACATATGTCTTATCTTGGGCTATGCCTCGTGTTGTAATCGGCATTTCTAGATTTCCCGAAGTAATATCAGCTGAGCTTAGATGTAATAATGCTTTCTGAAAAGGATAGCTATATCCTTCTTGCTGTAGCCAACCATTAATATATTCCCCTTGTAAAATGTCTCCGACAAAGGCTAGATTGACCGTGCTAGAAGCTATTTCTATCGGTGTCAGCTCATCTTGATCAATCATTGGTGTAGCTTCGATTGGCGTGTTGTCGATGACTGGACCATCCTCAATTACAATCGTACCCTCATCATTAGCTTCATTACCATCTGCTAGCGAATCATTCGGCTTGACTTCCTCGTTAATCGTTACAGCATTGTCGGCAGCACTATTCTTTGTCGCTTCTTTGAACATCGACAATTTACTAACTTGCTCTTTTGCAGTAGACCAAAGCTGATCTCCACGATAAAATACGGCAACGACAATAATTATAATGGCTAGTATCGTCGTATTCAGAAGCCATAATCGACGCCTTTTTCTTTTATTTCCTGTTCGGCGTTGTTGCTCGTGCTGCTTCGTTTCCATTCTCGATAAAGACATAAGAGAACTCCTTTACCTATGTAATAGATTCATATATTCCAGAACTTCCCTCATTATATCGTTTATTTGGCAGTCTGAGTTAATATTTTCTAATTTGCTTAATTCTCAGTCCATCTATCGAAGTAGAATAAATTATTTTTGACGCAAAAAAACTAGCTGATTCATCATTCTACTACATGACGAATAAACTAGCTCTCTTCGTGATTCTATCTTATTACTTTCGTATTGCAATCTCTTCTAAATAGTCTAGCATAATTTGTGCGCCTGCTTTACCTTGGCGAATACAATCTGGCAATCCTACACCATCAAATGCTGCACCTGTTACCCATACTCCTGGTAGCTGGTCACTCAGCTCGATCCGCATATTTCTAATCGCATCGACATGACCAATCGGATATTGTGGCATCGAGTGATTAAGTCTAGTAATCTCAGTAAATATCGGCTCTGCTGTTACATCAACTGATTTTCTAATATCCTCACGAACAGCAGCAATTAATGATTCATCATCGAGTTTAACTGACTGTTGATCCTCAGAGTGTCCAACATAGCATCGTAATAATACTTTATCTCCAGGTGAGGAGTGTAACCATTTATTCGACGTCCAAGTACATGCCGTAATGTGCAAACCTTCAGAACGAGGAACTAAAAATCCCGATCCATCGAAGTCCACACCAAAGCTAGCTCTGTCAAACGCCATCACTACATTAGCGACAGATACATAACGAATATTAGCAAGCGCTTCAGTATTAATATAAGAGTTCAATAACTCACTAGATACAAAGGCAGGCGTGGTCATAATAACACCTTTGGCCTGTAATTGTTCTCCACCTTGTAGATGAACGATATAGCCGTCTGCCGACTTTTCTAACCGCTCCACTTTACTATTGAGTTGTATCGTAATATTAGTCAATGCCTTCTCTAACGCATCTACCATTGTGACGAGACCTTTACGGAACGTCATAAATGTCACTGGCTTTTTACCGTTATTCTGTGCATCTGCTACACGCTTATTATGACGGGAACCAACAATGACACTACCGAATTGCTGTTCCGACTGGGCAAATTGCGGGAATGTTGCATTGAGACTTAACTTGTATAGATCCCCTGCGTAGATTCCTGCAAGTAGTGGCTCAGCAATTTTGGCAACAAGCTCGGTACCAATCCGTCTAGCGAGGAAACCACCAAGTGATTCATCTCGCTCTGCTGGTGTCGCTTCTTTTAATAGATCAGCCAACGCTGCAAGCTTCCCCTCAGGACTAATGAGATCACTTTGCAAAAACCGAATGATGTCTGTCGGTATTCCTAGTACTAAGCCTGGTGGCATAGGGTGTAAATGTAGCTTATTCATAATATATGTTTTTGAAGCATTCGGATTTGTTGCTACTAGTTCGTCCTCTATGCCCAGATCATGCGCGAGGTCAATAATAGCTAATTTACGAGCAAGAAAAGAATCTGGACCCTTTTCAATAACGAATCCATCTTTTTGCAGCGTATTAATTTTACCGCCGAGATGATCTTCACCTTCAACAAGTACAATCCGAATCTCCTGACCACTTTCTCTTGCTAATTTTTGCAAGTAAAAAGCGGAGCTCAGCCCGCTGATCCCTCCGCCTATCACGACAACTGTATCAATCGTTTCTGCACTCCGCATTTTGTCAGTCCTTCCCTAGTTGCGCACTTATTGTAATAACAGACTCTGCTAATGTTTCCATATATAATGGATCGGTGTTCAACATAGCGATCCGCTTAAATGCTACGCCAAGCTGCTCCGCTTTTGCTTTTGCTTCAATATCAAGGTCGTATAACACTTCAAGATGATCCGATACAAAACCAATTGGTGCTGACAAAATCGCTTTATAGCCTTCTTGAGCCAATTGCTCCATCGTATCTAATATATCCGGACCTAACCACGGCTCGTGGGTGCGACCTGCACTTTGCCAAGTAAATTGCCAATCCTCAATTTCCGTATTTTCAGCAATCGCTTCTGATGTTTGTAGCAATTGCTGCTCATAAGGATCGCCTAATTCTCTAATCTTCTCAGGCAAGCTATGTGCACTGAATAACACTTTAACCGGCTTATCCCCTTGCAATGGCGCCAGCTGTTCAAATACATCACTCACTCTGGCCGTTAGCGCTTCGATAAGTTTAGGATGTAAATGGTACGACTGGACGAATTTCATCTTAATACCTAGTTCAGCTGCCTTTTCTTTCGCACGCTTTACATAGCCGCCAACACTCATCACAGAATAATGCGGTGCAAGTACAATACCAATCGCTTGTTGAATGCCGTCTTGGGCCATTTCCTCTACACCGTCTTCGATCAATGGTGCTGCATGCTTTAAGCCTTGATAGCAAACGTAGCGGTCTGCTGCAAGCTCATTCAGTCTTTTTTGCAACCCTGCGACTTGCGCATTCGTATTTTCACGTAATGGAAATACGCCGCCCACAATAGCTTCATAGCGATCAGTTAGCTCTTTCAGTTGTTCTGCTGTAGGAGCATGTCCACGACGAATATGCGTATAATATGCTTCTACATCATCTAGAGATTGGGGAGTACCGTACGACATTACTAACACACCTATTTTTTGCTGTACCATTCACTTGCTCCTTCTACAAACTTTTTGTTGCTACCAGATATAACTTCTTTGAGACAAAAAGTTACTTCGGAAGCATTAACTAAACTTTTTGTTGCTGCTTGGGATACTATTTGACCAACCTTGCAATAGCCTGCTCTGAATAACTATGAACAAAGTCAGTAAGCTCCTTCAGCTTTTCAAGTGATGCTTCTGGGAATAATCCATGCCCCAAATTGAATACAAAGCCTGGTTCTTTAATTCCTTGATCGATAATTTCTGCCGCATATTGCTCAATAATATGCTGCGGAGCTTGTAAAATCGTAGGGTCTAAGTTACCCTGTACCGCAAATTGGTGATCCAATCTTCTACGTCCCTCGGCAATCGAAACACGCCAGTCTAGGCCAATAACGTTTGTCTTCACATTGGATAGCTCAGGTAGCAATTCACCCGAAGCTACACCAGGGAAATAAATTTTCGGCTGTACAATATCATCAAGCTCAGCAAAAATCCGTTCAATCGTCGGTAACACATATACTCTAAAATCTGCAGGAGAAAGCGCGCCTACCCAGCTATCAAATATTTGGAACGCTTTACCGCCTGCTGCGATATGAGCGCGTAAATACGTAATGACCATGTCACCAAGCTTGTCCATCAATTGATGCCATACTTGTGGCTCACTATACATTAATTGTTTTGTTTTTAAGTAATTTTTAGAAGGACGACCTTCTATGAGATAACTAGCGATCGTAAACGGAGCACCTGCAAACGTAATTAACGGTACATCTAACTCACGATCTAATATTTTTATCGTTTCAATCACATGGGATAAGTCTTTATCAACATCAATTGGCTTTAGCTTTTCCACATCTGCAGCTGATCGTATCGGATTATGAATGACCGGTCCGACATTGGCTACAATATCAAAGTCAATCCCGAGTGAGGCTACCGGATTCATGATGTCTGAATATAAAATTGCTGCATCAACACCAAGCTTTTTAACTGGCAGCAATGTTACTTCTGCAGCCAATTCTGGTTGCTTACAAATTTCGAGAAGTGTATATTTTTCTTTGATTTTACGATATTCGGGATCATATCTACCAGCTTGACGCATATACCATGCAGGTATACGTTCAACTTCTTCTTTCATACAAGCACGTATGAACAGGTCATTATAAGCCATTGCTAAAACCTCTTCTCTATGTATTAATCTCTATCTTTTATTATGCCCCTTTTGTTATTATCTAACAACTCTTCATCCTGACTACGTATGACAATCCCATGACACTTCTCTTTTTCTACCGTACATAAATAATAATTTTCAAACATGCTATACTATATACATGACACAATGGAAAAAGAATCTTGTCGTTTTATGGTTTGGTCAATTTTTAGTTATGGCTGGAATGACCATGATCATGCCTTTTCTTACGCTGTATTTGCAAAGTGAGCTCGGTGTCACTGATCCTCATGAAATAGGAATATGGGCTGGTGTTATTTTTGCAGGTAATTTCATTACTGCGTTTTTATTTCAGCCACTATGGGGAAAGCTGTCCGATCGTTACGGGCGTAAGTTAATGCTTCTTCGCTCTGGATTCGGTATGGCAATCGTGATGGTTCTTATGGGGTTCGCAACAAACCCATGGCATTTGTTGCTACTCCGCTTACTTAACGGCGTAATCTCAGGGTTTAATCCAGCATCTATAGCACTAGTCTCTGCTACTACACCAAAGAATAAGTTAGGATTCGCTATGGGAACGCTGCAATCTGGAGGAATTGCAGGTACAATTCTTGGTCCACTTATTGGTGGAATTCTTGCAGACTCTATCGGCTATCGCCCAATTTTCTATGTAACGGGAATTTCCATATTTATCGCTTCACTACTTTCGCTGTTCATTGTCAAAGAAAAATTTGATCGTAAGCAAGCTGCGACTGAAGTTCAGATGAGCGTTATGGAAGGTTTCAAAAAAATTATATCTATTCCACAAATTACTGCATTGTTTGCTGTTACATTGCTCATTCAATTTGCAAATATGAGCCCGATGACATTAATTCCGCTTTATATACAGCAATTAAGTCCTCATGCTGCTAATATTGCTTTTCTTGCAGGATTAGTTGCCTCGGCTACAGGCTTATCTAATATGCTCGCCTCACCTATATTAGGCAAATTAGGTGATCGTATCGGCTCTGAAAAAATATTAGCGTGTTGTCTTATCGGTTCAGCAGTTAGCTTCATTCCGCAAGCACTTGCAAATACGGTATGGCAATTGCTTATCGCTAGGTTTTTCCTCGGATTTTTCCTTGGAGGTCTAGTACCAACCGTTAATTCTTTGCTAGCAAAATACTCACCTGCTGGAATGACAACGCGAACGTATAGCTTCAATAGCAGTATGATTAGTCTAGGAAATGTTATCGCTCCTATTGCAGGGGGATTCTTCTCAGGATGGATTGGTATTCATGGATTGTTTGTCGCTTCGGCAATTCTTATGACTCTTAATGGTGTATGGGTATGGTTTGCACTTTTACATAAACAGCAACCGAAACCGAGTGGAAATTGAAAGGAGCTAAGTAGCATACTCGCTACTTAGCTCCTTTGTTGTGTGTGAATGTGAAAAGAACTGTATAAACTTCTATTCTTATGTGAATGTCGTTCCCAAATCATTGTTTTCACCATAGACATAAGGTCAGTTATTGATATTCAAAACGTACTAAGCCGTAATTCATAAAAATACTGCACAATCGGATGCTTTAACTTCATCTTCTCGGACATGTTCAAAATTCGTTTTTTTCCAACTCGTCTATCCACCAAAGCTAGAATGTTCAATAAGATATCAGGGCTCTCTATACCTTCCTCTATGGACATGGATAAAAATTTATTAGCTACAACAACAAAATTCGATTTACTTAATGTTGACTGTGCTGACAGAAGCTCCTTGGCAACTTCTGATATTTTTCTACTTCTCGCAATTACTTTTAGACGATCCTCCGGAACTAGCCCCTTTGTATCTTTTCTAACAGCTTCAATTTCTTCATTGGTAATCGGAACTTGGATAGCTGGATCATTTTTAATTTCCAGATCCGTCTGATACCATTTAATTAATGACGTTTTATCACTCATATTGAGTATATTCTTTTTATCTACTGCAATATAACAAATTCCCGCTTTATCAAGTAAATAACGGTAGCTAGTTGAACGATATTCGACCCTTCCATGTAACGTAGGACTGAGAAAACTCTCCAGTTGTTGCTTCAATTTGCTCCAGGACATGTCATCCTCCTATGTTCTATGTTATGAATACCTAACCGTGGCAGTCATTCTATTATCCAAAATACAAGCTTACTCAATAAAAAGGTGATCCTCGAATAGTTTTTTTCACCATTTCTAGGATTACCTTTTCTAAATATGAACTATATAGCAGTGGTGTAATTACACACTTCACATTATAACCAGCTTTGTTCGATATTTACTTCACTCTCGCAATCGCTAACCCATCATACCCCGGCAGAAGTGTGCTCTCTAATCGAGGATCGCTCACGAGTTGCTTATTAAATGCTCGAACTGCTTGAACTGCTGGACCTTGCTTCGCTTCATTCACTGTACGACCACGTAGTAATATATTATCGGCTATAATTAATGCACCTGGATCTGCCATCTTGATCGCATACTCCAAATAGATCGGATACCCTTCCTTATCAGCATCAATAAAGAACAGTTGATATTTCTGTCCTGATTGATATAACTCCTCCAAGCTAGCCTTTGCATCGCCAACTTTATAGCTAATACAATGACCAAAGCCCGCTTCTGTCACATGCTTTTGTGCAACTTCTGCATACTGAGGTAGTAACTCAAGACAAGTAAGCTGACCTCCTGTTTGCAATCCACGAGCAAGACAGACACCACTATAGCCACCTAAAGCTCCGATTTCTAATGCGTTCGTCACTCGATTCATCGCTACGAGCATCGTTAGTAATTTCCCATATCCATCAGCTACGGCAATGTCGGGCATGCCTTGCGCTACTGTTCCTTCACGAATCGTTTCTAGTACTTCATCACGCTCGAATAAACCATCTATATACTGTTCTTCTATGTTCACAATAATATTTCCCTTCATTTTTAAATATTTATGCAAAAAGCTATATTTTTGCCTACACTTTATTGTATGATTTTAAAGGCATTGTGACAAGAAGCGCTATTATTAGCATATCACTTTGTAATTAAGCTAATTTAAGATACAATATCTTTATAAGATTATAAGCTAATAGAAAAAAGAAATGAGTGTTAACAGATGGCTAAACTGAATTTAATCGCTACTGCTCCAATGGGACTAGAAGCAATTGTAGCTCGTGAACTGAAAGAGCTTGGATATACAGATACACAAACGGAGAATGGTCGAGTTAATTTTACAGGTGATTTCCTTGATATTGCTCGTACAAATCTATGGTTACGATCCGCTGGTCGTGTACTCGTTAATATGGGAAGATTTCAAGCGACGACTTTCGATGACTTATTTGAAGGGGTAAAAGCACTTAATTGGGATGAATGGTTACCTGCTAATGCGGAGTTCCCTGTCAATGGTCGCTCTCACAAATCACAGCTAACAAGCGTACCGGCTGTACAAGGTGTCGTAAAAAAAGCAATCGTAGAGAAATTGAAAGAAAAGCATAATACCGAATGGTTTCCAGAGGACGGTCCACTGTATGTTCTCGAAGTAACATTACTGAATGATGAAGCATTACTGACGATCGATACCTCAGGTTCTGGATTGCATAAACGTGGTTATCGTATTGCGGCAACAGCCGCACCACTACGTGAAACGATGGCTGCTGCTATTATTTCACTATCTCGTTGGACGCCTGACCGTCCACTATATGACCCATTCTGTGGATCAGGCACTATTCTTATTGAAGCTGCTATGCAAGCTTGGAATATCGCACCTGGGACGCGCCGTAGCTTTGATAGTGAAGCATGGGACAACATCCCAGGCGAAATTTGGGAGAAAGCTCGTGAAGAGGCATTAGATTCTGTTAAGGACGATGTTAAGCTGCAAATTACAGGATCTGATATTGATCCGCATGCGATTGATATTGCGACGCAAGCAGTTCGTCGTGCTGGCTTCGGCAAAGAAATTAAGCTACATGTCTTACCTGTAGCTAAAATTAAGCCTGAAGGAGACTATGGTGTTATAATCTCTAACCCTCCATACGGTGAGCGACTTGGTGATGAGACTGAAGCGGAATTAGCGCTGCGTCAACTTGGTAAAGCATCACTTTATTATCCAACTTGGTCACATTTCATATTCAGTCCTTCTCTTGAAGTTGAACATTATATGGGCAAAATAGCAGACAAAAAACGTAAGCTTTACAATGGTCGAATTCAATGTAACTTAGTACAGTTCTTTGGTCCGTTGCCACCTCGTAATAAATAGAAAACCAAATAAATAAGGGATGCGACGAGATGATCAGCCTGGCTATCGTCTCGTCGCATCCCTTTTTCTATTGAATTCTTATGTAGTTACACTACTTACATTACGCTATAAATTCCGATTTATCCCAATTGTTTCATTACAATGTTGTATTAGGTTGGTGCTCTTCTATCCACAGCAATATATCTTCAAATGAAGTTACAGCCACAATATTGAGCGTTGGCGCCGACAAAAACGCTTCATCCATCCCATCTGTCGGCACGAAAAACACATCAGCTGTCGTGCGACTCACTGCATAAGCCTTCTGTGCAATCCCACCTACCATACCAACTGTTCCATCCGGTTCTATCGTACCTGTGCCCGCTATTTTCAGCCCACCGGTTAGATCACCTTCTGTTAGTTGGTCGAGAAAAGCTAACGTTAGCATCGCGCCATGCGATGGTCCGCCAGCATGAGCAAGGTATGACTGAAAGGTAAGCTCTTCCTCCAGCTCTGTACGATACGCATTTTGTACAGCTACGCCAAGCACTGCTCTATTATCCCCATCCGTTGATGCAATAGTAGAAACAGTATAATTCGCAGGCTGACCATCTCGTAGCAACTCTAATTGAACCTCATCGCCCGCGACTACATGTGAACTCATATACGTAATGAGTGCTGCAGCATCGTGTAATAGCTCTCCATTAATTCGAGTAACAATATCACCTGCTTGAATGACTCCATCTGCTGGCGAATTCGCTACGATAGCCATCACTTGAACTCCATCATAAATAATCGCCTCACCTAGACCAGCGCGTTCCCATGCTACTGCAGCTGCAAGCTGATTCGCATTCGTCTTCATCGCTGCGACTTGACTGTATGTTTCAGATATACTTGGCTCGTTTTCTGCTTGTTTTTCCATCTTGTAAGCAGGAAACATTGCTGCGTAGAGCCAATCAACCGGAAACGCAGGTCGTTCGAATACAAGCACACCTTCAATAATTCCATTGTTCTCTGAAGACGGCTCTCCAATTGTAGCATATGTATTCATATTCATCGTCATCCCTGGGTACGTCACATTATAACCAGTTGGACAGAGCAGTACGAGCAGAATAATGCCGTATAACACAATCAGTTGAATGATTGAACGATATGTTGGTTTCGGTTGATCAGCGCGCATCATAGTATGACTTCTACTGTATTTATTACTTCGCATAGCAATGATCGCACACCATAGTAACTCCCCAATAATACAGCCGACCGTGATCATCGCTACAACAATAAGCAATAGCAAATACTGTAATGGTTGAGTTAGAATGACGATCATCGTCACTGATCCGATCATTACAATGATCCGTAATATCGTTACGCCTAGACTACGTTGTACATTCTGCATACTCCGCCATATCGCGCCAATGATCCAGCATAGCGGAATGAGATTAACCACATAATATAATTGATCAATATATTGTATCCATTCCTTTCCACTCGCAAAAAAGAAAGAAGCAGGCAGCCACATTAGCTGAAATATAATGATTGCACATAGAATACTAACAAACCCACTAATGTACCAGCCTCTATTCATCTTTACGCTCGCTCTCTATCGGCAGATAAAAAGTCCTTCAGCTTATGGACAACCATTTAAGTGAAGGACTTTATGCTACGCTATTATTTTTTCAGATAAACCAACGCTTTTTCGATCGCTTCATCTTCAGTTGCACCCTTAATGTATCGACCGTTAATGAATACAAATGGAGTTCTTTTGCATGGTCCACAATATGATTTGCAGCCTACTCTAATTTCAGCGTTCGGTGCAAGCTTCTCTATTTTTGCAACTGTCGTCTTCATTTTCATATGTCTGCATTCATCACAGACTCTGATGTCATTCGTCGCCATCGTTCCTCTTCCCATTTCCCATTATACTTAATATTCCGATTAATGGTCCCCGTGATTACCTTTTGAAGGATTTGAAATCTCAAAGCCTTCCTCTGGCGCATAGAAATAATCTACACGAATACCATCCAAAAACTCATTATCTTTTTCTAGAATAACATCAATTCCACTATCCGTCGATACAACGACATCTTTATCTGTAGGCTCATCAACGCCTAAACCATAATGGGCATGATCGCCATGGGCATGAGTAACAAATACGCGTAATAGCTTACCTGCACTTTCTGGCTTGTCTAATTCAACCTTCAACATTTTTGCTGCGTTACGAGAAATTTTGCATTTCATTGCTTGTCCGCTCCTTTAGTTGTATGTAATAAACATGGATCTATCTTGTTATATTATACTTCTTAGCCATTCTACTCGCAAACCATTCTGCAATAATCATTGTAAATGCGATATCATCAACGGGTAGAAACGGCATAAAATCAGGTGCAATCCAATAAATAAGGACAGGTATAACAAACAAACCTTTCTCCCATAACGCTACCGTCGGAGAAGTAATAATTTTATATATTAATTGGAACGTATGCTTCCAATGTCCAAGTGACAATAATTTTCTCATATAATCGCTCCTAAAACTTTTCATTGGGATAATGGAATACTTCTTGCATATGAAAAGTAACTACGTAAGCATAAACTTACTGAGTTAATTTCATGTTATGTTCTCCATCTTTTATGTTATTTAGTATATCCTACTATTTATGCGATTGCGTACTGGACTTTTAGCTAGTTAATCATTATGAACTTCCGTTGCGAAATTATAGAGGGGATAATTCTGGGCATCTTGCCCAAAACTACCCCCTGCTTTTATATATTATTATAAATGAATATTATTCACGCTATTTATCCATTGTGGCTCATAAGATCGAAGTTCTTCGGCTAGCCACTGCCTTGCTATAGCTTGAAACTTAATCAGATCTCCACTGCATACAAAGCAAATCTCGCTTTTTTCCAGTGTTATATTGGAAAACTCATCATCTACAGTCTTATCTACAAATGAATTTGTCGTCACGCTTGTATTATGTTCATTATTAGCTTCAACTTGCTCGTGTTGACCTTGCTTATTCAATATGGCAATGACTTCTATCGCTGTTTCTTCAGCAGAATGAATAAGTGTAACTGCTTCTCCCATGACCTCGGCAATCGTATCCGCTAGAAATGGATAGTGTGTACAGCCTAATATTAAGCAATCAATTGGATATGAACGCATATGCATAATGGAGTCATATACGATCTTGTATGCCTTGGCTGATTCATACTCACCCTTCTCTACAAGTGGAACGAAAGCTGGACATGCCTCACTTACAATCTGGATATCTTCCGCAAGCTGAAGCAGTGCTTGATCGTAAGCCTTGCTCTTAATCGTACCTTCTGTACCGATTACCCCAATATAACCTGTCTTTGTGCCACGAAGTGCGGCTCTAGCACCAGGCTCGATCACGCCAATAATCGGAATTGAAAGACTCGCACGAATATGATCAAGCGCTACTGCAGTTGCTGTATTACATGCAATGACGACAAGCTTCGGATCATACTGAAGTAAATATTGTACAACTTCCTTCGTAAACTGCATAACTTCATCGCTGGATCTTGGCCCGTAAGGTGCACGAAGTGTATCGCCGAAATAGACAATTTCTTCTTGCGGCAATTGCTTCATCAATTCCTTCACTACCGTTAAACCACCTACACCAGAATCTAACACTGCTATTGGTCGTTGCACAATTCCACCGCTTTCTCCGTTCTTGACTCTGCCCTTAAGTAGTATTAATTATTGCCTTTTAATATGCAAGAATTAATTATGAGGAATTTCTTGCTGTGGCTCTTCCTGTTCGGTCGTATGACAAATTTGCTTCCTGCCGCTCATAATATTTTGCACACCATGCTTCGCTTCTGACACGAACTTCACCGTGCGATCCTCAAGTTGTCTGCTCGTTTCATAGACCGTTTCTGTTACATGATCAACTGCCTTCACCGTTACTTCCGCAACTTTTTCCGCTCCTACTTTAATATCTGAACGCAATTCTTTGCCACTTTTCGGTGCGAATAATAACGCCGTTACGCTACCTACTACCCCACCCGTAATGATTCCTGCCAAAAATGCTGTTCCACGTTTCGTTAATTTCATCGTTAACACTCCCCATCTTTTTTTTACTTGCCACAAGCTGTGAAACAAAACCCAGCAACGTGTACGAGTACACAAGCGATCAAATGCTCGAAACTTCCAATGAAAGTTCAAAAATTGGGCTTTCGCAAGCCGAGCAGGTGAAATGCTACTTGAGAAAGGCGGAAGCGCAAGTGTACGTAATTGGTACATGCGAACCTACAATGTTTCTGCAAGAAACATACATCGGAAGCTGATGCTATACTTTCCAAGTTCATTTCAGATGCGATGTCGACTACGCTACAACGCATCACATCGTTATCAAAGTCCTTTTTTTGAACTACCCTGCCATAATTGCCACGCAGACACCGCTAGCTCAGCCCATTGTATAGCATCCTCTACTTGACGCTCAGCCTTCTCTTGCTGCACATACTTCAATGCTCGATGTGAAAGCTTACCTGTTACCTCATCTACCATTGCAGCAGTATGTTCAATCGTTTGGCTAATCTGTTTTGTTGCCTGAACAATTCCTTGTGCGGCTTGCACGCTGCTCGAGATTGCCTTAACAGTCTCATCCGTTGATTGAATGAGAATACTGCACTCAAGTGAAAGTCTACTAATGTCTTGCTTCATATCAGTCGCAGTTGCTGTTAATACGTTCATACGAACAACTAATGATCGTAATGTCACAATTAAAGCAATAACGAGAATGACAAAGGCTCCTGTAGCGATCCAAATACTATATTCAATCGTTAACATAGCTCCTCCTCATACCGATAAATTTGGACATAGTCATCGATTACACTTTTGCAACCATTTTTCTATTAACTAGACATATGCCTATTCGCGTAACACATTATAAGCAGAATGGGCTTGTGTTGACACAACAATTTATTTTATTTTTCAAATCAGTATTAGTAGCTACTTCATGTACATGTTTTTAACCCAATATGTGGAGGCTGCTCCGAGAACTAATTGCTAGTGCGGAGGGTGTGATTAGTTCTCTCTGCTAAGGCGAAGGTGCAGGGATGAAGAACAAGGTGACTTTTTGCTTTGTTTCGGGCGGGAGCATAGGTTTGAGAGTGAATAAAGTAACTTTTTGCTTTGTTTCGGGCGAAAGCATGGGTTTGGGAGGGAATAAGGTAACTTTTTGCTTTGTTTCGGGCGAAAGCATGGGTTTGGGAGGGAATAAGGTAAATTTTTGCTTTGTTTCGGGCGAAAGCATGGGTTTGGGAGGGAATAAGGTAAATTTTTGCTTTGTTTCGGGCGAAAGCATGGGTTTGGGAGGGAATAAGGTAACTTTTTGCTTTGTTTCGTGCAGGAGCACGGATTCCGGAGAGAAAAAGTAAAAAAAGAGCAGCGCCCAACTCGTCATCATTCCATGACTTTTGGCTGCTACTCTTTATCTATTTCTAGCGCAATGTGTAGGCGCTGTTCATCTTAGCTTCAAGCTTCAGCTACGGCGTTACTGGACATTTGAATACGATAATTGCATTTCGTTCCACCTTTAGCTAGACATTCCGTACGCTCTATCTTTGTTCCAAGTAAGTCCTGAAACAACTCTAGCTCGCATTGGCATGCTTGGTGATAACGATCTGCAACACCTTTTATCGGGCAATTGTATTCTTCGATATAGTAGTAATGCTGATCCCGCTTCGCTTCAGCCATATAACCGCCAGCATTCTGAATAGCAACAAGCTCATCAACCTTCTCGGCCAAATCCTTCTGCCTCATTCTAGCTTCATAGCGATCTAATAGCTTACGCTTACGCCCTTGAAACATCATATCGATATATGGTGCAGTTTCAGGATTATTATCTAGTTCACTAAGCAGGTCAACCGTAAGCATATGATAATTTCGCGGAAACAGTTCTTCAGATTTACGCGTTAGCTCATAAGCATGACTTGGCCGCCCCATACTTTGCTTCACTGAAATAATTTGCACATAATCTTGCTTTGCTAACTCGTGTAAATGTCTTCGTATCGCCATTTCTGTCAGCTGAAGTTGTTGGGATAATATGCTAATTTGCATTCGCCCTTGACTACGTAATTTGTACAGTATAGCGTCACGGGTTGAACTCGTCGGCTTCATTATTGCCCACCTCGCTTCCATTGCAATACGAGCTAATCTATTAAGCTAGCTCTTTCTCAACATACTGCTCGACCGCTGCTTTGAAGCCAATTAATACAGCCGGTAGCTTCCCTAATAACGGATGTAACTCTGAACTTTTCCATTTATAATAATCCTGTACAAGCGGCTTGCGAAGACGTACTAATTCCAATAGATCCGGAACCATACTTTCTGGATAGACACCCTCGCCACTAGTAATCTCTATAATATCCTCGTAACTACTTGCATCGCGCATCAGAAAACCATCTATCAGGTAGCTACCAATATCCGTTACAATTTCTATCGCTAGATGTAATGCTCGCTCTTGCGCTAATGCTTGTAGTGCCGCGCCATCCCATTGCTCATTTAATTGTTCCATTGATGCAGTTAGCGTCGGAATTGTCGCGAGCCGAACAGCTATTTGTTCATGATTGACGAAGTACACAAATTCACCGCCTCTAGCAAGTCATTAATTGTTGTTAGACTTATTTTTCTTTTTCGCTTTACGCTTTAGCCAAACTCCCATCACAATACAGCTTACAATAATGATAACAAGATATGTGGCCATTTCATATACATCGCGCATAAATTACCTCTTAGCTTTCGTAGTCAACTGCTACAGAAGATTCACGCACAGTGCTCATATGCTCGATCACCTTTTGGTGAACGGGATGCACTTGATATGCATCAAGATCCGCCATAGTATCGAATTTCGTAATAAGTGCAATATCGTATGAACGTTCAGAGTGGATAATATCTACTCCAACTTCAATGTATTTCAATTGCTCAATTTTACCTTCCATATTGCGAAGCACTTCAGCAGTAACTTCCACTTTCTCAGGGCTATTATCCTTTAACTTAAAAAATACAATGTGTGTAATCAATGAGATTGCCTCCTAAAATTCACGATAATTACGTCTATATGACGCTAGTACTAGTCTAATGATACCCTATGTTGCTTCTAGCCGACAACTATCTACTTTAGAGGAAGTTCAAAAAGTAGACTTTGATAACGAAGTAACGCAGGTAGTATATTCGACATCGAATATGAAGCGAACTTGGGAAGTCCGGTGCGCGCATGTACCAATAACGTACATTTGCGTTTCCTCCTTCCACAAGTAGCGCTCCATCTTCTCGATTCTGAAAGCCCACTTTTTGAACCTCTATTGGAAGTGAAAACTCAGTTAACGAACTTTTTTGGAAGCTTCGTGCTTAATATTGACCGCTCGTGTACTCATACCGTACACGTTGCTGGGTATTGTTATAATGCTTGTGATCACGCAGATTATGCTAGAGTTGATTCGGCAACGAATATACCATTTCGACAGAAAAGACTGTCGAGATCAACTCGACAGCCTCTTCTACTTCTACCTTATTAAGCTGCAGTAATAATCAGCTTTGCAGTCATTGTTAAGTGACCTTGTCCGCAAGGAATATTACATTCAATTAGATATTCACCTGGTTCGTCAAATGTCACATCTGTTTCTGGGTTTTCTTTGTTCAAAGATATTGCCACACCATCAACGTCAACTAGATCATTAATATCAATACCGTGTAGACCGCTCTTGTTAGAGAACTTCATTCTAACAGTTTCGCCAACTTTAGCTGTAAATTCTTCTTGGTTAAACGTAAAATCATCTGCAGCAATAATCTTCATTAGTTCTACGCCTTCTGGTAGATCTGCTGTTTCATCTTTTGGCTTATCTGGTAAGCCGAAAGCAAGTAAACTTACAGCCATAACTGTAGCAATTGATACTAATGTGAACATAATCCATTTTTGCATTGCAAAGTGCTCCCCTTTATACTCATAATGTCTAATTTCTATATTACCTAACAATACCCAATCTGCTCAACCTATAACTAATATAACTTGAATTTTTTTTGGGAATTATGACAAAATGATGAACATTTCGCGAATTATGCAGACATATTTTCATTTAATACTCGTCCCTTACAAAAACCTCGGACATAACAGAACATACGATCTCATTATATCCCATAGATGTTTATTTATGCAAGTGAAGAGGTCGTACACCTTTTTCACATAAATAAGCTTCAACAATTGCAGGATTGCCAAAGCTTAGCCTAAGTCGATTAAGATGTCGTATATAATGCTTTATTTACATTAGAAATGATCGTCGCCCCCCTCATATTTTCAGTTACTATTAATTTAGGAGGGACTTCGACCTAATTATACTAACGATATAAGCCGCGATTAGCGATTATCAATTTTCTCAGGGTATAGATCATGATTCAACAGACGATAGTCAGCCATTTGTTCATATTTCGTGCCAGGACGACCCCAATTCGTATACGGATCGATCGAAATACCACCACGTGGCGTAAATTTACCCCACACTTCAATATAACGTGGCTCCATTAATTCGATAAGATCGTTCATAATAATATTCATGCAATCTTCATGGAAATCGCCATGATTACGGAAGCTGAACAAATATAACTTTAATGATTTACTCTCTACCATCTTTACATCGGGAATGTAAGAAATGTAGATCGTTGCAAAATCTGGCTGCCCTGTAATTGGACATAGACTCGTAAATTCAGGACAATTGAATTTAACAAAGTAGTCGCGATTTGGATGCTTATTATCGAACGATTCAAGTATTTCCGGTGTGTAATTAAACGAATATTGCGTACCTTGATTGCCAAGCAATGTAATACGATCAAGCTCTTCTTTTTTTCTGCCTTCCATTAATAACCCCTGCTTTCATTATGTTATATCTGCATAAATTCACTTCAGATACGATGATACTTCAAACCCTGTTCGTAGTAAATTGTCACTGTGACGCCAATTTTGGCGTTACAGCTAAACATTCGGAACCACTCTCGATCTGTAGCACCAATTTTGGCGTTACAACCACACTTTCGGAGACACTCTCGATCTGTAGCACCAATTTTGGCGTTACAGCCACACTTTCGGAGACACTCTCGATCTGTAACACCAATTTTGGCGTTACAGCCACACTTTCGGAGACACTCTCGATCTGTAACACCAATTTTGGCGTTACAGCCACACTTTCGGAGACACTCTCGATCTGTAACACCAATTTTGGCGTTACAGCCCTGTGTACGTAATTAGTACACGCGGATATACAATGTTCCTGGAAGAAACATTCCTCGAAAGTATCAATTCACTTCATATTCGACGCCGAGTGCGCTACGTTTGAACAATGAAACAAAACCCAGCAATGTGTACTGTTTGAGTACACGAGCGATCAAATGCTCGAAACTTCAAATAAAAGTTCAAAAAGTGGGCTTTCGCAAACCGAGCAGGTGAAACGCTACTTGAGAAAGGCAGAAGCGCAAGTGTACGTTATTGGTACACGCGAACCTACAATGTTTCTGCAAGAAACATACATCGGAAGATTACGCTATACTTTCCAAGTTCGCTTCAGATGCGAAGTCGAATATGCTACGTCAGCATACACATCGCTATCAAAGTCCACTTTTTGAACTACCCTTTACAATGAGAGTTCAAAAAGTGGGCTTTCAGAACCGAGAAGATGGAGCACTACTTGAGAAAAGCGGAAGCGCAAGTGTACGTTATTGGTACACGCGAACCTACAATGTTTCTGCAAGAAACATACATCGGAAGATTACGCTATACTTTCCAAGTTCGTTTCAGATGCGAAGTCGAATATGCTACGTCAGCATACACATCGCTATCAAAGTCCACTTTTTGAACTACCCTTTACAATGAGAGTTCAAAAAGTGGGCTTTCAGAACCAAGCAGGTGAAACGCTACTTGAGAAAGGCGGAAGCGCAAGTGTACGTTATTGGTACACGCGAACCTACAATGTTTCTGCAAGAAACATACATCGGAAGATTACGCTATACTTTCCAAGTTCGTTTCAGATGCGAAGTCGAATATGCTACGTCAGCATACACACCGTTATCAAAGTCCACTTTTTGAACTACCCTTTACAATGAGAGTTCAAAAAGTGGGCTTTCAGAACCAAGCAGGTGAAACGCTACCTGAGAAAGGCGGAAGCGCAAGTGTACGTTATTGGTACACGCGAACCGTACTTTCCAAGTTCGTTTCAGATGCGAAGTCGAATATGCTACGTCAGCATACGCATCGTTATCAAAGCCCGCTTTTTGAACTACCCTTTACAATGAGAGTTCAAAAAGTGGGCTTTCAGAACCAAGCAGGTGAAACGCTACTTGAGAAAGGCGGAAGCGCAAGTGTACATGATTACGTACACGCGAACCGTACTTTCCAAGTTCGTTTCAGATGCGAAGTCGAATATGCTACGTCAGCATACTCATCGTTATCAAAGTCCGCTTTTTGAACTACCTCTAAACGCCTTTTTTGTTGCCCCATATCCAGGTGTGTAGCTGCGGCAGCACATACACCGCGTTCAACTGGCTATCAGCCATCGTTAATTCAATCAACCATTCATAACGCTCTAGCAAATAAGGCAGCATACGCGCTGGCTCTTGCTCCGTCAAATTACCGTTACCAGCTTGCACATAGAATTGAACACCAGCATATCGTTGATGTACTAATTTGGCATACGCAAGATCAGCATCATCGAACACAACGACCTTCAAACAGAAATGCGAGCCATGCTCAACTAGTTTACTTACAATCTCATCTAGCTTCTCCCAATTCGTCTCCATCCCCGAGCTAGGCGGCTTTGGAGAAATCGTCATATCATCGATGTTTACAAACCAATCCTGCCAACGACTGCCTTGTGTTTCTAGTGCAACTTTCTTCCCACGCTCATGAAGCTCATCAATAAAATAATCTAGCTGCGGCAATAGCGCAGGATTTCCTCCAGAGATCGTGACATGATCGTACGCATCACCAGCAAGTTCATCTAATGAAACAATAATTTGCCCAGCAGATAGTTGCTGGATCTCATCTTTCGCTGTGCCATCCCATGTAAATGCTGAATCACACCAGCTACAACGATAGTCACAGCCTGCTGTTCGGACAAACATCGTCTTTCGCCCTACAACCATCCCTTCTCCCTGTACAGTAGGACCGAATATTTCAAGTACAGGAATGGTACGTACAGCGTTCATCGTATACCTCCAGCCGCATTTAACTGACGCAATAACTTACGCGGACGATAGATACAGTAGCTTGTTGGTGTTTCACGTAAAAATATTTGCACACAAGTTGCCTTATTATCTGTTGTGGCTAGGAAATCATTAACAAGCTCATAAATAGTACGTGCAACGACTTCCGTAGTAGGAAAATAGTTAGGTTCATTATTATTGAAATCTTTATTATGATCGTTCAGTAATGTGTGATCGTAACGGTCATGAATGAGCTTTTTGATAAATGAAAAATTGACAAGAAAACCTGTATCATCTAATTGATCACCAGCAACCGTCACATTAACAAAATACGTATGCCCATGCATCTGCTGACATTGCCCCGCTTTGGATGAAGGTACATAGTGAGCAGCAGCGAATTGAAAATCTTTATTGAGCTCATATTCAAAGGGATGCTCGACTTGAGGATATATTTGCTGTAGCATTACTTTGCACCTCCAGCCTCAGTTACTTGTCGTCTTTCAAGATATTGCTCCAACCCTCTACGACGAAGTTCACATGCTGGACACTCCCCGCAACCATCTGCTGGAATTCCGTTGTAGCATGTTAATGTACGCTCACGTACAAATTCAAACGCGCCAAGCTGATCAGCCATCTCCCAGGTTTGAGCTTTATCTAACCACATTAAAGGCGTATCGATCACAAATGGATAGTCCATCGAAAGGTTTAATGTAACATTCAATGATTTCACGAATATATCGCGACAATCAGGATAGCCACTGAAATCAGTCTCACAAACACCCGTCACAATATGCGTTGCACCGATCCCTTTCGCCACAATGCCCGCAAAAGAAAGGAATAGCAAATTACGACCATCAACAAAAGTATTCGGTAGCTCGCCATCCTTCGTTTCAATATCAATATCTGATCGTGTTAAAGCATTAGGAGCAAGCTGGTTCAATAGCCCCATATCTAGTACATGCTGCTTAACCCCTAGCTCCTGCGCAATAGAAGCTGCACATTCAAGCTCTAGCATATGACGTTGACCATAGTTAAATGTAATGACTTCAACCTCTGCAAAGGTTTCTAGCGCCCAGAACAAACAAGTCGTACTATCCTGTCCACCACTAAATACAACAACAGCCTTCTCTTCGTGTAACATCATAATCCTCCTAAAAAATTTTCGTTTACTTCTTGATTACACTTCCTTGCAACGGAAAGTTACATCGGAAGCATACACTAAAAATTTTCTTATTTATTATATTTCAGCATCTTTTCCCCTAATGGCAACTAAAAAAGGCGAGCATTACCCCTAATGGGCAATACACGCCGAACACAAAACGACGACGCTTATTATCTTTTACCAGATAATAGCAATCGTTTCGTCTAGTTTTTTATCGAGGGAGTTCGCGAACCTCTCCTGGCTACATTATACCAAAGTAGCATAACGCCAGATTTTCCTATTCATTTATCATCAGCTACTATAGCACAGCGTGTCCTACAGCTTCAAGTGTATTTATTGTATATTGAATCAACTGCTCAATATCTTCCATCTGATCCTCATTAATACGACGGTTGAAAGGGAGTTCTATCGTATTACGATAGACGATCGGTAACCATATCGATGAACCTTCAATGGGGTGCAATTCGGTGTCGTACATCGAACTTAATAATTGATGTGGTACCATATCTCGTTCCCAAATCTCGCGAATCGCACGCTCTATTTTTGGGCATTGTTCAAGTGGATTGTCGATCAGGCAATGAAACCGCAGCAGCAAATTACAAGCTGGATATGCTGCTGCCTGTTCTAATATTTCACCCGCCAAATCTTGTACTGAGCTCGACAATACAATTTCAGCAGAGATTGGAACTTGGTCTAGCTCCAATTGGGTCAGTATGAAAGTAAGCGTCCATGTACGCGACATTACCGCAAGATCAAGATTGTCTTTCCGATCTATTATAGAAATAACATCATCCACATTATCTAGGTCATAAAGTTGGTTTTCAAAAGCTATTTTCAAATTTTCAAAAACTGTTGGATCAAACATCTGCTACCATACCATCCTTTACTATCGTATTTCATAACAATAGTATAACCTATTCGTGAAAATCCTTTTGTGTTTATTTGTATCCTTATATAGTAAACGGATGCAACCGATGTCCTAACATTAGCGTATTATATAATAGCGTTTTCAAATTTCGACAACATATAATATAGTAAGTAGAAAATATTAGATTGAAAAATGTACTCCTGCTACAAAATATCGTATACTAAATGAAATATGATAAATAAGCAATGGAGCAATTACTATTAGGGGTGACACAATGGAAGACATTAAGCTGGCCTATGAGCAATTAGGCCTTGAACCATTTGCAGATAAAGATCTAGTAGAAAAAAGATACTCTACTTTATTACGCAAAGATCGTTCCCGTTCCAAACAAACGGCAGAAGAACGAAGTAATGATCCTGATTTTGATTTTCACAAAATAACTGAAGCATACCGTACGATATTAGATTACGAAACAAAGAAATATACCGATGCCTTCGAAGAGCAAGAATACGGAAAGTATAAAAAAATGGCTGGACAAGCAAAGAAATTCGACCATTTTTGGCGCTATTATAAAATACATACCTATGTTGCCATCGGTCTTATCATTGCCATAATATACGGTGTTGTCGCTTTCATAGACAAGCAAGAAGAGAAAAGATACTTAGCTAGCTTACCGCCGATTGATGTTCAAATGTCGTTTTTAGGTAACTATTTTGACACGAGTGAAGATAAGTCCTTCGAGTCTACAAATGCTAAATTCCTCGCTGATTTCCCAGAGTTCCAAAGAGTTAAAACTGATATTATTTATGTTCCAGAAGATCAAGCTATGCAACACGCTTATATACAGAAGGCATTTGTCATGCTTTTAGCAGAGTCGCCCGATCTCTACATTGTAGATGATGCGATGTTCAACTATATCGCACCACAAGAGATATTAATACCACTTGAAGAAGTAACATCACTGAGCGATGTACTAGATAGTAAGTATGCTATTACTGCTGCTTTAACCGATGTAAATAATGTGATCATCGAGGAACATATCTATGCGATCGACCTAACAGACAGCTCACTTAATAAAGATTTGCCAATCGCACATTCCAAATTAATTGTCGGTATTCGTGCTGATGCGCCACATCCAGAAAAAGCGCTCGAGCTTATTGAACATTACGTACAAACATTACCTCTTCCATAATTACTCTAGCAATGTATGAATTTCATACATTGCTAGAGTTCTCGACAAAGGGGGATTCGGAATAAATTATTCCGAACCACCTTTGTCGATGTAGAGATTTCATCAGTTCATCCTAATTTAACAAAGTTTTTCAACTAGTTTGTTTGCAGTCTCATAATAAGAACGCTGATCGTAATCTATCACTTACATTGTAACGCTACTTGAATATGTTGATTATAGTTACCAAAACCTTCACCGAATATCGTAACCCCACCACAATTTTTCGCATCGCTACTGCAACTAATTCTCAATAATATTTCTTTATCGCAATCAATATTAAGATCGGAAATCGTTATATCAGATAACTGCACGCCATCGATAAATGAGCCCTGTTCTGTCACCCTTATATGCTTCATAATGCCGTGCTGAATATCTTTGTACCACCAACTAGGAGTAAATACCCCCTGCTCTTTGCCAAAGCGACCAGGATAGGTCCACACACCAATTTCCGTTCCATTAATACTGAATACAATATCTGATGGCAGCATTTGTGAAGATGAGCATGGCGTTTCCGAGCATATTTCCAAAGCAACTTCAAGCGCTAATAATTGATCATTGTAGATCATATAATTCGGTATGCGATACTCTACATATCCTGAGCTAAACCAAACTATGCTTGCATCGCGATGAATAGGATCAGCGAAATATCGTGGATCATCACACATACCAAGCATAGTCGTCTGGGAAGCTAAGCCACAACTTGGTTTCACATCATATGTAGTATACATCCCTACCGGTACATCAACCTCATACCGTTTTCCTTGATTAGCCGTAATATCCAATATTGCTTGTTGTGACGGCAATGTAAAATCTAAAACCATCTTGTCCAGCTGTAGGAAACATCTTTTCTGCTGCCCCCTTTGTCCTGCGATTAGTTCACTTCCAACGATACCTGCTGCTTCTAACATTTGAATATGACGCGTTACAATTGGTGGCTTAATATCTAATGATTGCGATAACTGCTTAATATTCATCGGTGTTTGCTTCAACAATTCAATCATTTTAATTCGAGTAGGCGAAGCAAAGCATTCTAATATATAGCTATTGTCTGTCGTAACTGCTACTTCCATCTTAAATCCCCTTAAACTTTTATTAACTATTCGCTCGATTATATAACTTAAAAGTTAACCTTTCAACAAAAACTGAAAAGTTGACAGCAATATTCATGTGAAATACAATGAAATCAAGCAATACTATCACCATTAGATTACCTTTTTAGGCAACTATAATATTTTATGCTTACGAAGCTACTTTTTATTTGCATGAAGCACTACGAGAAGTTAATAAAAAATTTTAGGAGGCATTACTATTCTACCATTCTCATTCCATAACCCTACACGTATTATTTTCGGTGAAGGCACTACGCAGCAAGTTGGTACTGTAACAGCTACATATGGTACAAAAGTTTTACTTGTGTACGGTGGCAATAGCATTAAACAATCCGGGCTATATGATCAAGTTATTGAACAATTAACAGCTTCCGGTGTGCAATATGTTGAATTAGCTGGCATTGATCCTAACCCAAGACTTACAAGTGTTTACGAAGGGATATCACTTTGTCGTGAACATAATGTCGATTTCATTCTCGCTGTTGGCGGTGGCAGTGTTATCGATGCTTCCAAAGCGATTGCAGCAGGAGTACACTATGAGGGCGATGTATGGGATTTCTTCACCAATAAAGCACGTATCGAATCAGCAATTCCACTTGGCACTATCCTTACACTAGCTGCCACAGGTACAGAGATGAATGGTTCGATGGTTATTAGCCATTGGGAAAGTAAATTGAAACGCGGCTCCGGTAGCCCGCATGTATACCCTCGTTTCTCTATTCTGGACCCAACGCTAACATTTACCGTTCCACGACATCAGACCGTATATGGCTCTATCGATATTATGTCGCATGTGTTCGAACAGTATTTCAGTCTAACACCGGATACGCCACTTCAAGAACGTTTCTGTGAAGCTATACTACAAACCGTTATTGAAAATGTTGAAGTAGCTATCGCTAATCCAAATGACTTAGCTGCAAGATCGAATCTTATGTGGAGCAGCACGATGGCACTTAATGGCGGACAAATCTCACTTGGTATGCGTAATGACTGGGCATCTCATGGTATTGAGCATGAAATCAGTGCCATCTATGATATTCCCCATGGTGCTGGCTTATCGATCGTCTTCCCGAATTGGATGGAATACGTATACAAAGAACGTCCTGATCGCTTTGCTCAATACGCTACTCGTGTATGGGGTATTAGTAGTGAAGGGAAAAGTGAAGATGAGCTTGCATTAGCAGGTATTCAAGCGACCCGTGACTTTTTCACTAAAATTGGCGGAGAAGCTACGCTTTCGCAGTTCGATATCGATGGCAGTCAATTAGAGAGAATGGCTATTGAAGCTGTCCGTTATGGTCCTATTGGATCATTCAAGCAGTTGGATCAAGAAGACGTACATGCCATATTGAAAAATTGCTTGTAAGATGAAGCTCAATACAGTTGCTTGTGATCACGATGATTATGCTGACGTAGCGTATTAGGCGGCAATAGATATAGAAAACTAATTAAAATTTTAGGAGGAATCATATTAATGACTACTACTAATAGTAACAACGTCGTATTACAAAATGGTGTACAAATGCCTATTCTAGGTCTCGGCGTTTGGAAGGTTACCGATGAGGTTGCTGAAATCACAGTCCGCCAAGCCATTGAAGCTGGCTATCATGCTATTGATACAGCTGCAGGATATGCAAATGAAGCTGGCGTCGGTCGCGGCATTGCTGCTAGCGGTGTTAATCGTGAGCAAATCTTCGTTACTACAAAAATTCGGAATGGCGATCAAGGTTATCAAGAAGCGTTAGCAGCTTTCGATGACAGTCGTAGTAAACTCAATATGGATATCGTCGATCTACTTCTTATCCATTGGCCTGTGAAAGGTAAATATACAGAGACATGGAAAGCGGTAGAAGAAATTTATGCGAAAGGCTATGCACGTGCGATCGGAGTAAGTAACTTCCAGACTCATCATCTTGATGATATTGCTGCGATGAGTGAGATTACACCGATGGTTAATCAAGTAGAATTCCACCCTCTTCTTACACAAGAGCCGCTTCGTCAATATTGCGCTTCGCATAATATAAAATTAACAGCTTGGAGTCCGTTAATGCAAGGTAATCTCGATATTCCATTGCTGCAGAATATCGCTGCAAAGTATAATAAATCAGCAGCACAAATTGTATTGCGTTGGGATATTCAAAACGGTGTAATCACTATTCCGAAGACAATAACACCAGCGCGTCTCGTTGAAAATGCTAATGTGTTTGATTTTGAGCTTACAAGTGACGAAATAGCACAAATTTCTGCGCTTAATGAGAACAAACGCTTTGGCCCAGATCCTGACAATTTCAATTTTTAATTACCGAAAGCAGTGCAGATTATCTGTGCTGCTTTTCTCTACCTTTATATTATTATGATAACTCTTAGGCGAATTTGACTTGTCTCGACAATTTCTAATACGATTTTACATTCGTCCAAACTTTTTTAAGTCTATTGACCTAAAGGAATAAAGATAGCAAATGTCGAACTTCTTTGAAGATAATGCTAATAAAAAGGTTATGATGAAAGGGTGAACTCGATTGAAGCTGAAGTCAATTGCAGGAGGAAGTCATGATAGTGTTTTAAGTAATGAACATACTAAAGTATTTCGTACGATTATCGAAAAACAAACCCATCGAGCGTTTCCGCATCACAATTTTATGCAGTTTGTTAGAACATTAAGTGATTACGATAAATTAATGCTAGCAATTGCCTTACAATTACCATTCACAAAAAAAGATTTACGAAAATGGCCAGACCTCTTATTTATTAAAAAACTCAGTATCGTACTTAAAAAAGCTTCCACAGATATAACGGCAAAGCAACAACTTTTGATCTATATTACGAGTCTCATTATTATAGATACACCATCATTAGAACAGCTTGACGAAAACTTAATAGAGCATGTAGCTACATATGGCTATTGGAGCGTATATTGGACTATTTATTACCACCAAGATCGAGAAATTAATGAAGAGCTATGTTTACTGATATTAGATAAATTACATCCGCATTATATTCACGAAAGTGTCACACAAGAAGTAGCGGCTACAGCGAACACGGTACCAACGCTTGTGCAGGATCAAAATAAATTCGAAAAAAAGATAGCTGTACTAGAAGATAAAATCAGTAAAGAAATTACAACGAGACAACAATTAGAGCTTTCTGGGGTGCAAAAAGATAAATTAAATCGCCAATTACAGCAAGAACAGGACAAGCTAACCTTGCAAGCCGAGCAGCTAAAGGAGCAGCTAACTATGTATGAAGTAAAAGTAGAACAGATGGAACGATCCCAGCACAACATTGCCCAGAAACGAAAAGAAGAAGAAGATCGATGGCTTATTGAACGCAGTCAATTATTATTACAGACGAAGCAATATTGCGACGAGTTGAAGAAGTCTACGCAACTACAAGAGAATTTACAAAAAGAATTAGATGAAACTAAAAAACAAGCTACCAATTGGCAGCAATTAGCACAACAAAGACAGGAACAAGTAACGGCAACGTCTAAGATCACATTAAATTTGGATCAGCAATTAACAACAACGACCATTAGTCTTCATCGAGAATTAGATCAATACAATGAAACTCTTATTCGTGATTTAGAGCAATCATTGACACCTCAACTTGAACTGAGAGCACTTTATCGCCAGAAAATAAGAGCTGCACTAGAACTTATTGAAAACATCGAAAAATTCCAGCTTGATCATCAGCAATTTTCCCAAACTATAGCACCAGCGAAAGAGCCCACAGCTATTCAACAGCCACAAACTCCTATCGTAGCAACAACGCAGCAGGACATCCCTACGTTACCTATCGAGTTACCAGAAAAACAAGGTGCGATGCTTTATGGTACATTCTATCGCCGCGATCATGGAGGGTATATTTCGCTTGAAAATAATGATATTTTCAATATTACAGAATCACTTGTTCAGCAACTAGAGTTACAGCATGAGGCAGAAGTACTATGCACGCCGACCGCTCATCCTGGTAGACACAATCACTATACCATTGAGCTGCTTTTCCAGGGTGATGATAACTTCTCGCCAATTAATCAATATGACGGGTTCGTACATCAGGATGAAGATATGAAATGGTATTGTATCGATCTCAACGGTGAAGACAATCGCTTCCCAATTCATTTCAAAGATGTAGAAATTCAAAAGCCTGGACATGGCGATCCATGTACATTTAACGTAGCTGAGGATGGACATATTGCAAGATTAACTCGTCTATATCGATTGCATGGTGATATGACAGATGTTCACCCTGCCCGCAAAAAATCAGATAAGCCAAAAGAAGCGACCGCTTCACCATCGCGTCATAAACTGGAGCCTTTCCTTGCTGATTGTACAATTACCATTATTGGTGGCCAACGTAAATGGTTTGAAACGGTCGTAAAAGCAACTGGTGCCGAGCTCATTCACGATGGTGGTGAACGTCCGGAGCGTATTGCCTCTGATCTAGGTCGTTCACAAGCATTATTTATGATTTTGACATCGACATCGCATCGCGCAACTTGGGAAGGCATTGAAATTGCAAAAATGAATCAAGTCCCTCATTTCGTTATTCAAGGTTCTAAATCAAATCTGCGGATGCTACTGTGGGAAAATCAAGAGCTTATTCGTAACTCGAATCGGGTGGCTAACTGATCAGTGAAATGCGTGTTTTATGCTCCGATGTCCGCTGCGATGACAGTCATTACTCCTATCGACTTTTGTAGCACGATTTATCCGAATTAACTAAGGGGAATAAATCGCGCTACAAGGCCGAACGCTCCGCTTTTCCATAACGACTGTCCTCTCCGCTACTGGTGTGGATATGCTCGCTCACTGATCAGTGAGCGTTGGGTAAAATGGGTAAGTGAAAGATAAGTAAGTGGATGTAAAAAAGGAGTATACCAGTGTGGGCTAATCGAGCGATCACGTCGCTGTAACGCCAAAATTGATGCTACTGTCGGGATAATCGAGCATTCATATCGCTGTAACGCCAAAATTGATGCTACTGTCGGGATAATCGAGCATTCATATCGCTGTAACGCCAAAATTGATGCTACTGTCGGGATAATCGAGCAATCATGTCGCTGTAACGCCAAAATTGATGCTACTGTCGGGATAATCGAGCATTCATATCGCTGTAAAGCCATTATCCTATCATTAGCGCATCTTATGTCCGCTCATATCTCAAAGTGATCCGTTAACAATAAGAAGGCAGGAATAAGCGCCCAATCAGGTGCTTGTTCCTGCCTTCTTTTATACTACTCGCTTTATAACATATTACTTATAGCGTCCCATATCCTAGAGGAAAGAACTAAACATTTCCCACTTGGCATAGCGAAGAGCACCTGATCATTTCCTACATGCCATAGCGAAGAGAACCTATCTCTCTCCACACGCCTAGCGGATAGAACTAATCACTAGTGGAGAAGCGATAGCGCTCGTTTTTGTCCTCGGATTTATACCACTATTCATATTACAATAAATCCGAGGACAACGGCGATCAGAACAGTGATTGGTTCTTGAAGCGCTCCCCGATCAGTTCTCGGAGCGTAATCGCGGTAAGATCTGCTCGCCGAATATCGTTAGATCCTCTACATAATCTGGGAAGGTTAGCATCATCCCATCGATCCCAGTAATATCTAATATTTCTTGAATACGCTTCGTAATTGAATCAACACTTCCGTGAATCGTTTCGGTCATAAATGCACTTTTGGCACGAGCAACCATCGAATTTTCGCGACCATCAGGATCAAGTCCGTAGCTGCGAAGCATTCCTTTGATCGCTCCTGTATCAGCACCTTCTTGGTACAGCTTCATTCGTTGCTCAGCTGCTTCATCTGTATCGCCAGGGACAATAGTGAACATCGCATACGTTTTGATTGTTTTGTTCCGATCAGCAGCCATTTGCTTCGCACGCTTACTAACCGTTGCTAATTCATCCAGATCACGTCCACCAATAAAGCTCGCATCCCCTTCATCAATCGTGAAGCTAAGTCCCTTCTCGGATTGACCTGCACAAATAATTTCAGGGCGAGGCTGCTGCACAGGCTTCGGCAGTGACTCGCAGTTGTCCATTGTAAAATATTGACCTTGATGCGTTACGACATCTTCACTCCACAGTCGCTTCACAACATGCATCCATTCCTTCGCCAGATCATAGCGCTCACTATGTCCAAGCTCCTCCGGCCACATGCCCATCTGCCGGAATTCATTAGCATACGATCCCGATACGACATTCATCCCAACTCGGCCATTACTAATCTGATCGAGCGTCGCAAACATTTTCGCCGCAACCGTAGGATTGAACAACAATGTATGCACCGTTGCATATATTTTCACTCTCGATGTCGCTTCAGCAAGACCCGCCATCATCGTCATCGACTCTAACGAAGTACCCCAGTGATTCGTCGAGCCTCCGTAACCTTTCCATTTGGCCATAGACATAATAAAATCAAGGCCCAGCTCATCCGCGATTTTTGCGGCTTTGCGATTAATATCGTAGCAGCCGTTCAGCGTTGGCGTCGTCTCAGAAATAATCCAACCGCCATTCGTTATTGGAAGAAACACACCAAAGTCAATATGTCGATAGCTCGCTTCTGTCATATTCACTCACTCCTCAGCTTTTCATATACTATCCTCTATACTTCTCGCTAATGAAAAGTACTACGGAAGCTTAACCCATTAATCATTATTATGGCCATATAAGCTCGGTACCTGTATAGATCGCATCGATAAATGAGTTGTTCATAACTTCATTGACCGTTAGTTGCTTCCCAATAACTTTAGCATCAAACAACATTTGAATTTCGCGATTCCATTGTTCATCTGTTTGCCACGCCACACCATGATTAGCATCTTTCGCTTTTTCTAACAATTCACTTTCAACATGCCAGCGATTGGTTTCCGCTTCAATATCATAGACCGATTCGGAGCGTGCTGCTAGCACTGCAATGGATTCATCTATATTGCTAATAGCATATTCATGCGCCTTAGCTACTGCTCGTAAAAAGTCTTCTACCGTTGACGGGTTAGCAGCCGCGAACTTATCATTAACAGCTAGTACACCAAATGAGGTTTCTGCACCAAATTCACCCGGGTCAATAACGCGTACGTCATGACCTAACAATTCCATTTGATAAGGCTCATTCGATTTGTATACTGTTAGTGCATCGATCTGTCCAGTAGCTAGAATAGTCGGATCATAACCAACTGAAACACCCTTCACATCTGCAACGTCCATCCCATTATATTGTAGCATCGCGATTAAATTAGCCGGTAATGCACCATGATAACCAATCATTTTCCCTTTCAGATCAGCAGGCTTATAAATGTCAGAATCATTCATAACAAGCAAAGCACTCGTACCTTCCGCTCCAAACGTTGCAATACCGCTAATTTCCGCTCCATTAGCAACAGCTTGTATCACTTGGCTAGGTGTTCCAGCGCTTGCAATTTGTGCTTTATTGGCTGCTAGAAACTTGATACCTTCGGCATCAAGCCAAGGAATAATCTTCACATTTAACCCTAACTCTGCAAAATAACCTAATTCATAAGCCATCACGACTTGAATATCTGGTGGAGATGCCGCGTAATAAAATCCTGTTATATACGTAATCTCACCAACAGCTTCATTCAACGCTTTACGTTCTGCTAAGCTAAGTTCTACATTCGCAGCAGTATTATCGTCCTGCTCCATGCGATCAGAACCATTAGAGCCCTCACTACAGCCTGCCATAAAAAGCAGCAATGAAAGTGCTAGTATCGTTATAGATTGCTTCATCATCATTATTTACTCCTTCAACTTTTTATCGAAAGTATAAACTTCAACTTCACTTTAACTTCTTGTTACAGTTCACTTAATTCCAATTATCAGATGACAGATGCCAATATAGCACTTTTCGCTCAATATATCTAACAATATTTGTAAGGGTAATTCCCATAATCGCTAGCATAAAAATAGCAGCAAACATACGATTCGTCTGCATATAATTGCCTGCCATCATAATAACATTGCCTAGTCCTCCTGTTGCACCGCTCCACTCACCAACGACAGCACCCATCACACTTAGACTTACGCAAGTTTTGGCTGCACTGAACAAATAAGGCAAGCTATTCGGGAATCGTAGCTTTATTAATATTTCTAATTTACTAGCATGCAATGAACGCATATATTGATAATGATTTTCGTCGATGGAACGAAGCCCCATAATAGAATTCACTAGCATCGGGAAAAAAGTAATAATAGAAGCCACTAATACTTTTGGTAACATACCAAAACCAAACCATAATATAAAGAGCGGAGCAACAGCCATAATCGGCGTCACATTAGCAAGTACCGCAATCGGTAGAAATGTACGCTCTAGCACAGATGAATGTGCCATTAATACCCCCATCACAATTGCTACGCTCATTCCAAGCAAAAATCCTAATACGGCTTCCTGCAATGTAATCCATGCATGTGTAATATAGAAACTGAACGAACTTATGAACTCTTGAATAACCGCGGTCGGCGGTGGCAGAGTAATCGGACTAATATTAAAGATCATAGTACATAATTCCCATATTATAAATAAGCCTACAAACGCAGCTAATGGCGGCCAATAGGCAGAATTGACATATTTTTTTTTGAATCGTTTTGCAAATCGCCTTCTGCGAACCTTTACATCCAAAGCTGCTTTTTCCTGCTCGTTAACATTACTCACAATAGATGTTTCCTTCCTCTTAACCGCCCTAATTGTTCATGTAAAGCCGCATCATTGCCATTCAGCACGTAAATACCCTCTAATTTCACTTACATATTGCTGAAACTGTATACTTTCTTCAACATCAGCGGATCTAGGTCTTGGTAGGTCAATATTAATAATTTTTGTTATTTTTCCTGGACGTGCACTCATAACAACAACTTTATCAGATAGCAATACTGCTTCCCTAATATTATGCGTAACAAAAACAACCGTTTTGAGATAAGCTTCCCATATATGTAGCAGCTGATAGCTTATTTTCTCTCGTGTAATTTCATCAAGAGCAGAGAATGGCTCATCCATTAAAAGAATAGGCGCTCCCGATCCAAATGCTCTAGCGATACCAACCCGTTGCTGCATACCACCTGATAATTCTTTCGCATACGAATGAGCAAATTCACCAAGTCCTACCGAACGTAGTAGCTCCATCGGGTCTTCACGCTTAGTAGCTACTTGAACTGCCTTCTTGTTAACTTCAAAAGGTAAGTTCATATTTTCAAGTACTGTGCGCCACGGGAATAGCGCTGGTGATTGTGGTACAAAACCAAATTGCTTTTGTTTTTGAGCTTCCTTTGGCGATAATCCACCAATAGTAACCTCGCCTTCATCACCTTTCACAAGTCCACCAATAATCCGCAAAAGCGTCGATTTCCCACAACCGCTTGGACCAATTAAACTAACGAATTTACGTTGCTCAATCTGCAAATCTATCTGCTGTAGCGCTTGTGTAGACCGTTCTCTTTGCTTGAATGTTTTACTAACTTGCTTTAATTGTATATAAGACAATTGCGATCACCACACTTCATAATATAATCAACAAACTCATTTATATTGAAAAGATTGAACAGTCACTATCTTATCATGTATTACTAACAAAAAGAAAGTGCCTAGTAGTAAGTTTTCATCATTATGCCATAATACCGATAAAATTGATAGGGATTGATAGACGTATGGCAGCACGAATTAAGTGCTGAACTATAGTATTGCAACAATAGTTGCCAAGTACTCGTATAAATATATATCCGCTCAAAGCGAGGAGGCTGTAATGAATAGAAATATAATGAGTAAAGCTGTTGTTCTCCTTATCCTGCTCCTATGTATTATTAGTATCATTGTGGTTGGAATTATCACCTATATCATTATTTCGATATAAAGGGACACCACAAAAAGACTGATTCCCTTCATATGGAAGAGTATCAGTCTTTTATGTTTGAAGACAGTTCATTAAGCATACGTTAACAACTAACTAATACCGGAAGCATCATCTTCTTTGATTAATAAACAACTATACTACTGCTGACCATTTGCGATCACTTAGATTAGGACAGCTCTTGCTGCGATATTTGGCAGACACCCTTACAAAGCAACCACATAATAGACAGGTTTGCTTATTCATAAGCTTTTCACATCCATCACACAAACTCAATCGCTGCTCATACTCTTGCTCAGAAACGACAATCGCGTCATCTTGAAACATTGGAGCTAGTAAGATCCGATCGATTTGCTGCTCTGTGACCTCATATTGCGGTCCACAGCCACGACAACGATTTTCAGTATGCTGTTGTGCATTCATAGACATCACCTAGCTTACTCGATTGTTAATGCTGTTACTGACATAGGAGAGAGCGTCAGTGTCAATTCCGTACCGTTAACTGTATAATTCGTGTATGCTGTTGGCGCTACTTGATCTGGAGCGTCGAATGTATTGTGTGCATCCATAACATCAGCTGTTAACTCCGTTGCAGTAATATTCAGTGTCTCTTGCGCTAAGCCTCTTAGATCAATCGTCACTGTCGTAGCTTGTGCTGGATTAACATGAGCTAAGCTAATGTTAATTTTCCCTGCAGCATCACGAGAAGCTGTAGCTGAGACAGCTTTCATGCTCAGACCATGTTCTTCAAATGTTTCGGACTCTAGATTGAATTGCAGCAATTGTGCATCTTGGTGAACTTTATACATATTGAATACATGATATGTTGGTGTTAACAATATTTTCTCACCTTCGGTAAGAATTACAGCTTGCAGCACGTTAATCATTTGAGCGATATTAGCCATACGAACACGATCACTATGATCGTGGAAAATATTGAATGACAATGCTGCAACTAGTGCATCACGAATCGTATTTTGTTGATATAAGAAGCCTGGATTAGTACCTGGCTCAACATCATACCAAGTTCCCCACTCATCAACGATAAGTGATACACGTTTATTCGGGTCATATTGATCCATAATTGCCGAATGACGTGTAATTAGCTCATCGATACGTTGCGCTTTCTTCAATGTTTTAATCCATTCGTTCTCAGGAAAAGCAGTCGCGGAACCTTTTTCTGCCCAAGATTCACTTGGAAGTGTGTAATAGTGTAGAGATAGTCCATCCATATATTGATGCGCTTCACGCATTAATACTTCCGTCCAACGGTAATCATCAACGTTTGGCCCACATGCAATTTTGAATACTTTATTATCGCCGTAATTACGTACATAAGTTTGAAAACGGCGGTATAGATCAGCGTAATACTCTGGGCGCATATTACCACCGCAGCCCCAGTTCTCATTGCCAACACCGAAATATTTCAGCTTCCAAGGGTTTTCTCTACCATTTTCAGCACGTAGTTCTGCCATAGGTGAAACACCTTCGAAAGTCATATATTCTACCCATTCAGACATTTCTTGAACCGTACCACTACCAACATTACCGCAAATAATAGGTTCACACTCTAGCATTTCACATAACAGCATAAACTCATGTGTACCAAAGTGGTTGTTTTCTACCACACCGCCCCAATGCGTGTTAATCATGCGCTTACGATTTTCATTTGGGCCGATACCATCTTTCCAGTGATACTCATCTGCGAAACAACCACCCGGCCAACGCAATCCAGGAATTTTAATTTCTTTAAGCGCTTTCACTACATCATTACGAATACCCTTTGTATTCTCGATCGGAGAATCCTCTCCAACCCATATTCCTTCATAAATACATCTTCCTAAATGCTCAGAAAAATGACCATAAATTTGACGGTCGATATGAGATATCGTTTGGTCTCCATTAATAATTAAGTGATTAGTTGTCATGAAACGATCACCCTTTCAATGATAATAGGATTAATATATGTATTAATCCACTGTTTATTATATTAATCCTACATCTATAATAATATTATTTTTCCATTTTGACAACTACTTCTTTATGTTTTTGTTATAATTAAAAAGGAACATTATTTACTAGATTTAGAAGAGAGGGGAAATTCATTATGAAACAAATGCCATTAATCCAGCGAGGAATTACTTCAAGTCGTCTTGCAATTGGTTCTATGGGTTTTGGAGGGTCTTGGGACGCTTCTGAACCATACACATTAGACCATGTAAAGCAATTTGAAGCCGTATTGGATGCAGCACTTTCTATCGGAATTAACTTCTTTGATCATGCAGATATATATACACGAGGAAAAGCAGAGCGTATTTTCGGCGAAATTTTGAATGATAAGCCTTCCTTGCGAGATTCACTTATTATTCAATCGAAATGTGGCATACAACTTGCCGATGGCTTATTGCCAGGTCGGTATAATTTTTCCAAGGATCATCTATTAAGTTCAGTTGATGGAATATTAGATCGCTTGTCCACTGATTATATTGATATTCTGCTACTCCATCGTCCTGATCCATTACTTGAACCAGAAGAAATTGCTGAAGCATTACATATATTGAAAGCTTCCGGAAAGGTGAAGTATTTCGGAGTTTCCAATATGCATACAGGTCAAATGCGCTATATTAAGCAAGCACTCGCTGATGACCTTATTGTTAATCAACTTCATCTTAGTCTTGAACAACATGATTTTATCGATCAAGGATTGCTTGTTAATCGTAGAGAAGGTTCAAGTACTAATTTTGAACAAGGATTAATGGAATACATGCAGCTTGAAAATATACAAATTCAAGCTTGGGGTCCATTAGCCCAAGGAAGATATACAGGTGCTATAAGAGAGCAAGTAACAGAAGCCGAACTACTAACGACACAGCTTATTAGCAAACTTGCTAACGAGAAGGAAACGACAAAAGAAGCTATTTTGCTTGGATGGCTTATGAAGCATCCCGCAATGATTCAACCGATCCTTGGGACGACGAATGCGCAGCGCGTATTAGCTTGCCAAGACGCTGAACGACAAGCATCGTTGATGACGCGGGATGAGTGGTGGGAGTTATACACAACGGCCAACGGCTCGCGGTAGTTCAAAAAGCGAACTTTGATAACGATGAGTATGCTGACGTGGCTTAATCGACATCGAAGATGAAGCGAACTTGGAAAGTACGGTTCGCGTGTACCAATAACGTACACTTGCGCTTCCGCCTTTCTCAAGTAGCGCTCCATCTTCTCGGTTCTGAAAGCCCGCTTTTTGAACCTCCATTTTAAGTTTCGAGCATTTGACCGCTTGTGTACTCGTACCGTACACATTGCTAGCTTCGTTACATTCCTTATGCTCACGTAGCGTATTCGACGTCGCATCTGAAAGCCCGCTTTTTGAACCTTCATTTTAAGTTTCGAGCATTTGACCGCTTGTGTACTCGTACCGCATTGCTAGCTTCGTTACATTCCTTATGCTCACGTAGCGTATTCGACGTCGCATCTGAAAGCCCGCCTTTTGAACCTTCATTGAAAGTTTCGGGCTTTTGATCGCTTGTGTACTCGTGCCGTACACGTTGCTGGGTTTCGTTGCATCGCGTGTACCGTACAGTTGCGAATGTTTTCCAAATAAAAAGGAAAATGATGCATAATGTTTCTCGTTGAATCTCATACTAGCTCTGAAAGGAGTTGATAAGTATGAGTTCAAGCAATAGACTTATTGTCCCTGAGGCAAGGCATGCGATTGATCAGATGAAATTTGAAATTGCACAAGAGCTGGGCATTATGCTCCCTCAAGACGGTTACTACGGCAATATGTCAACACGAGACATGGGATCAATTGGCGGTTACATAACAAAACGACTAGTGGCTCTAGGTCAACAGCAACAACAATCAAAACATTTTTAATGCAGATATTCACCGTCTGGGCTGCCTCAGGTGCTTGTTTCATAAGCTAAAGAGGGAGCCTATTTACTTTACACTTCCATTTATTCATATTTATCGTTAAAATAGATTAATGTAAGCAAGATATTCATAGAGAATATATGATAGAAAGGAATATCTATAATATGATTATTCAACCCAAATCAAGAGGATTTATTTGTACGACAGCTCATCCACAAGGTTGTGCTGGACAAGTTCAAGAACAAATTAATTATGTAAAACAACAAACACAGCTTAATGGTCCGAAAAATGTGCTAGTAGTTGGAGCTTCTACAGGCTACGGTCTAGCTTCTCGCATCGTTTCAGCATTTGGCGCAAATGCAAATACAATAGGTGTATATTTTGATAAAGCTGCTGAAGGTGCTCGTACTGCTTCCGCAGGCTGGTACAATTCTGCTGCCTTCGAAACTGCTGCTGCCGAAGCAGGATTAAAATCTTATAGTATTGTTGGTGATGCTTTCTCTAACGAGATTAAAGCACAAACAATTGACTTAATTAAGACTGAACTGGGTAAAGTTGATCTTGTTATCTACAGCGTAGCATCACCACGTCGCGTGCATCCAGATACAGGAGAAGTCTTCTCCTCTGTCATTAAGCCACTAGGTGGAGTATATACAAACAAAACAGTTAACTTCCATACAGGCGAAGTTACGGAAGTAGCTATCGAACCTGCAACTGAAGATGAATTACGTCAAACGATTGCTGTAATGGGTGGCGAGGATTGGCAAATGTGGATCGACGCATTGCAAGCTGCTGATGTACTTACAGCTGATGCAACAACTGTTGCTTATAATTATATCGGTCCTTCTATTACACATGCGGTTTATCGTGAAGGTACAATTGGAGCTGCGAAGAATCATCTTCTAGAAACAGCTCATAACTTGAATGATCAATTGAAATCAACTGGTGGTCGTGCATTTATTTCTGTAAATAAAGCACTTGTAACACAATCAAGCTCAGCGATTCCCGTTGTTCCATTGTACATATCTGCTCTTTACAAATTAATGAAAGAGCAAGGTACACATGAAGGTTGTATCGAGCAAATCTATCGTCTGTTCAATGAACGACTTTACATTGACGGTGTAATACCAGTTGATGAAGACGGTCAAATTCGTATCGACGATCTTGAGATGGAACCAGAGCTTCAAGCTGAAGTTGCGAAAATCTGGGAAGCATTAACAACTGAAAACGTATATGACCTAACTGATCTTAAAGGTTACCGCGATGAATTCTTCGGACTATTCGGTTTCGGAGTAGACGGCATTGACTACGAGTCTGATACAGATCCAGTTGTTGATATTGTTAACTTAAAGTAGTATAGCATTATAGTCATGAAGAGTTATTTCTTCATGACTATTTTCTTTGTCAACGAATAGCGGTTTTCATTTGTGAATATCTCATTAATTTGATATGATAAGGTTGCTAATTATAACTGCTACGTGGCACACATATTTTGGAGGATATTATGGCTCAAATTAAAATTTTTTCCGGTTCATCTAACCGTCCACTCGCGCAAGCGATTTGTGATCAATTACAAGCCCCACTTGGACAAGCAACAATCTCGCGTCTGCAAAGTGGAGAAATTCATGTGTCTTATGAAGAATCGCTTCGTAACCATGATGTATTTCTTGTACAAGCAATGTCTCATCCGGTCAATGAATATCTTGTTGAACTACTAGTTATGATCGATGCTGCAAAGCGTGCTTCTGCAAATTCAATCAATATCGTTATGCCTTACTACGGATATGCTCGTCAAGAACGTAAGAGTCGTCCGCGTGAGCCTATTTCTGCGAAAATGGTTGCTGATATTATTACTACCGTTGGTGCAAATCGTATCATCACTGTTGATCTGCATGCTGACCCGATTCAAGGTTTCTTCGATATCACTGTCGATCACCTTACAGCACTGGATATTATTATTAAATACATTCGCGAGAAAAAAATCGTGAACCCAGTAGTTGTATCTCCAGATGCTGGACGCGCTACAGTTGCAGAAAAACTAGCTGGTCTTATCGATTGTCCGTTTGCCATTATGATCAAAAACCGTCCTGCCCACAATAAATCCGAGATTACTCATATTATCGGTGAAGTTGAAGGTATGACTCCAATCATTATTGAGGACTTAATCGATACTGGTAGTACGATTGTAAACGTCGTTGAAGCATTGAAAAAGAAAGGTGCTAACGATGCCTATATTTGTGCTACGCATGGATTATTCTCTGAAAATGCGATCCAAAAACTAGATCATCCTAATATTGAAGAGATCATCATTACGGATACTATTTTGTTAGACGACAATATTCCTGACAAATTTATTACATTGTCTATCGCTCCACTGATTTCTTCAGCAATTAAGATTATTTCTGAGGGTGGTTCGTTAGCTACACTCTTCAAATCTTAATAGATGTAGTTCATAAAGCAGACCTTGATAACGAAGTAATGCACTACTAGACGAAACGAGCCGTATAAGATCACAACTTGATCTTATACGGCTCGTTTTTATAGTTTCTAGATAACAATGTATGATTAAAGATTATGCAAGATTTAAGATAAACAGCAAATAATCGGTTCATTTGATTAGTTAATAACAATTCTAGTTCCAGTCTCAGCTGCTTGAAGACATGCTTCAAGTACTTTCATATTCGCTACAGCATCTTCTAAAGGAAATTGCTGTACCTCTTCTCCACGGATCGTTCTAGCCATTGCATCTGCTTGCAGTGCATAGCTATTATAATATGGTGTCTTAATCTCCTTCACGTCATCGCCTTTACGAACATAGAAATATGAACCTTCTTCCGTATGTGATAAGAATGCATTAGGGAGCTCGATAATACCATCTGTTCCGATGATTTCAAGAGGACTTCTTGGTGCTGCCCACATTCCACAATCGAACGCAAGCGCTACATCATTGCTAAACTCTAACAGTCCTGATGCCATCATATCGACACCACCATGCTTTTCGGAAAACATCGCCTGCACAGTAGCAGCCACAGGCTCACGCTCGAGAATATAACGCGCTGCACTAATCGGATAGCAGCCAACATCATACAGCGAGCCGCCGCCCCATTCCTTTACATAGCGAACATTATCTGTATTTTCGCCCATATTGAAAGTAAAGCCGCCGCGTATATGACGAATTTCTCCAATTTCACCAGCAGCAATCATCTCCTTAATTAGCTTATAGCGTGGATGATAGCGATACATGAAAGCTTCTGCCATAATAACATTCTCTTCTCGAGCAACTTGTGCCATTTCTGCAGCTTCAACACTATTCAGTGCTATTGGCTTCTCACATAGTACGTGCTTACCAGCTCTTGCAGCCCTAATACTCCATTCTTTATGTAGATGGTTCGGTAGTGGAATATATATGACATCTAGATCAGAATCATCAAGCATTTCTTCATAACTACCATAAGCAACAGGAATTTGTAGTTCTGCAGCTGTAGCCTGTGCAGTTTCCAATGAACGACTTGCAATAGCCTTAACTTCATTATGCTCAGACAATCGAATTCCTGGAATTACAGACCGCTTCGCAATGGAGGCGCAACCAAGAATTCCCCACTTTAACTTCTGTATAATCATGACATTGCTCCTTATCTCTACTAATATTGTGTATCCCTCTTAACAAGAGTAAAATGAAAGACAGCTGTTCGTTTTGTCCATATTACATTTCTATTGTATTATATCAAATAAATAGCGAGGTGCATTGCCTTGAAACAAAAAAAAATTACATTTATTACAATAGTGTTACTACTAATCATTATTGCATCTTTCTACTTTATATTTACCGTTCTAAATGCTAAGGAAACTATCTCATTACAACCGAATGAACTTGAATTAAGTACTAATACACCTTCGGGTAACGATAGTCAACCAACGGTAGTAGCTACTCCAAGCGAACAACCACTCCCTACGGTTACTCCCGATACGATTATTCCAAGCGCCCGGACTACCGAAGAAGTAGAGCAACTGCTGCAAAATCTTACCCTCGCTCAAAAAATCGGACAATTATTAATTATCGGCATTGAAGATAAGCAGTTAACAACCGCACACCAGAAACTTATTCAAGAACAATATATTGGCTCCATCATTCTTTTCAAAAGAAATATTAACGATGAACAACAACTCACCGACTTTATCTTGCAATTAAAGCAACAAAATGAGCATCCAGACATACCATTGTGGGTTACGGTCGACCAAGAGGGTGGTCAAGTTAATCGATTACCCGAAAAATTCCCTGCTGCTGCAACTTTAGCCCAGCTGCATGATCCAACATTAACTTTTGATTCTGCTACTACAATGGGTAAAAAATTAGCTCAGTACGGTTTCGATGTTGACTTTGCTCCGGTATTAGATGTAAATAGCAACTCGAAAAATCCAGTTATAGGAGAACGCGCCTTCGGTACAATACCGCAGGAAGTATCCCAGCAAGCGATAGCTATGCTGCAAGGATTAGAGCCATATGTTGTGACAGTAGGAAAGCATTTCCCCGGTCATGGCGATACGAGTGAAGATTCACATAAAACGCTACCTACCATTAACAAATCATGGGAAGAACTGGAGGAGCTTGAGTTAATCCCTTTCTATGCTGCTATTGAACAGCAGATTGACGCCATTATGATTGGTCATCTCTATCTTCCGCAACTAGATGCCGAATATCCTGCATCATTATCGAAGGAAATCATTACTCATAAATTACGTGAAGAAATGGGTTTTAACGGTCTTGCTATATCCGATGATATGGTGATGGCCGGCATTACAAAGCAATATAATATAGGTTATGCAGCTGTCATCGCCTTGCAAGCAGGTGTTGACATGCTGATCGTAGGTCATGATGTCAAATCACAGCAGGAGGTCCTAACTGCCATTACAACCGCTGTCAATAACGGTAATATTTCAATGCAGTTATTAGACGAACATGTCCGCAGAGTATTAACTGTTAAGCTAGAGCAAGCTTTGACCTCTCAATAATGTTGTCGAGACGTATTTATAGCTTGCTTGACAAGATTACCAAACTCATCAACTTTTTGCTGGGCATCTCTAAGCTGCTCCGTCGCATGATATAGATTACGGGGTGTTAATGAAACTGCATATTCTAGCGTTTGAACACTACTACTAGCTACATTTTCCGTCTCAACAATTCCACTATAACTGTATACCCCTTGCGTTTGTGCAGTAGAACGAATTTGAACGATCGACGCTTTCAATTGACCACATCCGATCAAATATTCCTGCACCCGCTGCTCTGAGCGCTCATGAATATGAAGTAATTGCGCACTACTATCTTGAATCTTTTGTAATAATGAATTTGCTTGTTCTAATATTTTATCTGCTGCCAAATATCGCTGAACTTCAAATGTATTGTACTGTTCCGCTTTTCCGACTTGCTCTTTCAGCATGCCTACATTACGTTGTAATTCCGTAAATGTATCAGCAGCATTTCTCCAGTGAACTTCATGGAATTGTAATCGCAAAGCATTGATTTGTTTTGTAATCTCAGCATGTTGACCTTGTTCAAATTGCATCATAACTAGCATATACTGTTTCAACAATTGTTGATTACGATCTCTCGCATCTATCGACTGCTTCACTTCAGCTATCGAATTGGCCAGCCAATGATTAATTCGCTGTATCCCTTCACGCGCAACGTTCATATCACCAATATTCAAAGCTTTCTTAATCGATAATAATTGCCCGTTCATTGATTCATAATTGCTGTATGGTGAAATTTCCTCAAGCTTTAATCGCTCTTGTTGCACCAGTTCATCTAATTGTCGCTTTGATTCATTAATTTTTTCTGGTAGCTTGAAACTTTCATTGACTAGCGCCGAGTACTCATTAACTTCGATACACCATGTTGTAATTTGAGAACCATATTGATCAAGTTGCAGCTTTGCTTCTACAGGATTGAAGGCAAGTAATGCAGTAGCATTCTCAACAATTTGTTGTAGCTTAGCTTCTTTCTCGATTAACTTAATTAATGTTATTTCATTACTTTTATTCATCACTGCAAAGCTTATCTTCGCTTGTTCGAACATCGATTGAAGATGCTGGAGTGATTTCGTTGCCATTGCGATTTCATTGTTATACGCTTGAAATACATCTTCAAGTCTAATCGCCATTTGCAGCTGTTGCTTCACTTGATACATTAACTCTTTCAAATGTACAACATGCTTCGAGCTAATCCATCGCGGCAGAGGCTTTAAGCTGCGTAATTGCTCTGGATACGTCGTTGCACGTTGCAATAATGTATATAGTTCATTCTCAGATGACTCTATAATTGCTCTCGATCTACCTTGGCTAAATTTGAGGGCAGTCGTCAAGCCATCTTCTAGTTCATGTACTTTACCAAGCACTGTTTCCAATTCATCAGTCAGTTTTTCAACGTCTTCGCTATAATTTTTACGTTTACGCCACTGCAACCTACCGAAATGCATGTTAGTCCAATTTTTCATGTTCATTCCTCCGAAAAGAAAAAGCCCGGTTAAGTAACCTGGCTTTTTCAACGTATAACTATATTATTGTATAAATGACTTATTTATTTGCATCAAGCTCAGCTTTAAGCGCAGCTAACTCATCATCTACAGCTGTAGTACGAGAATCTTTTAACGCTTCAGCAAATTTATCATCTAAAGATTTGTCTTCATTAGCAAGTTCATATGCTGCATCTGCTTCATCATGCATTCTTTTGATTTTTTCTTCCATACGATTGAACGTAGCACCAACGTCATTAGTACCAACACCAGACATCGTTTTATTAATTTTTTGTTGCGTTTTGGCAGCTTCTGCTTGCGCGATCAATGTACTACGTTGATCTTTCATCTCAGTTACACGAGATTTCAATTCCGTTAATTGCGCACGTAATTTATCAGCTGTCGCTTTGGCGCGATCATTATTTTCTTGCAGTTTATCACGCTTCTCAACTTGCTTCTTTTTGTCTAGCAAAGCTTCGCGAGCCAAATCTTCATTGTTAGCTGCCAATGCTTGACGTGCTTGTGCATCGCGACGAGCAACAACCTCTTCTGCTTCTGCAAGCTCACGTTCGAATCTCTTTTCAACTGCCATCTGAGATGTTACTGCAGCTGTTACCTTCTCGACATCTTCATCAAGCTCACGAAGCACCTGATCAATAATTTTAACAGGGTCTTCAATTTTATCAATGGCTGCATTAACATTGGCTTTTCCAATACGGAATAATCTATCAAATATACTCATTTATACTGCCTCCCTCGAATTCATATTATAGTAGTAATACGCAATAATCGCTCCGCAGTTTCATGTTGTCTAATATTTCATCATTTCATATGTCCAATAACATTATGTCAATGCCAATAATCCAATCGCGATAGCTCCACATAAGCCTGCATCATCGCCTAATCCTGGAGCAATCACATATTGATCGATGTTTTCTAATATCATCGGATGCTGAACATATCCATTCAAGTTTTGTTGTAATTGCTCACGAATAAGTGGAAAAAGTTGCTCTTGATGCATCACACCACCACCCAAAATAATTTTCTCTGGTGATAGTAAGAGTATGGTAGATGTAAGTGCTTGAGCAATATAATAGGCTTCTAGCTTCCAAGCTTCATGGTCAGCAGGTAACTCTGTAGCCTTCACACCATAGCGACGTTCAATCGCCGGACCTGCTGCAACACCCTCCAGACAATCTTTATGGTACGGACAGAAGCCTTCATAACGATCATCCGGATGACGCTTCACAGGAATATGTCCCGCTTCGGGATGCAGCAGACCATGTATAAGCCGTCCTTCAGTATATACACCTACACCTACTCCCGTTCCTATTGTGTAGTAGACACAGCTATTCAGCCCTTTAGCACTTCCCCACGTTGCCTCTGCAAGTGCAGCTCCATTGACATCTGTATCAAAGCCAATTGGCACATCGATCGTTTTTCGTAATTCACCTATTATATTAAAATTACCCCACCCAGGCTTAGGAGTGGTTGTAATATAACCATATGTATCACTAGATTTGTTCACGTCAATCGGACCGAATGTACCTACACCTAACGCATCCAACTGTTCATTTGCAAAAAAATCATTTATTTTCTTCATTGCTACAGTTGGCGTTTCCGTTGGAAAGCTTATTTTACGTTCAATATGCCCATGATCATTGCCGATACCACAAATAATTTTAGTTCCACCAGCTTCAATCGCTCCAATTCTCAACAAAAAAACCTCCTAAAACTTTTCGTTAACTTTCAAAACCACTTCTCGTACAACGAAAAGTTGCTTCGGAAGCATCATTCATGCTACTGTAAGCAAAAAATCCATTAACTATTCTCTCTACAATTAATGATAGAATAGTTAATGGATTTTGTATACTATCTTCTATCCTTCTTCGCCATAATAAAAACTCGATAAAGAACGTTTTCGTTCATTACCGAGTCCATATTGTTGTCATATTATTTCATTCGTTATTAAGCCGTTTGCTTCTCACGCTGAGTAAACAAAAGCTTCAATAAAGGTGGCGTCACTACAGTCGTTATAATAACCATAATAACGATCGAAGTGAAATATTCAGGATCTAATAACTCGGCTGACAGTCCGGTTGCTGCAATTATTAAAGCAACCTCCCCTCGTGACACCATACCTGCTCCAATAATAAGTGCTGGCTTAGACTTGAATCCAGTTAGTCTAGCTCCTACCCAACAACCAATAAGCTTAGTCACAATAGCCATCATTGTTATTACGATTAAAAATCCAATTTGATGACTAATTCCTTTGAATGATACATCAAGTCCAATGCTCACAAAAAATACTGGAACGAATAGTGTGTACGCGATCGGCTCAATTTTATGCTCAACCGTTTTTCTAAATGGAGTTTGTCCGACAGCAATACCTGCAGCAAACGCGCCAATAATTCCAGCCATATGCATATATTCTGCAAAGTAAGCAAAGCCAAAGCAAAGTACAATAGCTACCGAAACAACGGGCTCTGTTACCTTTAATTTTCCAAGCCATTTCATTACTAATGGTACAATAAATATACTTGCTATTATGATAATAACGAAGAATATTACTTTATTGAGTACGAGCATGCCGATTGAACTACCTTCATCAGCACCAGTAAAGCTCATCATAAACGCTAATAAAATAACTACGAGTACATCATCAATAACAGCTGCTCCTAGAATTGTAGCGCCTTCTCTTGAATTCAGTTGATCTAATTCCTTCAACACTTGTACAGAAATACTTACCGATGTGGCGCAAAATAGCGTTGCAAAAAATAACGAATGATTGCTGCTAAATCCAAAGGAAATCCCGACACTGTACCCTCCGATAAATGGCAGAATAATACCACCGATCGCGACAGCTAATGCCGATTTCCATGTCTGTTTCATCTGCTCAATATCTGTTTCAAGTCCTGCAATGAACATAAGTAATAAAACGCCGATATTAGCAAACGTAGTAACCAGCTCGTCACTTTGCACCCAGCCAAGCACTGCAGGTCCGAGTACAATACCGATAATCAACTTCCCTAATACAGCGGGCTGACCAAGCTTAACTGAAATATGACCTGCAATTTTCGTTGCAAGTAAAATAATAACGATTGTAAAAATAAATTCCATTGGAATCCTCCCTTATGCAACACCTGTTGTAATACTTATCAAAGCTGATTTCGTTGCAAATAGCTCAGAGCTTCCTTCATCCGTTCATTGTATAATGAGTCTCCACTCGTGTTATCGAATACGACTTGTCCGCTACCTTTACCTCTAGCCATACCATATCGATGTAACAGTGCAGCAAGGCGACGTACAGTTCCTGTACTCCCATCGACAATATCAATATGTGTTGGTAATATTTCTCGTAGTATTGGCTTAAAGTAAGGATAATGAGTGCAGCCTAACACGATGATTCCATAATCTTCTAGATCAAATGGAGCTAATTGATCTACAAAATACTGTTTCACTTCATCCGTATCATACTTCATACTTTCGCAAAAAGGAACAAGCATCTCCATCGGCAAAGAGTCAACAATACCGGAATCGTCTACACGCGAGACAAGCGCATAATATTTCGGTAAAGACAGTGTAAGCGGAGTAGCAAATACTAACACTCTTCTTCCCGTCGAGCGATTCATCTCTACTGCTGGCTTTACTGCTGGCTCCATACCGATAATAGGTAAATTAGGATATTGTTCGCGTAGATCCTCTACAGCGATACTTGTAGCGGTATTACAAGCAATAACAAGTGCGTCTATATCATGCTTCATCATATCATGAACGGTATCAAGAATATAACTATGCACTTCTTCTTTGGTTTTAGTCCCGTAAGGTACATGCAAAGTATCTGCTACAAAATAATAATCTTCCATTGGTATGCGTCGAATTGCCTCAGATAATACAGTTAATCCGCCCATTCCTGAATCAAAAATACCTATTGTCATTATAATCGTTCCCTTGCACTCAAAATCATATATGAATTATTCACTTTATTATCATAATACTGTTCACACGATAGAACAATAACGTCGTCTACAAAATATTATAAATTATACTACATTAGTATAGTCATCGTTATCAAAATCCGTTTTTTGAACGACCTTTATAATAGTTCCTTAACAACATATGCTTTATCGTTACCCTGTAACGCATGAACTAAGTTTTGCGCAGCAATCTTTGCCATATTATAGCGTGTTGCCTCTGTTGCAGAACCGATATGTGGAGTTAGAACAACATTGGATAATGTCAAAAACGGATGATCACTTGGCAATGGTTCCTGCTCAAATACATCTAAGCCAGCACCTCCAATGATTCCTTGCTGCAGCGCCTCGATCAAATGCTGCTCAACGACCGTTCCTCCACGGGAAGTATTAATAAAGATAGCATCGTTTTTCATGCTTGCAAATTGTTCCTGACCAATTATGTTACGACTTTCAGCAGTTAATGGCAACATAAGGACGACAAAATCAGATTGCTCTAATAGATGTTGCATCGAAACATAGGTCACGCCATATTGTGCTTCCACCTCAGGCTTCCGAGAGCGATTATAATACATAACGTCCATATCAAAGCCGAGCGCTGCTCGCTTAGCAATAACTTCTCCGATACGTCCCATTCCAATAATACCTAACTTTTGATGATGAACATCGACCCCAAAAAGCTTTTTTCCTTCATTTCCCTTCCAATTCCCTGCTTTAATATATGTATCTAATTCTGCGATTCTGCGTGCTGTTGAAAGCATTAAGCCAATCACTAGATCAGCAACTGTATCGTCGAGAACATATGGTGTATGTGTCCCGATAATATTGCGTCGCTTCATCGCATCCAGATCAAAATGATTGTAGCCAACACTCATCGTACTTACTACTTTTAGATTTGGTGCACAATCTAATAGCTTACTATCGATTGGTACAGAACTGCTATTGAAAAACCCAACAACATCTTGTAAATAATGACTTAGTTGCTCGGGATTACGTTCCTCATCCTTGCCCCATGTTTTGACGGTACAATGCTCCTCAATATATTGCAGCACTTCAAGTGGTAATCTCCGGTCTACAAATACTAATGGCTTCATTATTTTACCCTCTTTCCATTGTAGTTACCTATACGATAATCCACTTATTAGTGGATGCGTCCTATTTGCGATAAAATAAGCTAGCTTTACTATTGCAGCATTTCATACATACAAAATAGCGTTACTCATATCGTACTGCAACTTGAAAATGAATACAACGAAAAGAGTTCTTTTTGCAGCCTCCCAACAGCAAAAAGAACTCTTCTACATAAGTACCATATTTTTCACGTTAATGGATTGATAATAGCAAGTATTACAGCTATCATTAAAGTAGTCTATATTTTTGCTCCTCCTAACTTATTTATTCCCTTCTCCCAAATATAGAATAACAAATCCAAACCTTTGATTCTGTAACTCACATTACAAAATTATTGATTAGTAGATGAAAGGATGCTTGTTTTTGAAAAAGATAGATACAATTAAATTACGCGAATCCATACCATTCTTTCAAGATATTGATCAACAGTTATTAGATCAGCTGACTCCATATATGAAAGAAGTAAGTTTCTCGAAAGGTAATGTTATTTTTCATGAAGGCGATGAAGGCAATCAGATCTTCTTTATTCGTATAGGTATGGTTTCTATTTATACTTCTAATAAGGCGAAACGAATTACGTTAGCTTACTTAGATAAAGGTGAATATTTTGGTGAAATGGCACTTATGCAACCGGGTCTATTACGTTCTGCTACAGCTGAAGCGATGACGACAGTCAAAGCCTATGCACTGCATCGAGCAGATTTTCAGCAGCTTGTCGAAAAGGAACGTAACGTTTCATTTTTACTATTAAACTACACGATGGAACGTCTTCGTAAAGCAAATCAACAAATTCATGATTTGACCTTTCTCAATGTGCAGCATCGCATCATACGTCGTTTAATCGACCTTTGCAAAGAATTCGGCAGACCAAATGCTGACGATACCTATAAACTTACTGTTAAAATTACGCATCAACAACTTGCCGATACGGTTGGAGCAGCAAGAGAAACGGTCTCAAAGGTGTTAATAGATTTGCAAGATCAACAATTAATTATTTTCGAGAATAAGAAGCTAATCATACTTCAATTGAAACATTTGGAGCAAAAAATAGAAGGCTGGTATTATCCTTCTCAACCTATCTCTTAGTAATAAAGGAGTTTCAAATTAATGATGATAATGAATGAAAAGATAAAAGCTTCTGAGGTGGAGCTTACGGGGCTTAACGGAGAATCTCTAGGTACGATGACTACGAAAGCAGCATTAGAAATAGCCAAACAACATAAAACTGATCTAGTGTGTACAAATATACTTTCAAGCCCTCCACCATGCCTATTAATGGCTAAAGGAATGGCAAAGCAAACGAAAAACACGGAAAAATCGGCTTCTACTCCCAAAAAAGCTAAAGAAATCCGTTTAACTCCTCATATAGAGGAGCATGATTATGATACAAAAATTCGTCAATGTATATCTTTCCTGCATTCAGGTCATCCCGTAGCATTAGTTGTGAAGATTCAAGGAAAAGAAGGAATTGCTGCCAAAGCTTTACTTGAACGAATGCTCGATACTTTAAAATCTGATGGTACAAAACAGTCGGGTATCCACGTAAGTGGCAAACAAGCTGCCGTAACTGTTCTACCGAAATAAAACTAATAGTGCATGTTCAAAATTAATAAAGGGTGTAAGCCAGATTAGACCTATTCATAGGTTTCGTCTTGGCTTACACCCTTTTGTATTCATTCGTTATTTCGTCGTTTCTGATCTAATACTTGGATTAGACAAAATACCGTTCAATTCCTTCATGAACATTTCGATATCCTTAAATTGACGATAGACAGATGCAAAGCGTACATAGGCAACCTCATCTACAGGATACAATTGTGTCATAACGATCGAACCGATATCACTGCTTTCGACTTCAGCCAGTGCAGTTGTTCTTAGTTCTTTCTCAACCTCAGAAACGATAACTTCCAATCGCTCTGCCGGTACTGGTCTCTTCTCACAAGCACGAATTAAACCACGTAATATTTTGTCACGACTAAATTCCTCGCGACTGCCATCCTTCTTAATGACAATCAAAGGCGTTTCCTCAATCATTTCAAAAGTTGTGAAGCGCCTGCTACATTGTTCACATTCACGCCTACGACGGATTGACTTATTTTCATTAGCTGGACGAGAATCTAACACCTTAGTACCAGAGTAATCACAGTATGGACATTTCATATAGAAGCCTCCCTTCTTTTACCAATAATAATTTGTAATAAAACATTAATTATCGCACATAATACATTTACCAACAGCGAGGAGGTGAATATAACATGGCACAAAGTCGCAGCAGCAACACATTACTTGTCCCTCAAGCAATGGCAGCTCTAGATCGTATGAAATTTGAAGTTGCACAAGAGTTAGGTATCGCTATTCCGCAAGATGGTTACTACGGTAGCATGGCAACGAGAGAAGCCGGATCTATTGGTGGTTCGATCACTCGTCGTCTAGTTCAGATCGCTGAACAATCTTTAGCAGGTCAAAGTTAATATTATACCTTGTATAATGGACTCAAGCTTTGGGGCTGTTCTCCTCTTTCGGAAGAACGGCTTCAAGGCTATTACTCATCTGAAATTATCATGTGCGAAATGTATATTATATGTTTATTTATTTTTGATCTATAATAGTATAGCACATATTATAAAATACCGACCACTATAATTGCGGATACAATTCCTTATACTTATTATAATAATAAACAACTTTTTGCACATAACGTCTTGTCTCACCAAATGGAATATCATCCGAGGTTGCATATTCTCCTGACCATGTACCTTGTTCAATCCATTTCGAGACATTACCAGGTCCTGCATTATATGCAGCAATAGCAACAATCTTCTCTTCATCAAATTGATTCAGTAAATGATTCAAGTACCATGTTCCTAGTTCAATATTCATTGTCGGATCATGTAATAATTTATCTGCAGAAATATGCTCAAGATTCGCACGTTCAACGATCCAATTAGATGTTGTTGGCATTAACTGCATTAACCCCACAGCGCCTTTTGACGATTCTCGGCCTGTTTGGAAATTTGATTCAACTCTTATAACAGCCGCGATGAGATGCGGGTCAACCTTATACTTTTCTGAGTTTTCTACAATTAGATCACTATACTTTACTGGATATAATTTTTGCATTATCCAATCTGACTTTCCGAACAAAAAAATAATAAAGCAAATTACGACTAACAGTAATAGACGACGTCTAAATTTTTTTCTTTTCATACAGTTACCAACCTTTGAATAAGTTCAACAACTTGCTTTTCTGTCTGCTCCAATGAACCAGAGTTATCAATAACATAATCAGCTTGCGCTCTTTTTTGTTCAATATCCATCTGAATATCGACTCTCGAAATCGCAACATCTAGCGTAACATTATTTCTGGCAACTAAACGCTCAATTTGCAGCTCCCGAGGTACGTATACGACAACAATTGCTTCATACAAATGAATCTGTTTCGTTTCATATAATAGTGGAATATCTGCAACTATAATTGCATTTGGTTGTTCTTCTTGGTAATGCTTGATCATTGACAACATTCGCGTGCGAATAGCTGGATGAGTAATAGATTCTAGCTTCGCGAGCTTGTCCTTATCTGAAAAAACGATTGCCCCTAACGCCGCTCTATTCAGACTACCGTCCTCATGTAATACTGCTTGTCCAAAAAAGGAGGAGATCTCCTTAAGGGCAGGTTGCCCTGGCTCCACAATATCACGAGCAACCTGATCTGCATCAACAAGCAAGGCACCATGCTTAACAAGCAGTCGACTCACTGTACTTTTCCCGCTTGCAATACCGCCTGTCAAACCAATTAACAATGCACTCACTCCTCCAACTTTTTGTTAACCGCTAGATAAACTTCCTCGTAAACGAAAAGTACTTCGGAAGCATATACAACTTTTTGTTAACCGCTAGATAAACTTCCTCGTAAACGAAAAGTACTTCGGAAGCTTACGCCACTTTTTGTTAACTTCATGTAATGCTCCTCTGCAAACAAAAAGTACTTCGAAAGCATATACAACTTTTCGTTAGCCGCTAGATAAAGCTCCTCTGCAAACAAAAAGTACTTCGAAAGCATATACAACTTTTTGTTAACCGCTAGATAAACTTCCTCGTAAACGAAAAGTACTTCGGAAGCTTACGCCACTTTTTGTTATATCCATTTAAAAGAATTTACTTATACCTAATATTATTAATAGCAAGCCGGGTAAGCCACTGAAGTATTTCACGATTGGGATATGTGCAAGCTTTGTACCTATTTTCGTTCCAACAATAAGAAATAAAGCACTACATATTGCAATAATGATCGGTGTTACAACGGGATGAAGACCTAGTAAAGCTGCCCCAATTCCGGCACCTAATGCATCCAATGATAACGCAATGCCAAGCATAATTGCTTCGGAGGATGAAATTGTCCCTGATGAATCAAAATCCGCCGTTTGTGGAGTACGTAATATTTGAATCACAAGACCAAGACGCTTTAATTCTACGCGAAAAACGGTCGCAGTTGTTTGCAATGAAACAACATTCATTACATTATGTTCTGATCGATCACTTTCTAGCTCATTATGCTTATCTTCGTTATGTGCTTGTTCTGAACGTTGATCCTTTAGACTTTGAAAATATTGATACAGCGCCCATAAGCCGATAAGGACTAGAATAGTTGCCCCAACATCATTGGCTAGACGAGGTGACAAATATGCAGTTAGCCATGTACCTGCTTGCATAGACACACCAATTACTGCTCCAGAAAAACAAGAAATAATAATAATCGATAAAAATGGAATTGTTATTTTACGTAATCCGTACGTAATTCCAACGCCAAAGCTATCCAAGCTAACAGCTATAGCTAGTATAGCCATTGAGGCGAAATGAACGAACAACATGATAGTTCCCCTTCCCACATCTATACTAACGAAGTAGACGGATGCCTACTTGCGTAACGTATCATATGCGGGGAGCACACATTGCGTGCCTTTAAGGTAGTTCAAAAAGCAGACGTTGATAACGATGATTGGCTTTGTAGCGTATTCGACATCGAATATGAAGTGAACTTGGAAAGTACGGTTCGCATGTACCCAAAAGTACATTTGCGCTTCCGCCTTTCTCAAGTAGCACTCCATCTTCTTGGTTCTGAACGCCTGCTTTTTGAACTTTCATTTAAAGTTTCGAGCATTTGCCGCTCGTGTACTCATACCGTACACGTTGCTGGGTATTGTTACAATGCTTGGGATCAGATAGTAATGCGCTGTTGTTTAGTCGGCATCGAAAATTCCATTTATATATTTTGAGCATGTATCATTATCATTTCAACTTCTGACAATGGGTACAAATATGAGTGCCTCTACCACCGACGACATATTTATGAATTGGCCTAGCGCATTTGGGACAATGCTCACCTTTTCGGCCATAAACAAGCAATTCATGCTGGAACATGCCCATCTCACCTTGTCCATTGACATAGGATTTGATGGAAGAGCCTCCCGCTTCTACCGCTCTTGCTAATGTATCTACGATGGCACGATGAAGTTTTTTCCATTCTTGAACTGACAATGTATCAGGGGTACGTTCCGGATGAATCGCTGCAGTGAACAACGCCTCATCCACATATATATTACCTAGTCCTACAATTAATTCTTGATTTAATAGTAGTGGCTTAATTTTCGAAGTTCGATGTTGTAATTTCGATTGCAATACTTTCGCTGTAAATTGATTATCAAGAGGTTCAATTCCTAATTTACTTAATGGCAAATTCGTCATGTCTTCTCCTGCTTTGAACAGATGCATCGTACCAAATTGGCGAACATCTTTATAACGAAGCTCAGTACCATCTGTAAATGTAAATAAAACATGTGTGTGTTTCTCTAGTGCTTCATCTGCGAGAAATAGACCATAACGACCTTCCATTCTGAGATGCGAAACAAGTACAAGCTCATCACATACAATTCGAATGAATTTCCCTCTTCGCTCAACAGACAGAATCGTCTGGCCAACAAGTGCATCACAAAATTGCTCTATTTCTGCTGGGCGTTGAATAATGCGCGGAAGCAAAACCTTTACCTGCTCAATTTGCTTACCTTGCACAAGCTCCGTTAATGTACGGATAACTGTTTCTACTTCCGGTAATTCTGGCATAACGTTCACCTCAATATTATTGATAATCAATGAAAGTCCAAAAACAGGCTACAAAGCAATACCCCGCGAAGTGTACGGTACGAGTACACCAGCGATCACTCTTTCGCCCGAAGCTTAAAATAAAGGTTCAAAAAGCGGGCTTTCGAAAGCCGAGAAGATGGAGTGCTACTTGAGAAAGGCGGAAGCGCAAATGTACGTTATTGGTACATACGATCCTACAATGTTTCTGCAAGAAACATCCATCGGAAGCTTACGCTATACTTTCCAAGTTCACTTCATATTCGATGCGACTAAGCTACGTTAGCCTAATCATCGTTATCAAAGTCCGCTTTTTGAACTTCCTCTTCCAATGAAAGCTCTAAACTTTCGATTGTCAGCACCGAGAAGATGAAGCGTTACTTGAGAAAGGCGGAAGCGCAAATGTACGTTATTGGTACATGCGAACCGTACTTTCCAAGTTCGCTTCATATTCGATGCTGAATATACTACATAGCTTGGCTTCGTGATCACATTCGAACGTTTAGAGCTACATCTACTTACTTGGCTTCATACCAGCTGTTGCCGAAGCTCACGTCAGCACGAAGTGGCACATCTAATTGAATAGCTTCAGACATTACTTCTGGTACTAATTGTTTCATTAACTCAAGCTCATGCGGAGGAACTTCAAATACTAGTTCATCATGCACTTGCAGTAGCATACGACTTTCTAATTGACGCTCTTTCAATGTTTGCTCCATACGTACCATCGCTAACTTAATGATGTCAGCTGCAGTTCCTTGTATTGGTGTGTTCATGGCGATTCGCTCAGCAAACGAACGCAAATTAAAGTTTGAAGAATGAATATCAGGTACGTAACGACGACGATCAAGTAATGTTAAAATGTAACCATTGCTTTTCGCTTCCGCTACAATATCGTCCATATATTTGCGAACACCACTAAAAACATTGAAATATTGTTCAATAAATTGAGACGCTTCTTTTCTCGTAATTCCTAAGTTTTGCGAAAGTCCAAAATCACTAATGCCATATACAATCCCGAAATTAACCGCTTTTGCGGAACGACGCATATTGCTATCTACTTCTTCAGCAGTAACGCCGAATACATCCATCGCCGTCTTCGTATGAATATCCATATTGTTAATAAACGCTTCTTTCAAATTCTCATCGCCTGAAATATGCGCTAATACACGTAGCTCAATTTGCGAATAATCGGCTGCTAATATCGTCCACCCCGCTTCCGAAGGGACAAATGCTTTACGAATTTTTCTACCTTCTTCAAGTCGAATCGGGATATTTTGCAGATTAGGAAATTGACTGCTCAGTCTACCCGTTGCAGCGATCGTCTGACGATAGTACGTATGAATCTTCCCAGTTGCCACGTTAACCTCTTTCAACAGCCCTTCAACATAGGTCGATTGTAGCTTAGCAAGCTGTCTGAAATTCAATATATGAGTGATGATCGGATGATAAGGTGCTAGTTCTTCTAATACTTCCGCATCAGTGGAATATCCTGTTTTTGTTTTTTTCTTCGCAGGGAGACCTAGCTTCTCAAACAATACTTCACCTAGCTGTTTCGGAGAACTAATTTTGAATTCCATACCCGCCAATTCATAAATGCTCGCAGTAATTAATTTAAGGGCAGCCTCAATCTCAACGCCTTGATTTTCTAGTTCACTACTTTCTACTTTAATGCCTTGCAGCTCCATTTTTGCAAGAATTCGCGATAATGGACCTTCAAGATCGTAGTAAAGTGAAAGCATAGACGTCTGCTCTAATTCTTCATTCAATAATGGAACTAGCTTTTCGACCGTTCGCGCTTTTAGTGCTAGATGCTGGAACAACTGCTCAGCTTCGGGTAGCTTTAGCTTAGCACCTTTACCATAAACTTCATCATCCGCAGCCAGTCCGAACACATTGTGTCGCTCAGCTATCGTAAATAGCAGTTGATTACCGTCGGTAGGATCTAATAAGTAAGCTGCCAGCTGTACATCAAATTTCGCACCACCCAGTTTAACACCAAGCCAGCTTAGCACCAATTCGGATTTATGAAGATCGTAGCCGTACTTAGCCTTGTCCTCATCGGCTAGCCACACGCAGAATGGTTCTAGTAGCGAAGTAGTCAATTGATCCTTCGCAATAACATATACATCATCCTGGAAGGCAATGGACATCCCTTCAAATGCAGCCTGATGTGGATTATCCCCAATCGCTTCGACATATAAGCCATGCTCGTTGTTTTGAGCAATTGCTTGCATAAGATCAGTTACTATATTAGCATCCTGCTCACCAGCGATAACATGAATACGTAGCGCTTCAATCGCAGATCTTGCCTCTTCTGCTGACGAGCCACTTTCAACTGATAATTGTAATCGCTCAATCAATGATTTGAATTCTAGCTTCTGCAATTGCTCCGCAAGTTGACTATGATCGTAGCCGTTAAACTGCATCTGTTCTTCGCCGTATTCAAGTGGAACCTCGCGGTAAATTGTCGCCAGCTTCTTACTAATAATAGCCGCATCTTGATTATTCGTTAGATTTTCTTTCAGTTTTCCTTTTTGTGCATCAAGATTAGCTAATACTTCTTCTACACTAGGGTATTGATGTAATAGTTTAAGTGCCGTTTTTTCTCCGACACCAGGTACACCTGGAATATTATCCGAAGTATCACCCATTAGACCTTTAAGATCAATAATTTGTAATGGAGCTAGTCCATATTTCTCGGAAATGGTTTCAGGAGAATAGTATTCAATCTCACTAACCCCTTTTCGAGTAAGTGCAATCGTAACATGGTCTGAAGCAAGCTGAAGCATATCTTTATCTCCAGAAACAACCATAGCCTCTACACCTTGCTGATCCGCTAATTTCGTTAACGTACCAATAATATCATCGGCCTCATAACCCGACAATTCATATTGCTGAATACCGAATGCTGTAATCAATTGCTTTAATATAGGAAATTGTTGCGATAATTCAGGCGGAGTTTTTTGGCGTCCACCTTTATAATCCTCAAATTGTTCATGTCTGAAATTAACTTTACCCGCGTCAAATGCCACTAATATATGACTTGGTTTATGCTCTTCAAGTAGCTTCAAAAGCATAGTTGTAAATCCATATATCGCATTAGTATGCATGCCCGCAGAATTCGTCAGAGGTGGCATCGCGAAAAACGCACGATATGTAATACTATTTCCATCAATTAACATCCATTTACTCATATTTGTAGCTGCACCTCATTCTATTAACAATTACGTACACTTGTTACTATGATACCACAAAAAGGACCTTCCCTAATCATTACGATTAAAGGAAAGTCCTAATTTGTGCAATATTTTTAACCGTTTAGATCAGGTCTTTTGCCAGTTACAAGATAGACGACGCTTTCACCAATATTTGTCGCATGATCTCCAAACCGTTCCATATATCGTCCAACAAAGCTTAACAACTGAGCCTGCGCAATATTACGCGGATTTTCCATCATAAGCAGTAGCAATTCACGCATCATCTGACTATAAAGAGCGTCTACTTGATCATCATCTTTGGCCATCTTATAAGCAAGATCAACATTTTCATGAATAAACGCTTGTATCGCCTCATAAGTCATATTGCGAATAATCTCACCCATACGCGGTAGATCAATAATCGGTTTAATTAACGGTCGACCATCAATCTTAATAACAGCCTTCGCAACATCCTTAGCAAGGTCGCCCATCCGTTCCAAATCACTAGCAATCCGGAAAGCCGCAATAATTCTCCGGAGGTCCTTAGCAACAGGCTGCTGCGTAGCAATAAGCTTCAGCCCCAGTTCCATAATGTTTTCTTCCATATCATTGAGAAGTATATCATCAGCAGCGACCTCTTTAGCTCGCTCCATATTATTATCCTTCAACGCCGTAACAGCTTTATCAATCGCCTTTTCAACAAACTCACCCATCTCAATAAGCCACTGATCCAATTGCTCAAGCCCAAGATCAAACTCTTTACGCATAATCATAGTAAATTCCTCCCCAATATATATATCGATAATAAAACCATCCACAAACACAAGCAACGCGAATCTTTGAACATTCCGGGAGGAAGGTTCAATAGGAGCCCAGCGCTGCTCTTGCTTCGAAGCATAGGGATCGCTTGTCAGCACCAAGAAGATGACCCACAGCGAAAACGAGTAGCACAGCGTACGTTATGTGTACGTGAGCACCTACAATGTTTCTGCAAGAAACATACATCGAAAGCTTATGCTTGGCTTTCGATGGGGAGGCATATTCGCCGTCGAATACACTACGTCAGCATAACCATCGTGATCACAAGTGGTCCTAGCCGAAGCGGCCTGAGATGTAATCCTCGGTGCGCTTATCCCCCGGATTAGAAAACAGCTTTTCCGTTTCGTCGAACTCAACAACCTCACCATTTAAGAAAAACACCGTTTGATTAGATACACGAGCTGCTTGATGCATATTATGCGTAACCATTACGATCGTATATTTATCGCGAAGATCTTGCACAAGCTCTTCAATTTTCAAAGTAGAAATGGGATCAAGAGCAGAAGTAGCTTCATCCATTAATAAGATGTCAGGGTTAACAGCCAATGCGCGGGCAATACATAAACGCTGCTGTTGTCCACCTGAGATTGACAGCGCTGAACGTTTCAAGTGATCCTTCACTTCATCCCAAAGCGCAGCTGATTTCAAGCTTGTTTCTACAATTTCATCTAATTCTTTCTTGTTGGTCGTACCGTGCAGACGTGGACCATAGGCGATATTATCATAAATTGATTTTGGGAATGGATTGGGCTGTTGGAACACCATACCTACTTTTTTGCGAAGTGTTTCTACGTCAACCTCATTAGAATAAATATCCGTACCACTAATGGTTAGTCGACCTTCAATTCTAGTACCTATGATCATATCGTTCATCCGATTAAGTGTGCGAAGTAATGTTGATTTCCCACAGCCTGATGGACCAATAAAAGCAGTAATTGCTTTTTCAGGAATCGTTAAATTGACCTTCTTCAATGCATGGAAATCTGTGTAAAATAGATCTAAGTTTTTTGCTTCAATTAATGTAGTCATAACTCATTCCTCATTTCTGCTCGTAATCAACTAAAATTTCTTCTGATATCTGTTACGAATAATAACGGCTGATATATTTAACAAGATCAATATTACTAGTAAAATAATAATTGCGCTTGCTCCCAAATCTTTGAATTCCGCTTGTGGTCTAGAAATCCAGTTGTAAATTTGAATTGGCATAGCTGTAAATGCATCAGTAAGACTTTGTGGTAAAAACGCCACATAGGTTGACGCTCCAACAATTATTAGTGGTGCCGTTTCACCGATTGCACGAGAAACAGCTAGAATAACACCTGTTAATATTCCTGGAATGGATGATGGTAACACAGAACGTGATACCGTTTGCCACTTCGTAGCTCCTAAAGCAAAGGAAGCATCTCTTCTCGAACGTGGTACTGCACGAATCGCCTCTTGGGAAGCAACGATAATAACAGGAAGTACTAGTAATGTCATCGTTAACGCACCAGATATTAAGCTTTTCTCTAGTCCTAACATCCGAACAAACAAGGCAAGACCTAAAATACCGTATACGATAGATGGAACACCAGCTAGTGTACTAATATTCAATTGGACTAACCGTGTAAACTTGTTTTTCGCCGCATACTCCTCAAGATAAATAGCAGCGCCTACGCCCATTACGAATGATAGTGGTATTAATATCAATAAAATGTAAAGTGATCCCATTAAGCCTGACTTCATCCCTGCATTTTCTGCTTTTCGAGATGGGTAGTTGGTGAACAAATCAGGAGATAATTGTGCCCAACCATCAATAATAATATCTACAATTAATACAGTTAGTGCAATAATCCCAACTGATGTGGCAAGTAGAAACAATGTATGCAGCAAATGATCTTTAAGGCGACGATTAGCAATTTGTTTGCGGTTCGCATCTTGAAAAATATTCATCTTAATACTCCTCTCTAAAGCGTCTTGAAATGTACTGTGCAAGAATATTCAATAAGAAAGTAAAGATGAACAATGTCATACCTACCGCAAAGATTGAGCCATATTCAACACTTCCACGCGCTACATCACCTAAGCTTACTTGTACAATATATGCAGTCATTGTTTGAATACTATCCAATGGGTTAAATGTTAATGTCGGCGTCGAGCCTGCTGCCAATGAAACGATCATCGTTTCTCCTAATGCTCTTGAAAAGGCAAGAACAGCTGAAGAAACAATTCCAGAAAAGGCTGCAGGTACAACAATTTTCAATGCAACTTCAAATCTTGTTGCTCCAAGTGCGTAAGCACCATCTCGTAATGGTCGTGGCACTGCACTCATTGCATCTTCGCTTAATGAGCAAATCATCGGAATAATCATAATCCCTACAGCAATACCAGCACTTAAAGCGTTATATACACCCGCTCCTGGGAAAATAAACTGTATAAAAGGCGTAATAATACTAATCGCAAAATAACCATAAACAATGGTCGGAACACCTGCTAATACTTCAAGGATTGGTTTTATTATTCTTCTTACTTTATCCGGAGCGTATTCAGACAAATAGATTGCACTAGCTAACCCGATTGGTAATGCTACAACAATCGCGATAGTTGTAATCATTAATGTACCAGTTAGTAACGGTAAAATACCGAAGCTTTTGGGTTCGATGAGAGCTGACCACTTTGTTCCAAACAGGAAGCTTTGAATAGGCACCTCTTTGAAGAAGTTAATCGTTTCAGATAATAGTGTGATCACAATGCCTATCGTCGTTAGAACGGATACAATCGCACATAAAAATAGTAGTACAGGCATCACTTTATTCATTATACTTACACGACTATTTTTAAATGGATTGCTATACTCAGTAGAAGCTGCGTTCAATGTTGACTGTGACTTGTTCGGCATTACTTTGCCTCCCTTATTATTTACAATTCTTTAACATATGCTTGAAAAAAAAGTGATGCCGTAAGACACCACATTTTTCTCTTTTACTACATGTTCCAAACTACCTCGTTTGCAATTCTCAATGTATCGACTTACTTGATAAGTGCTTCAACATTTGCAAGTTGCTCTGTATACACTTCATCTGGAAGACCTACATAACCAACTTCAGCAGATAATTCACCAGCATTTTGTACATAGAATTTCATGAACTCAGCAACTTCAGGACGAGCCATTTCAGCATTGTTCACATAAATATGAAGTTCACGAGAAAGTGGAGAATATGAACTATCTTTGATCGTATCGAAAGATGGAGTGATTGGACCATTACCACCATCAATTGGAACAACTTTTAATGCATCTTTGTTAGCTTCATAATAAGCAAATCCGAAGTATCCAATACCGTTAGGCGTACCAGCAACACCTGTTACAAGCGTGTTATCATCTTCTGAGAAAGTAACACCATCCGTTTTCATTGTAGCGTCTTTAAGAGCAACTTCAGCGAAGTAATCATAAGTACCAGAATCAGCACCTGGGCTATAGATTACGATTGGCTTTGCTGGCCATTCAGCACGAACGTCAGACCAGTTTGTAGCATTACCTTCTACTGAGAAGATTTTAGTCAACTCTTCAACTGTTAAATGATCAATGAAATCATTGTCTTTACTAATTACTACAGAAAGACCATCGTAAGCTACAGTTACTTGTGTATGTTCGATACCAGCAGCTTTAGCAGCTTCTGCTTCACTATCTTTCATCGGACGAGATGCATTAACAATCGCAATTTCTCCAGCGATGAATTGTTCCATACCGCCACCAGTACCTGATACTCCTACTGGCACACGAACGTCACCATGAACACCATTGAACTCTTCAGCTACTGCTTCTGTAATTGGGAATACAGTAGAAGAACCGTCAATTTTAATTTCACCGCTAAGCTTTACTTCGGAATCAGCAACTGGTTCAGTTGGTGGTGTAGCCGCTGGAGTATTGTTTGTTACAGCATTGTTTGGTGCTTTATTAGCTGTACCTTCATTTGTATTGCCACATGCTGCAGTGAATACTAGCATTGCTGCCATTGTAAAAGTAATAATTCCCTTAATTGTGTTGTTCTTGATCAAAATAACCACTCCTCAGTTTTAGTTTCCCTCTTTGTTTAAGTTCTTCATGTATTATTGCTTACAGGTTTAATATTACTAATAGATTGTTAATCTCGTATTTTTATAATGTAAACACTATGTAAAATATTTTCACAAACATCATAGCAATGTTTACATATTCATCTCATTAAGCTTTTTCAGCTCATTTACCGTTTGATTCGCTTGATCATTAGCTTGTAGCGCTTGTTCCTCGATAAGCTGCAAATTGTTTTTGTTCTCAGCTACCATTTTGAATAAAGATAAAAAAATAGATTCGGTATCTGCAATAAGCTTGTCACTTTGTAAACCGATCTGTAATCCTTCCTCTGTAATCTCCGCAGTAGTTCTAACAACATCAACAATTTTTTCAATAGAGTGAGATATGCGTGATGTAGATTTCTTCGTTTGTCCTGCCAAATTCATTACTTCTTGCGCAACAACGGAGAATGCTCTACCGTGCTCACCTGCTCTTGCAGCTTCAATCGTAGCATTAATCGCTAATAAATTACTTTGCTCTGACAACTCATGAACGATCGAAGTAATTTTTTTAATATCATTAACACTGCCTTGTAACTCGGCAATTTGTAATTGCTGCTGCCTAACGTTGGAGCTAATAATTTCTAACGTACTCGTTAATTTTTGTAGCATTGTCTTACCTTCCAATGTGAAGTTCACCATTTCATCAGATTTCTCTCCACTGCTTTTTGCCGTATTCTCTACATTAACAACCTCATTGACAATCCGTTTAATTCTTTCTTGAGAGGAATAGATCAAGTACTGTTGTTCTTCCTTTAACTTTTGTTGTAAATGATTAGACAACTGGAGTAGGCTTGACATCGTTAGTACCCCAACAACGAGTTGACCATCTGTTACAATGACACAGTCATATAGCCGATCTCCTTTACGACTCAATGCCATTTCGATAATGTGACTGGGAGATTTTCTTCTATCTACTATTAAAGGTTCATGATCTGCTAGTTTTTCAATTGGCTTATCGCTGAACAAATCGGCACTAAAGCGTTGACTTAATCTACGAAATAATTCATTGCGCATCATTAAGCTCTGCGGTCGATTCAATCCATCAACAATAACAACACATTCGTGATCTGGATGATTACGAAATATAGCTAACGTCTGCTCGCAATTCGTATCGGCCGATATACAAGTTGTTTTAGATATAACACTTAACAATAATTGATCCTCGTGCTGAAACAATGACTGCTCCCTAACTACATTAGTTACTACTTTTTCAGATATAGCCTGCACCACTTCATCTCCTTCTATTCCAATCCATATAAAACAATTATAGAGGGGAAGCGTTAGCGTACATGCAAATATTTGTAAACTTATTATTAAAATTTCACCGCTTTCACCGTTATATCCGTTACTTATGTATTGCTATGTCGTTAATGAGTTATATAATGAGGATAGTTATGTTTTGCTTTCGACGTACTTTTCATATGCGAGAAGTATAGTCAAGATGATAATGAAAAGTTAGTTTTGCTTTCGACGTACTTTTCATTTGCAAGAAGTATAGTCGAGATGATAATGAAAAGTTAGTTTTACTTTCGACGTACTTTTCATTTGCAAGAAGTATAGTCGAGATGATAATGAAAAGTTTAAGGAGTGGTTATAATGGAGCCAATTAATGAGCGTGTATCATATGATAACCCTCTTTTAAGCATCAGAGTATTTCAGTCACATCGTGAGCATCTTACTCGGACCGATTGGCATCATCATAAACAGCTTGAGCTACTGTTAATATTAAACGGTCAATTAGATATGTATATGGAATCTGAAAGCATGATCTTAAAAGCAGGAGATGTTTGCATTATTGGTACATCTGAACTACATCGTGATTTCTGTTCAGAAGATCTTGATTATATCGTCGTTCAATTTGATCTTGAACATTTCTTCGATCAAGGATCAATTTCATATATGCGTTATTTCTCAGAAACACATGTACCGCTAAGTCAAGCGAATTATATCTTTCAAGAAAACGAAGCGGTGAAACAAGATACAGCAAACTGCATTAGGCAAATATCTAGCGAAGCTTCTAAACGCCAACGAGGATATGAAATAGCAGTTAGCATTCTCATTAAGCAAATCTTGTTAATCTTGTTACGTAATGATCATAAAAAAGTACTTGCCGAGCAAGATTCGTTCGATAAAGTAAGATTGAAACCGGTGCTCGATTATGTCGAGGAACATCTTACTGATCGTATTCAAGTTGAAGAAGTGTGCAGAATTGCCAATATGAGCTACTACTACTTCGTAAAATACTTCAAAAAATCAATAGGTTTTTCATTTACGGAGTATGTGAATTACAGGAAAATTAAGCGAGCTGAAAGATTGTTGCTGACGAGGGATATAAGCATTACAGAGGTAGGCGAAAAAGTAGGGATGCCTAATATGGCTCATTTCTATAAAATGTTCAAGAAACATAATGATTGCTCACCAAAACAATATCAGAAAAAGATGCTGCAATGGAAACCCGATCATCAAAATGAATAAACACGAAAAAGAGTTGGCTCTACGAATTGTAGCCAACCCTTTTCATTTTCATTTCCCGAAAAACTCTCAATATAGCCCGCTAGTTATTATTGATGCCATTCGAAAGTATATAATCTCTGCTCATCATATTTATATACCGCAATAAAATAATCGTAGCCATTATTCTTTTCTTTATAATAGAAATAATCACCTATTTGTGCCTTCACTGGATTATTCTCAAATACAGCCTTAACATCATCACGATCCAGATTCATTGAAATCGTTGCTGATATAAATTTCTCTATATTATGATTAGCTACATCCATATTTACCTCTATAACTTCAACCAAACCACTCTCATGTATTTGTTCTTCAGCGTTTAGGTATGTATATACTTCGAACCATTCACCATCACCAAATGCGCCTGCCCCTGAACTATGCAATAGTTCTCTAGTATTAGGTATTGGAAGTTGGATACCCCACTCTTCTTCATAAGACTGGACTACATCAACCAGAGTATAAGTCGGTGCTTTCTGCCTATTGTAAATAGTAACAGCTAAAATTATAACGACTACCCCGATAACTACTACACTAAATATCCATTTTTTCAAAAGATCACCTCAATGAATAGACGATCTTAATACAATAATGTTGCACTCATAACTTCGATGTATATGCAGAAGTCCATAAAAAAAGACCTCAATTCGAGGTCTTGATTACAACAACTATTCCATTAACTTAGTAGTCTTTAAATACTTTAGCACTAGAGCAAGCGATGAATGGCATATTCGCCGTCCAATTATCTACTTAGCGATGCATCGTGATCACGACCGATCAAAAAAAGAAACTTGTGAGTCCTATCTCAAAGGACTCACAAGTTTCTTCGGCATCACGAGCTTATAACCTACACCCCGAATCGATTCAATTCTTACTGATTGCTGTTCAAGCTCCAGCTTTTTCCGCAATGAACTTACATGTACATCGACTGTACGCTGTCCGCCAATGTAATCAAATCCCCATACGACATTCATAAGATCATCACGGCTGATTACCATACCTGGACGTTGAACGAGATATAATAACACTTCAAATTCTTTCGGTCTAAGTGAAATAGGTTGCCCTTGTACGTTGACCTCATACTTTTCTGGATAGATGGCCAATTCCCCTGCTTGTATCACTTTTTCGTTAGATAGAAGAGGTTTCGGGTCCTCATTTTGCGTTCTCCGTAACACAGCGGATACACGAGCAAGCAGTTCCGCAACGCCAAATGGCTTCGTAATATAATCGTCTGCCCCATGCTTCAACCCTTGTACAACTTCCTCTTCAGCATTACGAGCTGTCAGAATAACAACTGGTGTGCGAACATTATTCTGATGAAGTCGATTCAAAATTTCAAAGCCGTTCATTCCTGGAAGCATAATATCGAGAATAATCAAATCGAAATTACCTTGTAAAGCCGCTTGCAAACCATCGCCACCGTGATCAATCACGGTCGTATCATAGCCTTCTTGTATTAAATTATAAGATAACAATCTTGATAATGTAGGTTCATCCTCGATAACTAATATCTTGTTAGACATATTCCAACCTCCAAAAGCTGCACATACAATAAGTTGCATGTATTATTTCATATGTTCATAGTGTAACATTAATTTAAATTTTAGGTAAATATAATTATTAAGGAAGTTCAAAAAGTCCATGTTTTGAACTTCCTATTCCAATGAGGGTTCAAAAAGTGGGCTTTCAGAACCAAGAAGATGAGGCGCTACTTGAGAAAGGCGGAAGCGCAAGTGTACATGATTACGTACACGCGAACCGTACTTTCCAAGTTCGCCTCATATTCGACGTCGAGTAACCTTCAAAGCATAACCATCGTTATCAAAGTCCGCTTTTTGAACTTCCCCTACTGGATAGTTGGAAGTTCAATTGTGAATTTAGTACCCACCCCAACAGTACTGCTTACCGATATCGTTCCTTTATGCAATTCAACGAGATGCTTCACGATTGATAATCCAAGACCTGTACCACCGGAAATACGCGAGCGAGCTTTATCTACTCGATAGAATCGTTCGAAAATACGTGGAAGGTCTTTCTCAGGAATACCAATTCCCGTATCAGAAATTGATATCAGAATATTTTCTGCTTCCGTTTCGGATATGTCGATCGTAATCGTACCACCTTCAGGCGAGTAATTAATAGCATTGCTTAATAAATTAACCAAAATCTGGCGAAGGCGATCTTCGTCTGCTTCCATATAAAATTCTTCTGGTGAAGTCATGTCAATATGGATGTTTTTACGCATTGCACTTACTTCAAGAATAGCAATCGTATTTAGCATAAATTCATTAATATCAACTGGCGTTAGCATTAATGGCGCACGTCTTGACTCAATTTTAGATAGTTCTAAAATATCACCGATTAGTCGATTCAATCGTTCACTCTCATCATAAATAATTTGTAAGAAAGATCGTGTCGTTTCTTCATCTTTCACAACTCCACCAAGCAATGTTTCAGCAAATCCCTTCACTGCTGCGATTGGTGTTTTCAATTCATGCGATACATTAGCAACAAATTCGCTGCGCATACGTTCAAGACGTCTTATCGCCGATACATCCTGCAGGACGAGTAATATACCACCGAAATCCGAACTATTTCCTTGATAGATCGGTACAAGATTAAGCTCTAACAATCGTTCCTCTGGATAGTAAAACGTAATTTCTTCATGAATAAATCCCTTCGTATCAAATCCTTCCACAATTAATTGTGAAAGCTCATATTGCTGCTTAATGTCACTATACGGTTTGCCAATTAATTTACGAGCGGAGACACCGAGAATATTTTCAGCTCGTTCATTCATAATAAGTATGGAACCATTGGCATCCATCATAACTACACCATTGATCATATTAGAGAGGACACTTTGAAGATGATTCTCATTTTGACGAATTCTAGCCATCTGAATTTGCAGACTATCCGCCATCGCATTAATCGCATTACCTAGTTCGCCGATTTCATCCTGCTTATTTCCTTCCACACGTGCACGATAATCCATATTTTTAATACGCTTCGCAACTTGTGTAATTTTCTCTAATGGCTTTGTTAAGCTAAGCGCTATTCGATAACTTGTTAACGCCGCAATAACGAATAAAATAATTAGACCAACAATAAGGACCATCGTTAAGCTACTAATCGACTGCTCAACTTCATCAAGACTCATCGCAAGTCGAATAACATACGTATTATCATTCGTGTTACTTGTTACCGGGATCGCTACATAAAGCATGTTTTTGTTAAGGGTTTCACTTGGACGTATACTTTTGCCTATGCCCGTTTCCAATGCCCCGATAATTTCTTCACGATTTCGATGATTGTCCATTTCAGACGCGCGAAAACTTGAATCTCCTAGTACTGTACCTTCTGCTGTAATAAATGTAACGCGTGAATCCATAAGTTCTTGAAGCATCACAGCTTGATCGGTGTAATAGTCTATTACGTCGTCATCATTACCCGCTACCCAATCCATCTGTGCGGCAATAAGTCGCATCTCTCGTTCTAATGTTTCTTCTAATACTTGAATGTGATTTTCTTTAAATGTTTTCAGCATTAATAATCCAGAAGCAACTACGGATAGTGCGACCATTGAAATGATAATAATAGTTAGTCTTGCGCGAAAACTTAACATAGTTCCCTCTCCTTGAGTAAATAGTACTACCATCGTACCTTTGTCTAGTTACTTTGGCTATATATACAATTATTAATTTTTTGTAAACGGAATTGTGGTTACTTGCTTTCCAATATGTAGTTGTTTCTGGTAATAAAGGTTATAATAACATACAATGCAAGTTCAAAAAGCAAGCTTTCGATAGTCAAGCTGATGGGGTGAAATGATGAATAATAGTCATTATGTCAAGGCGATTTTTCAGATGCAGTATGTCTCTCGCTGGCAAGAGTTTTCTCCAAGATACAAAGATAATGCTGCTAGTCATAGCTTTCGCTGTGGAGCAATTGCTGTATTAATTAGTATTATAGAATGCCGCTTATATCATAAGCCAATTTTGCCCTCAGAATTAATTGGCAAAGCATTGCTGCATGATCTGAACGAAACGGTAACAGGCTCAATTAAATATGTCACCAAAAAAGAACAGACGCTTTCACCTCATATACAAAAATTAGAATATGAAGTAAATAAAGAACTCGTTGCCTATCTGTCTAAGTCACTTCAGCCGAGTTTCACTGAGTATATCGTGCACGCCGAAGATGATAGTTATACAGGTAAGCTCGTGAAAGCGATCGATTCTTTCGACGCAATGCTGTTCTGCAAGCGCGAAAGCAACTTACAGCATCAAAGCTATTTCACCGAAAAATTTGAACAATTACGGAATTCATTAATGAATAGCGAATTCGAATCGATTCGATGGTTACTACTAGCGTTAGAGCAAGATCAAGGTATTGCTCAATTTCTCGATTATATTCTTAATCTAGATCTTATTGATCGTTGGGGAGGAAGCTTTAATCTTATCCCAGACAATGATGCTACACATTCTTTCCGAGTCGCCGCCTTATGTTTATTCAACGCTCATCTCGAAAAGGAAAAATACAATCAAGAACAAATCAATATGTATGCGATACTCGGGAAATCTATTATGCATGATGTTGTTGAAGGAGTTAGCGGAGATGTTGCCTCACCGATCAAACGATCATCAATCGAAATAAAGCAAGCTTTTATCAATTATGAACAGCAAGTTGCCCGAGATATGGTTAGTAATTTACCAGCGTTCATGCAAGAAGATATGATGGACTTTCTCGTACATGCCAAAGACGACAGCTATGAGGGGATGCTAGTAGATATCGCTGATAAACTTGACGCACTTATTAAAAGCAATCTTGAAATGCGTAATAATCCCCATTATGTCAGCAAGTACGAGCAACAATTAACGCATATTCAGCATCATTATGAAAATCCATCCGTTATTTTCTTTCTTGCCTATATATTACATGATATTACGTACGATCATTTTATGCGCTAATATGAGTAGGCAGACGATTACTCATTCGACTTTCTTAAGTTATTCGCATAAGCAGCTATATCGCGATACAGTGCTTTCCAGTTAGAATTTGCAGTTGAAGGAGATGTAGCTTCCGCTACACTCTCCTCTTTTTGCTGTTCCTTCGTTTCTGTTGATTCTGATACCGTTAACAGCTCATCGCTAGAAATTTGTTGTTCTTTATGAGGCATTATTTCAGATATCCCCACATTATTGTTATTCATTCTGATCACTCCTTAAGCCAAGAGTCTCGCAGCGTAAACAATTCCTTCAAATCATCTGTATTCAACTCTGTTATCCATTGATCTGATTGACGTACGATTTGATCATTCAATTGTTGTTTTCCATCAATCATCTCATCTATTTTCTCTTCTAATGTACCTATGGTTATAAATTTGTGTACTTGAACCTGTCTTGTCTGTCCAATCCGGAATGCACGATCTGTCGCTTGATTTTCCACGGCAGGATTCCACCAACGATCGAAATGAATAACATGATTAGCGGCAGTTAGGTTCAAGCCAGTACCACCAGCCTTTAAGGATAATACGAAAGCTACATGAGGAATCGCTTCATCCTGAAATGCTTCAATCATTTCATCGCGCTTTTGCTTAGGTACTCCACCATGCAAATAAGGAACTTTGATCTCATAGCGCTGCTCCAAAATACGTTGAATTTGTGAGCCCATTTCAATATATTGCGTGAAAATAAGACAGCGTTCACCGAGCTCCGCAATTTCATCAACAAGCTCGACTAGTCGTTCAAGCTTACTTGAACGTGTAATTTCCCACTGTTTCTTCGTCTCTTGATGTAGTAATAACGCAGGATGATCACAAAGCTGTTTTAGCTTCGTTAATGATCCTAGAATTAAGCCTCGACGCTGCATCGGTGTTTCTGTTTGCAGCTTTTCAAGCAATTCACTCACAATACCTTCATAAAGCGATACTTGCTCTGTCGTAAGTGGCATAAAACTTTTCGCTTCTTGTTTTTCTGGCAGCGATAGCGAGATTGTAGGGTCCTTCTTCACCCGACGAAGCATAAATGGCTTCACCCAGCGTTGCAAGCCTGCAATACGTTTCTCATCCTTCTCACGCTCAATTGGGGCGATCATCGATTTACGGAATTGAAATAAGCTACCCAAGTAACCAGGATTAATAAAATCATAGATTGACCATAGTTCAGTTAATCTATTCTCCATCGGTGTACCAGTTAACGCAATACGTTGTAGCGCTTGAAGCTTACGAATAGCTCCCGCTTGTTTCGTATAGGCATTTTTAATATTTTGCGCCTCATCTAAGCAAAGTGAATCCCACACATACGATTGAAGATCCTCTGCATCAATTTGTGCCAAGGCATAAGATGTAATCACAAGATCAGCATCTTTGATCGATTGTTCAAATTGAGTATCTCGAGGTCGTTTTGTACCATAATGAAGCACAACCTTTAAACTTGGTACAAAGCGTTTTAACTCTCTTTCCCAGTTTCCGATTACCGAAGTTGGACATATGAGTAGTGACGGCGCTTCACCTTTACGCAATTGATGAGTTTTTACATAGGATAAGTATGCCATATATTGAATCGTTTTTCCGAGACCCATATCATCGGCCAGCACTGCTCCTAGTCCGAATTGACGCAAGAAAATAAGCCATGATGCACCTTGCTGCTGATAGGGACGTAATTCTCCGAGAAACGTTGAAGGGCATTCGATTAATGGAATATCTTGAATATTTTGTAATTGCACTAACCATTTTGTCAAATGATCATTCAATTCTATCTCGGTGTCCAAATCATAATCAAGCTCTTCATCGATCCAATCGGCATGTTCACCTCGTAAGTGCATTTGCAGAACATCGCTAAATGTAAGACCTTTTTTGCGATGAACGTTTTTCAACCATTTTTTAACTTGAGCTACATCTTCTGCACTCAAATATACCCATTGATCTCCGAGCTGAACTAATTTACGATTGCTAGCCGCAATACTCAAAAATTCATCTTCACTTATTTCTTTGTCGCCAATTGCAAATTTCCAATCAAACTGCACAATTTGCTCTAATCCGAACATCGGTTCAGCAGCTGACCCTAGCGAGGACTTTACTTTCCCCTTTACCTTCAGCTTACGGCTTTTCACACTTTCCCACCAAGCAGGCAATATAACTTTGCAGCCTGAAGATAATAACGTGACACTTTCATACTCTAGAAAATTCCATGCCTCATCCTCTGTTAACGGATGCTGCAACACATCATATTCATCACTTAATAGTGTATTTTCGATTACTCCTTGATAACGTAAACGTTCCCGCTGTAGCTTCTCATGTATTGTGTCATGCCATGGCTCATCAATTGGAAAAACAATGCCATCACCATTAATCATGCACCATTGCCCGATCGCATCATCAAAATTCAATTGATACCATTGCTCATCTTTCACATTGTAAATCGATGTACGCAAAAACCATGTTTTTGAACGATCTGTCGGCTCATGAAGCGCAATCGCAAGTTTATAAGGTAAAATATCTTCCTTGAAACCAATTGTCGTTAACCATTCTTCTTCATCTACAACTTTATTCATAAGTAATGAATAGCCGGTATTATCCAAAAGTGCATTCCAGCTACGACTAACCGTCGGTTCATTCTCGATAATATCATTCACGATATGACTGAACCAATGCCCGATTCCATCAAAACCATATTGCCCCGCTTGTTCCCACCAAGTATCCCATTGCTCAATCGAGTCCGCATTTTGGATCGGTCTCCATGCTGTTGCGTTAGCATTCCAATTTGCAGGTTCCGGCTCAAATTGTCCATTTTCTAAACATTTCAAATAAAACTGTGCTAATTGCTGCAGTAACAATAGACGTTCTGAATATTGTATTTTAAGTAACGACAATGGTGCAGGTGCTGCCAAAAACTCTAATGCCTGCTTCGGCGTTAATATTAGAATGCTCCTGCCATTTAATTTACTTTCTTCAATCTCTGTACCATACCATGAAGGGGTATGCCAACCAAATATATAGCTGCGTAATTGACCGAAGGTTGTTTCTTTCCAGCCATCGACACGTAAAACAATCTCATAGTTCTCTTCTCGCTTACCCCATATTCCATCTAAAGCCAAAGGCTGTATGCCGAAACTCATTTTCATTACAATAACTTTCCTTTCAGAAGCTCTTCCTGAAATGCTCGTAATCGATTATAACGACTTTGCATCAGATCGAAGTAGCTTTTCCATACATGAGGCTTCTCAAGCTGCTCGTATAAGCTATGGAGCTTCTTAATATGCTTAGCAGCTGTTCTATAGCCCTGTCGATTACGACTATGAATGGATATTTCTATCGCTTGATGATACATCGGTAATAATGCTGACGGCGCATGCTTTTCAATAACTTGTAATTCATTGGCCTTAAAATCCTCTGGTTTGCGCCCCATATAGATTTGTAAATCTGCCCAATCCTTATAACGCTGCTCATTTATATAATGCTCAGAAAGCGCAGCATATGAATGCGGAAGAAATTCCAGCATATATTTCATCCATTTCGAGTTACTTGATTGCAGTTGACTGCCTTTACGACATAATTGTAAAAACGGACCTATCGAACGAACTTGCTGCGTTTGCACAAAATGATCATTCAAAAAATCCATCCATAACTCGACTTGCTCCCACTGACCATTACTCATTCTAGCTTCGACAATCGGATACATAATCCGTTGCACACGGTCAAATTGACATTTTTCCAAATATTCAATTGCACGTTCATCATTCTTTTTACCGAGATTAAGTACCGCAATAGAACCATATAAAAATGAAGTAACAAATTCATGTGTTTCTACTCGAGCAAGATTTTCAAGTTTTTGAAAAAGTTCATCATTTTGTTCATCGTCTGAAGCAAGAAAACTAATTAGTCTGTAGTACGCGTAATCCCATTCAAACATCGGTTTTTCCAACGTCGTTGCCTTTTCAAATGTAAAGCTCATCATTGACTTAATCCATTGTCGTTCATAAGGCTGTAATGCATCACCTTGGACTAGGCCAAGTAGCTCATACAATTGATTACTCCATGGTTCTGCCAGTCGTTTGAATGTCATTTCATGATAATATCGACTGAAGCTATCTACCGCTTGCAACGCTCTTTCGCCTAGTGATAGCACGAATAATATGGAAGCGCACCAATGTAATCGTTGAATATTAGGCTGACTTGATTTAGCCATACCTTTGATCGATGTTAAAGTATTTGAAAGGGGATGAAAAGAATGTTTACACTTCTTCCAATCATCACCAAATAGTTGCATCATTTTTTGAATAACTTCTTCCGGGTCGATCTGTGAGCTAATCTGTCCCTCATTATTCTGCTCCAATGGAGAGTTAGTTGTAACAGATGGGATCGAAGATGCACGTACTAGACCTAATAATTGGAAATACGCCTGCTCCGCAAGAACTTTTCCGTTTTCCAACGTTTTATAATATTGAAATAGTAATGCCGCCATATGCTCACAATACACAGTCTGTTGACATGTACAGCTACTATAACGAATATGATCAGAATCGATAACTACAGCGTGAAGTTCTGTGTCTTTCACAATGCCATTAATCATAGTAGATCCATATACATTGACTTTTTGTACGAATTGGTCCTGATAAAGCTTCCAGCCCCGCTTCAATACATTGGAATATGTCCCTTCACTACTAAGTTGTTCAAATGCTGTAAGCAATCGATTATACATTTGCATATTTCTTACTTCACCTGCTTTCTACTTCAATCTGTCCATTCTATCTATTATATCAAAAAAACCGTTCAAACTATAATCATTTCCTTATTCTTTTCTATTCCACTTATAAATCGAGCGTCCAATCAAACTATTTTATCCATATACACAAAATAAAAAGCTATACATTAGCATCGTTCAGCTCATGTATAGCTATAAAATAAGTACATACTAAACAGGGATTTTAACCAAAAATTCAATATAATGTTCATCAATTGCGAAAACTTCTAACTCACCCTTATATTGCTTAATCAGATTAGATACAATAGATAATCCAAGACCTTGATGCTCGCCACCTTTGGAGGTAAACCCCGTTGCGAATAGCGGACTTTTGAGGGTCTCATTGGCGTCAGCGCAATAATTTGTCACTTTCAAATATAACATACCATCCTGCTCACGACCATACAAAATTACTTTACGATACTGTTCATGATGCTTAAGTACTTCATCAAATGCATTATCGATCAGATTCCCTAGAATTCGATTAATATCTAACGTTTTCCCTGCCATAGCATGCAAATTGACACCTTTCACATCACGTACAAAATCGATTTTGTATCCTTCTGCCTGTGATATTTTCGATCTGACGAGGGCAGCAACCGTTGGATTACCTATATTAATAAAATCATTAACATAATGTATTTCCCCGGCAATAGCCTCTGTAAATTTTTCTAGCTCATCATACATTTTCATTTTTGTTAATGAATGAATCGTCTGAACTTGATTAATGAAATCATGCCGTTGAGATCGTATCGATTGGAATAAAGCATTAATTTCTTCTATATATGTATCTTGAGCAACCTGTACAGCCTGGTCACGTAATCTGCGGAAATATCTCATCACTGTCATAACAATAGGAAGCATAATAGCAGTAACTATAATTGTTATTAATGCTACACGGACAATGCTTGCACGAAGTTGATCTTGAATAAGACTGTAATCTGAGATGATAACAAGCACATATCCCCTCATTTGATCACCGTCTTCATCCACAATTGCTATTTTATCATTAGTTGCTTGAACAGGGATGAACATCTTATAGGTATGACTATTACCTAATTTTTCTTCTCGACTTACATTTTCCGAGTCTAAATATGCTTTTTTCACATCTTGTTCATCATAACTGGATTCATATTGATAGCTTCCATACAGCACCGGTCGCTGTACAACATGCTCGCGAATAGAACCATCTTTATTTACTGTTACACTATCATTGGGGAATGTGTCAGGGTTAACAATATTTATTTCTAAGATGGAATTATTGGCTGCTTTTAAATTTTCAAACAAACGATCTAATCCTGTTTCCTGATTATATTTTGCAAGTGCTTCATAATCAACATAAGGATCAATCATATAGTTCGTCGTACCATCATAGAAATATCCCCATTTGTATATTTTTTCATAGTCTGTGGAAGCAACCTCATAAGGACCTGACCAGAAGGATGGTAGTGTCATTCCTACCCACTCATGACTAATCCCCTTCATCTCATATAGCTCTTGAAAAATCCTAAACCATGGCTCCCATTCACGCGTACTCTTCATCAATTGCGTTGGATCAGAGGAGCGATATAATACTATATCTTTATTATCTTGCTTTTGAAGTAAAGTAATATGCTCAATATCCAGTTCCTTCGCCAGCTCCGTAAGCCGTCCGTTGGATACTTGTTCAACATCACTATTCAAAGCATATTTCGCAGCAATCGATGCACTTCTTAACTCTCTTCCAATCTGATCCTCGAACATTTGCGATCCCATTCGTGTCTGTTCAACTGAACTTTCAATCTGCTTACCTAGAACTTGCAATTCCTTATCTAGCTGATCCACGAGCATGTTTCTAGTTATAAAAAAATATACACAATTATTAATAATAACGAGTAACACTATCGTGCTAATTGCCATATACCAAACGTTTCGTTGCATAACTACTCTCCTAAATTCCATATATAAAACTAGAATAACATTCCAAATGCCATCTTATTTTAACACAGAAATATGTCAACAGGTGTTTTTACAAAAAAATTCATTAAAAACATTATTTTCACATTAAAAGTTATAGGAGAATTGACTGTTTCCAGCGGAAAATATTTCAGAAGGAATTTCACTCTAACTCTACAAAAAATAGACAGTAAGTTGTTATTATTTTCATAATAACCTCATACTGCCTTTCCATCTGCTCCTTCACATTGCATATCATTTGAGCCATATAGAGTATGTGATTGCTTCATGACTATATCTGAAGTTCTCCCATCTTAATTAACTCAACAACTGCTTGCGAACGACCTTTTACGTTCAATTTCTGCATGACATTGGAGATGTGATTCCTCACGGTTTTTTCACTAATGAAAAGCTGCTGAGCGATATCTCTAGTTGTTTTATCTTGAACAAGTAATTCGAATACTTCTCGCTCGCGATTCGTTAGTAAAAATTTGCTTTTGTGGTCGTTTTGCTTCAATGTGTTTCACCCCTCCTTGCCAGGGTTTTGTGTAATACCAAGGTCAAGGGATACAGTCAACATATCATATGTAAGTACCTAAAGGTTGGTGACCTATGTTAGAAAAATAGGCGTTCGGAACAGCGATTGGTTCTTATAGCGGACTCCGATTGGAACATCGATTGGTTCTCGGAGCGCTCTCCAATTAGTTTTCGCGGCGATCCCTGAATACCCATTTCTTACTACCGATAAATTGAATCATAAGAACAACTACCGTAACCGCTAATTTGCTTACAAGGGCATGCCATTGTGCAAGCTCGATAATAGTATAGATAAGCATACTCGACACCAACAGCATACATCCATTCCAAATGATAAACCTAATCATTCGCTTAACGGCAATGATGTCACGATGAAGATCGTTGCTTCGAAATGTAATGGCATTATTCCAAATATAGCTATTCAGCATCCCAATACTATAAGCGACAATATTAGCAATAAGGTAATGAACCGATAACTGAATAAGTAGCCAAAACATAATAAAATCTACGACTGTGTTGCTAATGCCAACGATTGCGAATAAAATGAACTGCTTCACTGATTTTCGACGATTTGACTTAGCAGACATATCCGGCGCTCTTACTATTGCTTGTTCTTGATCATTCATCTTGCTCACGTTTTTCCATATAATGATTTACAGTCGTTAGAGTTGTATTCTCTTGGGATACCACTTCTCGCACGATATACAATGGACGATTTTTGGACTCATCATATATACGTCCGATATATTCTCCGATGACACCTAGCAAAATAAGAATAATCCCATTGAATAGTAAATTAAGCACGATAATACTCGCCCAGCCCGCTTCTGTTGAATCGGTAAATATACGTTGGTAAACAACAACAAGCAAATAAATAAAACTGAAAAACGATATTGCGAATCCGACATAAGTAGCAATACGTAAAGGCTTGTACGAGAACGACGTAATCGCATCCAATGCAAAGCTAATCATTCGTTTCAATGGATATTTGGTAACACCAGCAAAGCGCTCTTCTCGAATAAATTCAACGCTTGTCTGCTTGAATCCCACCCAACTAATTAAGCCGCGTACAAATCGATTTTTCTCCTTCAAGCCTTTTAGCACATCACAAACCTTCCGATCGATTAAGCGGAAATCTCCTGTATCCGTTGGCACTTCTACATTAGTCATCGTTCTTAATAAGCGATAAAATAACTTCGCCGTCGTTTTTTTGAACCAAGTTTCACCTTTACGCTTAATCCGCTTGCCATAGACAACCTCATAGCCTTGCTTCCACTTCTCGATCATCATTAGCATCACTTCAGGAGGATCTTGAAGGTCAGCATCGATAATAATAATCGCCTGACCATTCGCATAATCCATCCCAGCAGTAATCGCAATTTGATGCCCAAAATTGCGCGAGAAATCGATCAGTATAACTTCGTCATGTATAGTTGCTAGTTCAGATATGATCGCAGCAGAAGCGTCTTTACTCCCATCATTAACGAAGATTAGTTCATAACTTTCTTTCGTTTGCTTCATTACTTCCGTAAGTCGTTCAAATGTCGTAGTAATAACTTCTTCTTCGTTGTACATCGGTACAATGACACTGTACATAACTGATCGAGTAGACATGCTTAATCTCCAATCCATATCGTTACTTAATAATTAGAATAACCAAGAAGGGAACCATCTCAAATACTCATTAACAAATTGCTCTGAAACAAATGCACCTGATAATGCAGGATAGAACAGAATGAATAGGATGATCGCTATCGCGATAAATACATTTCTGCCTATTTTCCCCCATCTATCTTTCTCCTCAATATATTTCGCAATATACATAATACTTACGATAATAAATGGTACCATCGCAAAATAATGATAAAGGAAAGTTTCCCGCGGCACTAGCATCCACGGAATATATTGTGAACCATATGCGATAAATAACATCATGGCCATATACTCTTTTTTGCGAATACTAATAAAGATCGTAGCAAGCATCGCAAATATACCACTCCACCAAATAAGTGGATTACCTAAAGCTACAATGGTAGAACGTAATCCTGTCGCAGCTTCACTATCTACATAATACCAGACTGGACGCTTCATAAATGGCCACTCCCACCACGTAGAGGAGAATGGATGGGAAGACACTAAATTGCTATGATAATTGAACATATTCACCTGATAATCCACTAACGCTTGCCATGTATAGCCTGATGGTAGTGCTGTTAGTATCGGAATATTGGACAATGCATAGATAAGCGCTGGCACTCCAATATAGAATACGAGACAAATCGCTAATGTATATAGTGTGTATGGCACAAATTTCTGTCGAATCATTTTAAGCTGATCGATATATTCAACATTCAGCTTTTCCCCTTCAACAATTAATAGCTTCGCTGCTCGGTATTGCTGATATTTGCGCCATAAGACGATAGCAAGCATTATAGCTAGACCAGCACCACCATATAGTACAATCCACTTGGATGCTACACCTAATCCAAAGCATAACCCAGCAAGACCTAGTGGTATCCATGTATAACGGAGCCGTTCTCGATAAAAATTGAGTGAGGCATACTGATTCATAAAGAAGAACATTAACATAATAAAGAATACGGCATATACATCAATCGTTGCGATTCGAGTTTGTGTAAAATGCATAAAATCTACAGCAAGCAAAATCATCGCTCCAGCAGCATATACTGTTTTACGTAAAATCGCCTTCGCCATAAAGTACATGACCGGCAACATTAGCACACCAAACAATGTCCCCATAAATCTCCATCCGAATGGTCCAAAGCCAAATAGCTGAATGCCCAGTGCAATAAGAATTTTCCCAAGTGGCGGGTGCGTACTTTCATAGGCTTTAATGCCTTCGATATTCTCGTATGCAGTACGAGCATGATACACTTCATCGAAATAACTACCATGCTTAAACGTATGGTGATATTGTGCAAGCTGTTGCTCATCGATTAAATGAGTCGCGAATGAAGTTTCATTCGAATTTTCGATAATAGTTACTGGGGCTGGTTCCTCCGAGCCTTGAACATATATACCTAACTCATGTAAGCGGAAGCCTAGTTGCGAGGCTGTTAGCTTCACATATCGCACATCCTGCATAATATCTTCTTCATGCCAAGCAAATACCGCTACATGATCATGTGTAACGACAACTTCATTAGACCATTCACCAAACTCATTAGCAAATGAATAGCTATATTCCCCACTACCTACTCCACCAAAGCTTGTAATTCGCTCGATCGGCTGTGAAGCTCCTAGATCGAATATGATGGACTCAGCAACTAACGTTGGCTCCCATACTGTTTTGGGCGACTTCATATCCCCAAGATTAATAAATGCAACAATACCATAGATGATCGTTACTATAGCGACTATGATCCAGTCTTTACGCTTCATGCCGATATCGTACCAGCGACGCGGTGGCTGTATATCTTGTTTATCTAATATATCTAAATTCACGATTTCTGCAGCATGTTGTAGTCTCATTTGAGCATCACGATCATTCATCTTCAATGTTCGCCCCCGAATATATAGATCATTTCCAATATAAAGCATGTAAATGACTAATATAATATTAGCTACAGCACAGAGAATAGCTACCCCATCATTTGGAACAAAGGTAGTTTCCCCACTGAATGCTAATACATCATAAAGATTCAATGTGTTGGTCATCGTAAACCCATAGATCAGATGAAGTAATCGACGATCCTGACGCTGAATGAATGCCATAATAAGTAAAATAATAATAGAAAACATATAGCGTTCATGCATTTTCGTAACGAGAATGAATACAATGCCCATTAATGATGCTGCGATAAAGTAAAGCTGTTCAAACTTCACTTTACTGCGCAGTCCAATCCATCCAGCATATAGTACTGCAATAGCTATACCTATATTACCCCACACTTTCAGTGGCAAACCTATAAACTTCTCTTCCAGTGCTACCCAATTATAACCAAACAGCGAATAGAGATTAAAGGCATTTAGACTTCCGTAGGCATAAGAAGATAGCGTTCCTTTATATAGCTCGATTAATTGCATCAGCCCATCTCCCTTTATAAATAAAGGCAGAGCTAACAATAAAAATGTCCCAAAACCATAAGCAGCACTAATCGCTACATTTTTCCAGCTTCGTCCATACCATAAAGCAAATAAAACGATCGGCATAAAGATAAATGCCTGTGGCTTAATAAGCGCAGCAATGGCAAATGTAACTGAAGCTAAAGCAATTTTTTTGTCGATAAAGAAAGCAATGCTTATAATAATTATTAGTGCAAATATCGAATCTACTTGCCCCCATACCGCACCATCCATCAGAACAACAGGGTTAAACCAATATATAAGCATAAGTCCCAATGATATCGGCATCGATAGCTTTTTATTAGCTAATCTAAAAATTAATAATGAGGCTATTATATCAGCGATAATAGCAGGTAATTTATACAATATAAGAAATGCTGCACTACCGTAGACGATATTCAATTGATCGCCAATCCATGCAACAACATACAGTATGTAGATATAACCAGGAGGGTAATCGACGAAGAAATCTCCGTGATAGAACTGAAGCATGCCAGCCGAATATGCGTAATTTCCCCAATAGTGAAATAAGGCAAGATCATTAACATAGCCACCATTTGTTGCTGCAAGCCATAACCGAAGTACTAATCCTATTAGAATACTAGTCCAAATTATTGTCGTTTTTCGCATGACCAACGTTTTCTCTACCAGCTTACTGTCACGAAACCAGATGTGATGGACTGCCGCACTCATCATACAAAATAGCACAATAGCGATCAGTGGATTCATTATTGATATTCTCGGATCGACTTCTCCTTCCGCTGCATATACAGGTGCTGCAGCAAATAAAGCTAGCCCTATAATTAAAACAAACAATAGCGACCGCACAAGTGAGTGGCTTGTAACCTTCATTCGCATTTCGAACATCTTATTACTCCTTTTATCTCATTTTGCTACATACACTATAACATGTTTTTGTCATCTCACAAAAACAATAGGCGTATGAATGAACTTTTTTCAAAGAGCATTCATACGCCTACTATTAACTGTTATATAACACCATTCATCTATAGCGCTACAATTTAATCGATGATGGAATAATTCCTGCCTTTTTGCACGCAGAGTAAATAATGACAACAAGCGGTCCGAGGAACACTCCAATGACACCGACAAGTTCCAGCCCTACATATAAGCTGATCAATACAGATAATGCTCCGATCCCTACAGCATCGCCAAGAATTTTCGGTTCTACAGTACGTCTGAACACCGTAATAACTACGAATAGCAATACTAATCCAATTCCAGTGAAAATATCTCCCATAAACAAATTATATATTGCCCAAGGTACAAGTACAGATCCTGTCCCAAGAATCGGCATAATATCAACGATAATAATAAGCAGCGCTATCGCAAGCGGATATTTAATATCGAGAATCAATAAGCCTCCTAACGATAGAATATACGTCATCGCGCTTAATATAATTTGAGAGCGTAAAAATCCGAAAATCGATATTTTCAAGCTATCTAATACAGTTGTTACCTTATCACGAGACTCCTCATGGAAAAACGAAATAACAGATTGCTTCAATGTATTAAGACTGAAGCTTAACATATATACAGCAACGATGAATACGATGAAAAATATAAACATACTTGGCAGTGCAGAAAGCGCTGAACCTAATTTCCCAGATAAACTCATCGCTGTTTTTGTAAGCCATTCAATAATCGAAGTCGTATATTTTTCAAGTGATTCAACGACTTCTGGTGGTAAATTTTCATAGGTTTTTCTTAGTTGAGCCAATAAATCGTTAGTCATCCCACTTAAATTCGAGAAATAACGAGGAAGCTTCTCAACAAAGCCAATTACCTCATTTAATACTTTAAGCCCTATTAGAAACATTAGCCCAATTAATCCAACAGTAAATAATGTGCATGAAATAATTGCCGCAACTAATCTTGGCAACCGCAGCTTAGTAACAAATAGCTTATTAAGTGGCTCTAAAAAGATCGCAACAATAAGCGCAAGCAGAAATGGCGCACCTACAGTAAACGATAAATAAAGCAAGCCGAGAGCAACCGCAATGGATAGCATCGCACGAACTGACAAAGTATCACTTCCTCACCAATTTAATCAACAATCGCTTTACGTAGTAGGAAATTATCATCTTTGTAATACATATCTTTCACTAGTAAATTCGGACCGCTACAAGAAACAACAGGACAGTGACAATTCACACTTTTAGCTAAAGGGTGCTCTAGCCATTCATCAAAGATATGATCAAGAGGATCCCTGTAAATACTTCCGAAGGATGGAATATCAGAAAAGTCTGTTACAAATACTTCCCCCGTGAATAGGTTCACATTCAGCCGATTACGCCCATCTGGATCATTACGAACGGATACATTGCGCTCACGAGTAAGCCGAGTTAGTAATTGGCGTTCCTCAGCAATATTACTGCAATGATAAAATGGTAAAGTTCCAAAAAGCATCCAAATCGATTGGTCTCTTTTGTGAAGCAACAACTCAATAGCTGCACGCATCTCGTCTTTCGTAATAGCAGGCAAATCTTTGGCGAATGAGCTTGGATACATCGGATGTACCTCATGACGCTGACAACCCATCTCAATAATTAACTCGTGAATTCGATCAATTTTCTTATGCGTTCGATAATTAATCATCGATTCAGCGGAGACAAGTACTCCAGCATCACTTAGACGCTTCGCATTATCAATCATTTGGTTGTATAGCTTCGTTGCTGCCGCTAGCGGCACGGAATGACCAGCTTTTGCAAAACCAACCTCATGAAAATCTTTTGCTTCCGTGTAATTGAACGAAATATGCATTACATCAAGGTATTGAGCTATTTTTTCGTAACGTTGAAATGGAAGTGTCACATTGGAATTAATTTGCGAACGGATACCTCTACTTCTCGCATACTGAAGAAGCGGAACAATATATTCATCAACCGTTTTCTGATTAAATGTCGGCTCTCCACCTGTAATGCTAATCGTCTGAAGTTCCTTCACTTCATCAAGGCGTTTCAGCATAAGCTCTAATGGGATTTTCGTAGGTTCTTTCATCACTAATGTATCGCCAACTGCGCAATGCTCACAGCGCATATTGCATAAATTAGTGACAGTCATCTCGACACTAGTTAGTCGATGTCTACCGTGTTTTTGTAACGAATGTATAGCCTCCCACGGATCGTTTGTCGGAGACATTGGTATTAATAATTGATTCATAATTGATATCGCACCTTAACCTTTTTACTTTTCTATTCATTTATTATCGTTTAATCGTAATCTCGCCTTCATTGACAGCTGTAATCATCGTACTCAAGCTAGTGGACATATCGATTTCATATGGCGCATTCAAATCCTCTCCCGCTTCATTCGTTAACACACGAACAATAGGTCGATGAGGATAACTAGAATTATAATTTGAAACTATACCAGTTTCACCAGTGCTTAATTTCACAGAAATTCCTATAGGATAAATAACTACTTTATCTCGGAAATGGGCAAGCATCCACTGTTCATATAATGTTCCTGAACCAGCATATAAACGTTCCATTGCATCATGTGGTAACATCGGACTACTATAGACACGACTTGTTGTCATCGCATCGTAAGAATCAACAATACCAATCCATTTTGCATGCTCCATAATTTCATTATTTACTAAGCCTCGCGGATAGCCACTTCCATCCATACGTTCATGATGCTGAAATGCACAATGAGCAATCGACAGTGAGAAGTTCGGCTCTTCCTTCAACAATTCAAACCCTTTAGTCGTATGAAGCTTCATCTCTTCATACTCTGCCTTCTTCAACGAGTCAGGTTTCTTCAATATATCAATTGCAATTTGCGTTTTTCCGATGTCGTGTAGAAGTGCACCTAAGCCCAAATTAATTACCTCATCACGAGAATAACCATGACTCATTCCTAACACCGATGTGTATACACATACATTTAAAGAGTGCTGATATAAATAATGATCAACGATGCCCATGTTCATTAACATAATCATAGCATCCTTATTCGTAGATAAATCATCAATAATTAGACCCATCATTTCTTTAAGCGGCTTAGCTATAAATGGGCGTTTAATCGGTTTATGTGCTGATGCTGGAGTCATCATGGCAGAAAAGTTTTTACGAATTTCTTTTACTGCGATGCGGAATGTATCTTCACTTATTAAAGGCGCATGATCAATGTCTCCGGTACGATGATCCTGTATATATACATATTGTACTTGACACGCCTCTAATCGAGATATTAAACTTTCAGTCAGTTCCATCTCTTCGCCAAGGAGTACGATACCGTCCTCAGAAAATATTTTTTTTGCTAGACGCATACCTGGCTTACATTGCTTAATTGTGAGAAGACGCATACTTCCGATCCCTTCTATAATAAAACTATACTATATTTTAGCCTTATTCGCATAATAGCTACAACTTTTTTTATCGAGGTAGTGTACTTTCGAGTAATTACTCCGAGTAGTCCCATCGATAATATTGACTTTGGATGATATTATCAGAGTTTTGTAATTCAACCTCAAGGATATGTCGAATGAACTCTGGTAAATAGTACGTAACATCTTTATATTTTGCAAGACTTTTATAGCCTATATTAAATGTAAACATATCAATGGTACCAACTTCATAATACCGCTCTAGCTCTAGTGCTGCACCATTTACAATGATTGAAATAATTTTCTCCATTGGTGGATTGCTACGATCAACGACAATCGCCAAGCCATCTACTGCCAAATTACCCAGTCGTTCTCCACGAAAACCAAATCCTCGAATCGGTAACTGTATATATTCTTCAAGTACTGATTGCTCCAGCGCTTCTTTAATATCTTTGCCTTGCAACGTCATTTTGCATGGATTAATTGGGGAAGGACATATACGATGGATCTCGCCCGCGGTTACTTTACCGCTAGCTAATCCATCCAGCAACTGTCCGGAATTGACTAGACCGATCTCAGCATCGCACCATTTACGTAAACCGCTGGCTAACATATTACTTAGTGGGCTTTCCCGTTCAATTGAAGTAGGTAGTGGCTCTACTAATAGCGAGATCGTTCTCTGCAATGCGACTTTAGCCTTCATACCATATTGTGAAATAATCGTTGTAATACTAGCCTGTTCCTCATATGACGCAGTATTAATACATTCACCGTTAACCGTTATTTCCCTAGTTATTGGATCGCATTGAATAGTAACCTTACCGACATGGGTACCGAATTTCCCTGCTGCACATACAAGTGTATTGTTAATTCGAATAGGAGGGTCTAACAAATGATGTGTATGTGCTCCCAAAATAACATCGATATCATTACATTTTTCGGCAATTATCTCATCTATTTTAATACCCAAATGTGATAATAATACAATGATATCAACATTCTTTCGAATATTCGTAACTTGAGCCTGAATAGCCTGCAAAGGTTCTTCTGTTCGCCAACCCATATGTTCATAAAACTCATTATAATTAGCTGTTGCTGCTACAAACCCAATTCTAATGCCGTTTCTTTCCATAATATAGTGAGGTAACAACCAGTTTGGATCTGTATGCTTATAGCTATGAAAATTACTACACACCACCTGAAAACTATTATTGCCACTATAAATGGCATTCAGCTGTTCAGAAGTAAAGGTTAGACCTTCATTGTTTCCAAGTGTGATGACATCATAACGCGTTTCATTCAGTAGCTCACGATGGATATAACCATCGGTACCTTCTGTTTCCGTTCTTGCTCGATCCATATGATCGCCAATGTCTACTGCGATTACGTTTTCCTCGCCATATTGTTTACGTCCATTATTAATAATTGTTGCAACTTTAGCGCTATTTTCAAGTCTGCTATGAATATCGTTACTATGATAGATCGTGACCTGCTTTATTTGTATGTTTTGCTCCATCGCTGTCACCTCACACTTCATTCAGCATTACCCACCAATTTGGGACATTCGTCGCACTGTTGGAACATGAGACTGATCCATATCTAACAGTTTTTCCGCCATCTCATGATTTTGCGGCTTAATCTGCATCGCTTTATAATAAATATTGCGCATCGCTTCTAGGTCTCCTAGAGCTGGCTTCATATCTAGTTCATCCATCCAATATAAGCATGGCTTCATATGTCCATCTGAAGTGAGGCGCAGTCGGTTACAATTTGCACAAAAATGATCGCTAATCGGGTGGATAAGACCAAATGATCCTACCCCACCAGAAAATTCCCAGTTTTCAGACGGACCATTACCTTTCATCTCTTGCTTTTCGCTTATGTTATAGCCTTCTTTATGAGCAATATCTAGCACAGTAGACAGCGGTAAATAATGTTGTTTCCAGCCCTCATCAGCATGCCCAATCGGCATATATTCAATAAATCGCACATGTAAAGGCTGTTGATAAGCTAATCTAAGAAATTGAGCAATTTCATCCTCATTTATTCCTTTGAGAAGTACACAATTCAATTTAATAGGAAAAAAACCTACTTTTGCCGCCGCTTCAATACCTGCTAATACTTTTTTCAAATCACCATTTCTAGCAATGAACTTAAAACGAGTGGGATCAAGCGTATCTAAACTTATATTTACTCGATTTAAACCGGCCTTATGTAACTTCTCTGCCTGTGATTCAAGAAATATACCATTTGTCGTTAAAGCAATATCCTCTATCTGAGGGATTGCAGAAAGCTCGCTTATCAATTCATGCAAATCTGGACGAATTAACGGTTCGCCACCAGTTATTCTTAATTTTTTGATACCCAGTGATGCTCCTACTTTTACAATTTCAACGATATGATCATAAGAAAGTAAAGATTCAGAAGTTGCAAACTGAACACCTTCCTCAGGCATACAGTACAAGCAACGTAAATTACAGCGATCTGTCACAGAAATCCGCAAATAATCGTGTAATCTTCCGTATCTGTCCTCTAGTAATTGCATGCTGTCACTTCCCCTCTCTACTGCTTAATAGCATAACATTTTTCAATCAATTATGGTATTCTAATAGAGGTTGTACATTTATGAAATAAAGTAGGTAATAATATGACATATAATTGGAATTTCAAACTTTTCGCGGGGTTAACTGAACGATTTGGCAGCACTTTTCTTGAGGTTTCACTTGAGCAACCTGCCTATACAACATTACAATTGAAACAAGCGCTTTGCGAAGCTTTTCCGCAGCAAGCAACTTCGCTTTCAAACTGTTACATTGCTGCGAATATGCAATATTGTATCGATGAACAAATCATTGAAGTCGATCAAGAATTAGCACTACTTCCTCCAGTTTCCGGTGGAGAGCAAAGTGAAAATTTTGAGCAGCACACCGCGACTATTTCGAAATTCGAAATTACGCATGAACCGATTAGTACAGAAGCAGTGATGAGCAAAATCATCACCCCTGCTTATGGTGCAACTCTTTTATTTGTAGGAACAACACGAGAATTTACTGGTGACATGAAAACAATAAGTTTAGATTATGAAGCTTATGAACCAATGGCAATAGCAACGATGCAACAAATTGGGCATGAAATTGCAGCACGTTGGAATGGGGCTGACTGTGCAATTACTCATCGCATCGGTTCTGTTGGATTGGCTGAGATCAGTGTCGTCATTGCAGTCGCAACTGCGCATCGTGATGATTGTTATGCAGCAAGTCGCTACGCAATCGAAAGACTAAAGCAAATTGTACCCATATGGAAGAAAGAGATTTGGGAGGATGGTTCTGAGTGGGTAGGGCATCAGCAGGGGCCATGGCTCCCTACAGGGGAAGTTCAAAAAGTGGACTTTGATAACGATGTGTAGCTATGTAGCATATTCGACATCGAATATGAAGCGAACTTGGAAAGTACGGTTCGCGTGTACCAAACACGTACACTTGCGCTTCCGCCTTTCTCAAGTAGCGCTCCATCTTCTCGGTTCTGAAAGCCCACCTTTTGAACCCTTATTGGAAGTTTTGGACATTTGACCGCTTGTGTACTTGTATCGTACACGTTGCTGGATTTTGTTTCATCGCTGGTGAGCACGATGAGTATGCTGAAATAGCGTAGTCGATGGAGAATATATAGTTATGCAGGAAGCGCACCCATTAAATCCATAGTAGGAGCAATCAAAAGTGAACGACCAAACTGTATTACATAATGAATCACGCTACTCGAAACAACTCAAAGTTTCTCATATTGGCATAGCAGGACAAACAGCATTGCAACAAGCAAGATGTGCAATTGTTGGTCTTGGTGCGCTAGGATCAGTCATAGCCGAACAGCTCGCAAGAGCTGGATTCGGCTATTTACGATTAATTGATCGTGATTTTGTAGAATATAGTAATTTACAGCGACAAATCATGTATACTGAACAAGACGCAATACAGTTTTTACCAAAGGCTACTGCTGCTGCTCATCATTTGCAAGCGATCAATTCAATGATCGAAATTGAACCTATTATCGCTGATCTTTCAGCTATTAATGTGGAGCAATATCTCGCTAATATAGATATTATCATTGATGGCAGCGATAACTTTTCTGTACGTTATCTCATAAATGAATATAGTATAGCGCATGAAATTCCATGGATCTACGGAGCAGTCGTAGGTACAAGCGGCTCAACGGCTACATTTAGACCTAATAAGACACCTTGTTATCGATGCTTATTTCCAGACAAACCGACATTAGGAACTGTAGAAACTTGCGATACTGCTGGCGTTCTAAGTCCAATCGTCCATATGATCGCGTCTATCCAAGTAACTGAAGCTATCAAATATTGTAGTCGTAATGTAGACGCCCTTCATCAATCGCTACTCCAGCTAGACTGTTGGAATAATGATCAATTAAAGCTTAATATCGCACATGCTAAGAGAACCGATTGCCCAGTTTGCGCTCATCATCACTTTGAAAATTTGCTGCAGGAAGAGTCTGCAATATATAGTTCCTCATTATGCGGTAGACATTCCGTTCAAGTAATACTCCCTGCCGCAATGAATTATTCATTAGAGCAGCTAGAGCAGTATTATACTCTACATTACAAATTAATACGGAATCCATACCTGCTCAAATTATTTTACGACGATCAACATACGATCGTATTCTTTCCTGATGGCCGTGCAATTGTGCAAGGAACTGATCATATTGCACGAGCAGAAGCAATCATTGCGCAACTTATTCAAATATAATTGTTGACACAAAAAATTGGAAGTTGTTACATTGAAAGACTTTACAATTTTTGATAATATGATACTTATAATTACATAATGCATCATCATCAGCATATATAGTAGATTAATACATACTTTAACGAGGTGGACTATGAGAATTCATGTAACAGATGTTGTAGATGGCGATGTATTACGAGACGATGTATTCAACGGCTACGGGCTTCATATATTATCAAGAAATGCTGTCCTTTATTCTGCAGAAATCAGTAAACTTTTACAGCACCAAATCGATTATATAGATGTTCTGGAAAGAAGTAATATTATTTCTAATAGTCTTGAAGACTTTGATCTGTTAGAACGAACGCTCGAAACCACTGTGTCACCTAAATGGGTCCCTCAAGTGAAACCTATCTATGATGCTGTCGTTCAAAATATTCAGGATCTATTTCATATTGCTAGAACAGAAAATATAATTGATACGGAAGCCGCTGCTGCTGCCTTAAATCCACTACTGCAAAATTTACACCTAGAACGCGATGTCGTATCTTTATTGCTACTACTTAATAATCAAGACAACTATACATACCAACACTCCGTGCAAGTAGGCATGCTATCTTATTACTTGGCTAATTGGCTGGGATTATCTGAAGAAGAAGCGACAATCGCAGGAAATGCAGGATTCTTGCATGATATCGGAAAATGCAAAATAGATGAGGCTATTTTGAACAAGCCTGAGAAATTAACAACCGAGGAATTTGAAGAAATTAAACTTCACACCGTATACGGCTATGATATTATTATGAACTCACACGCTAATAAAGAAATAGCACTAGGTGCACTGCAGCATCATGAACGAATAAATGGCTCCGGCTATCCACATGGCGTGATTGGTCAAGAAATATCACAAATTGGGCGAATTATTGCTGTAACTGATATTTATAGTGCTATGATTTCCTCACGGGCCTATCAGGAAGAACGTGATCTTCTATTTGTATTGAAAGAATTATATCGCCTAAGTTTTTCAGAGTTAGATCCTGTTATTACACAAACTTTTATTAAACATATGATTCCAAACTTTATAGGTAAACGAATTAAATTGAATGATGATCGTACAGGCTCGATTGTTATGACTCACCCAACAGAATTTTTCAGTCCACTTATTCAAGTAGATCAACAATTTATCGATCTAACACTGGAGCGTAAGCTTGAAATTACGCATGTCTACTTCTAGTAGAGGAAATTCAAATTCATAATAAATATTAGCTTAGGGATGTCTCTCTAGAACAAAGGAGACATCTTTTTTTGTTTATAAATTTCAATATATTGCTTACACCACCATATTATTTCGAATGTTTATGATAAAATTTGATATTTTACGAATTACAGTATAAAATTTCTACATATGTTTAAAAAGATTGGAGTTAATTATGAAAAGTATATGGTTCAGGAAAAAACCTATTGGGGAATTACTTAACAATAATAACAGCAATCACTTTAAGAAAACATTAGGTCCATTCGATCTAATTATGCTCGGTGTTGGTGCTATTATTGGAACAGGTATTTTCATCCTCCCTGGTACAGTAGCTGCAAGTCATGCTGGACCAGCAATTGTATATTCATTTATTTTGGCTGCTATTGTTTGTGCATTAGCGGGTATGTGTTATTCGGAGTTTGCATCAGCAATACCTGTCGCAGGTAGTGCATATACGTACGGCTACGTTGTATTTGGCGAAGTCATTGCTTGGCTAGTTGGATGGGCGCTATTGCTAGAATACGGACTCGCTGTCGCTTCAGTCGCCACTGGCTGGTCAGCTTATCTTAATTCATTGCTGGCAGGATTTAATCTCGCCATTCCACAAGCGATATCTGGACCTTTTGATCCTGCAAACGGAACATATATCAATGTGCCAGCGGTCGTTATCGTATTAGCTATTGCAGCATTATTAACAATTGGCATTAGAGAGTCAACAAAAATTAATACTATTATGGTATTTGTAAAAGTAGGGGTAATTCTTCTATTTATTGGCGTCGGTATTTTCTATGTCGAGCCTGCCAATTGGCAACCTTTTATGCCATTCGGTGTCAGTGGTGTATTAAGTGGTACGTCTCTCGTCATCTTTGCTTATCTTGGCTTTGATGCTGTCTCCTCTGCAGCTGAGGAAGTCATCAATCCGCGTCGCAATATGCCGATCGGTATTATTGGTTCATTACTAATTTGCTCACTACTATACGTAACAGTTTCACTCGTTTTAACTGGACTTGTTCCTTACACAAATCTAAATGTAACTAATCCAGTTAGTTTTGCGCTGCAGCTCGTCAATCAAGATTGGGTAGCTGGTATTATTTCACTTGGTGCTGTTGTCGGCATGATGACCGTCATCCTCGTTATGTTGTACGGCGGTACAAGGGTGCTCTATGCATTAGGTCGAGATGGATTACTACCAAAAAGTATGTATGAGCTTAACAAAAAATATAATACACCCGTCAAAAATACTTGGGTTTTTGCAATACTAATTGCATTGTGTGCTGGCTTCATTCCATTATCTGAACTTGCAGAATTAGTAAGCACAGGAACTTTAGTAGCTTTTATTATCGTCTCGATCGGTGTTATTTACTTACGTCGCGATAAAAGCATTCCTACCGGTGGGTTCAAAGTACCACTATTTCCTTTAATACCGATATGCTCATTATTATTAAGTGTCTTCTTGATTTTCCAGTTATCTGTTCATACATGGATTGCTTGTGGAATCTGGTTCTTAATCGGATTCATCATCTATATTCTGTACGGCAGAAAACATAGTGTAATGAATAAGAAATAGCGAAACGGTGTCACATTGTCTTACTAACCATACAATGTGACACCGTTTTTCATTCTATCCGTTTTCGCCGAGAGGACTTCCACTTCTATAAGTGGCGAGGTGAATCGGCGATTTCTTGAATAATCCCCCAAGATGTTCTTCCTTTCCTATTTCCTAAGCGGTATAATAAATGGAGAACATACATTCGCATTATCGACTGGGAGGGGGTGAAATTTTGTCAGAATCAAAGTCAATGTACAGAACCCATCAAGTATGGATTAAGCCAGGTCATCGCTTGTTTCCGTACCTCGATCAAGTATGCCAAATCCACCGGTTCCATAAGCATTAGGTATCTCAAATGGAATTAATTTTGCTATACGAATCAATGCAATCACTTCACTTAATTCATCATCCGTTAAATTTGCAATTGAGGTCATCACATCGCAATCCTTTCGGAATATCCTTACATATCAAACATACTTACATTAGCAATATTTCGTCCACAATTTTACAATTTTTCATTAATCGTGATACGTTTACCTCACTAAGCAATTCATTTAATACTATGGGCCTATGGTTGATCATTCCTCAAATAAATGAATAGGAAGTGATGAGATTGAAGCTACCTGTTATTGATGGGCAATTGGCAAAAAGAATAGAGCAATGCGAGATCGACTATTTCACCTCGAGAATCAGTTCAATTGGTGAAAGAGATGGTAATCCAGAAGGAGTCGAAATAAAGCATTTTGGAAGTACGACAGCTTTTTACATAAGAACTATGCCCTGGGGGCTATTTAACTCTGTAAAAGGATTTTCTATTGAAGATATCGATCAATTAGAAAAGATCATTACGTTCTATAGAGATAGAGAACGATCCTTTCAGTTAGATATAAATCCTACAGGTTCTAATACTACTATGATGAAACATCTATCAGAGCATGGTTTATATCAAGAAGGTTTTCACTCTGTACTTTATGGGCTTCCTCAGAGAGAAGAACCCCCTCATTCTCAAACTATAAAAATTCGTGAAGTTAACAGTAAAGAAGATTTTGAACGATATGCGGAAATTCACTGTGTCGGTTCAGGTATGTCATTAGAGCACAAGCATCACTTCATTAACAATAATATTGGTTTACTGCATAGAACAGGATGGAAAATATTCCTGGCCTCTTTGAATGATATACCTGCGGCTGTAGCGGTTATGCATATTAGTAACAATATTGCTTCCTGCACGCTTGCTGCCACGGCACCTGAATTTAGAAATAATGGTTTACAAACTGCATTACTGCACAGGCGCTTATATGAGGCACATCTAGCTAACTGTGAGCTTGTTGTCGCCCAAGCAAGCTTCGGTAGTACAAGTCAACATAATATGGAGCGTGTTGGGATGAATATAGCTTGGACAAGGGCTGTATGGGGACCCACTATAACTTACTAATAAAACACTGAAGGGATAACACTCTTTGTTCGTTTCCATATCAAACTCGTGGAGGTAAAAAAATGTCGTTCAGTTATTATGGAAAGTTATGTACGGAGGTATATGACCTTACTAAACAAGTCGGTCAATCGTTAGATGGAGATTTGGAATATTATCTTGCCAGACTGGAACATTGCAAAGGACGAATCCTTGAAGCAATGGTTGGATCTGGTCGTGTAATCATTCCTCTTCTAGAAGCAGGACTTATTGTAGATGGCGTTGACTATTCTGCTGAAATGCTAACTTCTTGCCGCCAAAGTTGTGAAGAACGTGAGTTAGCTGTTCATTTGTATGAAGCAAATCTCCAAGAACTTTCTTTACCTCATTGTTACGAAGTCATTATTATTCCTGCTGGTTCATTTCTATTGATTGAAAATCGAGAAGATTCCATTAACGCTTTGACACGCCTTTATCATCATCTTCAGCCCGGTGGACGTCTTATTCTTGATCTATTTCTACCTGACACCAATTTTGATTATGGTCAGGTTGGTAGCACATCAACGCACTATCTACCCAATGGAGATATTATTACATTGGAAAACAACCTTGTTGAAGCAGATTTCTTTAGTCAATATAAAGTTTCATACCTTAAATATGAAAAATGGCGCAGCGGTGAGCTTATTCAGACTGAGTTACAGCGCCTTGCACTACGCTGGTATGGGGTCGAAGAATTCAAACTCATATTAGAGAGCATCGGTTTTTCAGATGTCGTCGTTTCAGCTGATTTCGAGTATGGCAAAGCACCAACTCATAGTAAGCAGAATTATATATATGAGGCCACACGAAAATAAGTAACACCCATGGATAAATAACTAATACGGGAACTTTAGCAGCACTATCTAATCCGATAGCAAAAACAAGGCAGCGAACTAATCGCTGCCTTGTTTGCTCCACCATTCCCCTACTGGATATGATGCTGCATCAATTTGAACAGCTTCTCCAATACGGGGAGTCGCTATCTTCACTTTACTCTCCTTCGCCGCTTTTACTGCGCGCTCAACTGGATCTGTCCAGTCATGAAGGGATAATGTAAATGCTCCCCAGTGGATCGGAATCATGACATCACCTCGCACATCCATATGGGCTTGCACCGTCTCTTCAGGCATCATGTGAATGGACGCCCAATGCTTATTGTACTGACCACATTCCATTAATGTCAGATCAAATGGACCATACTTTTCACCTATCTCCTTGAAATGAGGCCCATAACCACTGTCTCCACTGAAAAAGATGTTAGCCGATTGTCCGTTAATGACCCATGAACACCATAATGTTGCATTGCGGTCCGTCAAGCTTCTACCCGAGAAATGTCTGGCTGGCGTACAGACTAGCTGTATTCCCTCATAGGATAACTCATCCCACCAATCATGCTCCGTAATAATCTCAGGTTCAATACCCCATTTGACCAAATGGGATGCTACACCAAGCGGAACGATAAATCTTTTCACTTTACTCTTCAACTTAACTATCGAGCCGTGATCGAGATGATCATAGTGATCATGAGAAATAATTACTGCGTCTATTGTCGGTAGTTGCTCAATTTCAAAAGGAAGCTTTTTACTGTATCGCTTTCCACCTATGAAGGAAACAGGAGATGGGGCTCTACCGAACATCGGATCAAGTAGAATAGTTTTCCCATCCAATTGCAGCAATGAAGCAGAATGACCAAACCATGTTAGTCTAGGCTCATCTCCCGCATCAAAATGATTCTCACTCAACGGGATAATCTCAATTGGCTTCCTTGGTTTTGAATTTGGATTCCCTTTAATGAAATCAGCCATTAAGCTCATTCTTTCTTTACTGGATGACGCTACTCCCATTGTAGTCGGAATAGCATTAATAAAGTTTTTTCCCTCATAATTGTTAGACTGGCTAAACTCACGTCTACGCGTACTCGACTGACCAGCTCCAAGAGGAGCATAATAATTCAGCAACAAATAGATGCATATCATAACGACTAGTATAATAACGATACCGATTATCAATCAAATTACCTCCAAGCTTCCTACTGTATATCTATCCGCAGTCACTTACTGTTTCGTCATCACTTACTTTTTCTGTGGCGTAATTCTCGGACCGATAAATTCAACGCCCGCTTCTATAACATAATCGATAAGAATTTTATAATAGTCAGGTAATATTTTGTCTGTACTCTCATGATCATGGATTAGAATAATATGGTTCGAATTCTTCTCCAATAAAGGTGCTCCCATCTCGGGGTTGGGGTCATGTATTCGTTGCAAAATACTATCATAAGTAAAATCAGATGACTGATTCAATTGATATTCCGTAAAGTCGAATGTCCAATATGAATCTATATCAATATTAAGCTCATTACTCTTATACCATTCAATATCAATTTCACTATCATCTACTCTATTATAGCCTTGCTCACGTAAGTATTGCTGAATCAATGCTTTATTTTTTCCACCTTTAGCTCCATAAGGGAAGCGAAATAATTTATACGTCCGCTGCATACCAGCTGCTTGATATAAACGTTCAAGTAACGCATCCTGCTTTTCAATTTCTTCAATGCATTCCTCGTATGAAATATTATTAAAATTAGGATGACTATAACTGTGATTACCGATAATTGCACCTTGCTGCAGGGCATAAAGTCCTTCATCAAAATGCTTTTCTAATTGATGCCCATAGAAAAACAGTACCGGCATAATATTTTTTGACTGGAGGTAGTCGATCATTGCTCGCGTCAGAGTCGTTGGACCATCATCAATCGTTAAGTAAGCTTTACTCATCATGTAGTCTCCTTTATCATTTTACATATTTTTTCTTAATTTAACTGTTTATAGGCTTAGTATACTATTGATAATGTTTAAGGAAAATAACTATTTTCATATCGAACTCCCCCATAATTTCAAGTTTGAAAACTAAAACGAATTACTTAGAATCGCAACTAATTTCCAAAAAATTGATATAATAGAATAAGTAGAACAAATAAGGAGGTCACCATGAGCGATTCTCAATTTATAGTCGATCGATTAGAGCATATTGTTAATGAATTTGTCCAACATGAAGCACTTATTGGGTTATCTATAGGTGTAGTTAAAGATGGAAAATCCCTCTACGCCAAAGGTTTTGGTACAAAAAACTTAGCAACCGGGGAACCCAATGATGCTAACACTCTATTTCACCAAGCTTCACTATCGAAAACGTTAGTAGCAACAGCTATCATGCAGCTTGTTGATCGAGGAATGCTGGAGTTAGAATCTCCTATTACATTATATCTTCCTTACTTTACGATGGCAGATGAGAGGTATCTCCATATTACAATTAGACAGCTAATGAATCATACATCTGGCATGCCAGATGAAGAAGACTATGGCTGGGATAGACCAGAATATGACGAACAAAGCTTAGAGCGATATATTAGAAGTATTAGCAATCTAGTATTGATAGATGAACCTGGAGCGAGATTCGCTTACAGTAATATTGGATATGAAATTCTCGGCGATATTATTGCAAAATTATCTGGTATGAGTTTCGAACAGTATATGAAAACATATATCCTTGAACCAGTTGGTATGCAATCAAGCTCTTTTTTGAAGCAAGAAGTTAATGACCTTTTGGCTACACCTCATATACTTGCAGCGAAAGATGGTTATGGTGGTGTAGTAAGTGATATTTTCCCTTACAATCGCGCACATGGACCTAGTTCCACACTATACGCTAGCGCTGAAGATATGTCACGCTATGCAGCAATGCACATCAACAAAGGGAATAGTGAAAATGGTCAGACTATATTGCCAGCACATTGCTATGATAAAATGTGGCATCAATATGCATTGACCGGTAATGGAGAAGATAGTTCAGGGATGGGTCTTGGTTGGTTTCTTGGAACATATAAGGGATTTCGTCTAATGTCACATACCGGTATGGATACAGGCTTCCATAGTATACTACTAATTATGCCGGATAAAGGAATCGCTCTTTCTGTTATGGCAAACTCAGATTATGTCTGGATGCCTAGTATTAGCTTCTCTATTATTGATCTGTTACTTGGTACAGATGTACAATATGTCAAACTTTCTCTTGCTCATCACTTATCAAAATTTTCCATAGCAAGCAGCGTAGAAGCAACGATAGATGAATATAATCGGATCAATAATCAAGCAATAGACCGTTATTATTTTTGGGAGAACGAGCTAACCTTTATAGCAGGAAATTTGGTCAATAACGGGTATTCAGAAGATGCCATCACTGTATTAACGTTCTCTGCACAGTTATTCCCCGATTCTGCACCTATACATAATTTCTTAGTTGAACTACAAAATAAGCAGACCCTTCAATAATACTAAAACTATTACGCTAAGAACGTCCTCAAGTCATTTTCTCGCTTAATTACGCTATTTATAGTAATATAATGACTTAGCTATACTAAATGATTATGAGGTGTATGAATGTCCATTATGTTCACTAAAGCAATTGTTACTCGTCTACAACGTGAAATTGCTGACATAGAAACTAAAACCATTAACGACAAAACGAAACAAGAAAAAGCTGAATCCAAAATCAATCAATTACAAAGAGATATGAAATTAAGCAAAACGCATAGTGATCTCAATAATAAAATGGCGCGAATCAATAAGCTCAACGAGGAGATCAAAACTGCAAAACGTTCGCAAGCTGATCTATCCAAGCAGTTAACTGCAAAGAAAGCTTCATTGAAGCAGCATCTAGACAAAGAGTCTAAGCAAGAGAATTAGATATGTATATCAGAACGAGGCAGCCCTATGTCAAAAGGCTGCCTCGTTTTGATTCGTTATTGTGAAAGCTTTTCTCGAACGGAACGTAACTTTTGAGCTGATGAGCTTTCTTTGTCACGACGATCATCTATTTTGATTGAAGTAGAAACGCGTTGTGCATCCATTTGAAATGGCGCTTCATGAATGGCCCTTATTGCAGTAAATATGTCATCCAGCGAGCCTTCAATAATCGTACTCATCGAAGTTAACGTGTATTGAATGTTCTGCTGTTGCTCTAGAACATGTTGTAAGTCTACAACATATGAACTCAAGCTCGTACTTCCTGTTCCGATTGGAATAATTGTTACTTCTGCAATAGCCAATCTATATTCCTCCCCAAACTTTTTAGGTACTTCCTGAAATGCTCCTTCATAATAGCTACAGCTATTATGCTTCATTGATCGTGAACAATAATCCTTCTTCAAGCTCTCGCTGTACCGTCCACTTGGATAAGTATGATCCCCCTATCCCTGCCATCACAGTCCCTTTAATTAATTGAGTACTGCCATGCTCATACATTAATTGGGGTTTCACTTGAAACTTGGTGAGAAACGATTCCATCGCCTCTCTAGTTCCTGAGCCACGTTCTCTTGCAATCCATGTTGCATGAGTAATATTGACATCCGGACGATGAGCTACAACAACCATCTCGTCTTGGGCGATCTTCTGCAATTATAATTGTGGATGCTGAACATGCCCTTCTACAATTCCGATATCAATTTGTTGCGCAGCGACAGCATTAGGCTTATCAATAGATTTACGCAGCATAAAGAGAACTGCGGCCAAACCTTTACTCTTGCTCGTTATTGCATCGATTTGTTTATATGGATTAACGTTATTGTTAGTATAAGCGTACTTATCCATATTTTTCCATAAACAAGTAGGTGTTGTCCTATAAGTAGATTAATAGATCTACCTTAGAGCAACACCTTTTTGTTATGCTTCAGCCCCCATAGTAGCAATTAATTGCTGATAGGCAACATCATCCATATAATTTACAATCGTACTTAATGCCTCTGCCAAATCATTAGGTACCATCCGATTAGCTCGATAATACCCTGCAATTTCATGCTTCGTCAAATACTCAATAAGTACTGTTCCTTGTGTTTCTCCCGCTTCATGACGTAGCAATTCGATATTTCTAACACCCATTAGCTTTAGCTTACTCATAGCAAATGAGTTCAAATGCCATGGAGCAACATCAATAAATTTACCCTTGGTTGGCTCGAAAAATCTAATCCCTTTAATCTCACCTTTATATAGAAGAAACCCAACAATAATAGTTTGAGCATGAATCCGTTGCAGTAATGCTAGCTCCATCCCATTCTGCCTATAATGATTCAAAGGATTAGCTGACTGTTTGTTACTATTAGGAGTAGTAGATGCATTCATCTTGTTGCCATCTCTATTATTCGAATGCTTATCGCTGTCCGAATCTCTATATCTGTAGCTCATTCTACTTCCCTGCCTTTTGACTCATAATCAACGTTTTATTCGCGTATAGTCTTATCTTATGCAATATTTCATATTATAACAAGTCATTCAATATGCTATATTCATTCGAGATCTTATTGCAACGTTAATTGAAACCAAATATTTTAAATGACTATAAAAATTAGGCTTCCGCTGCATCTTATCATCTCGAGATGATAAGATGTCAGACGAAAGCTTTATGGAGGCGAATAACTATGCCAAATTATCGTATTATTGTTGATTTGTCTGATCGAATGCTCTACTTATTAGATCAAAATATCGTAGTTAGAGGATTTCCTGTTGGAGTGGGGAGAATGTTAACTCAAACTCCACAAGGAAACTACACTATTATTAATAAAGCCCCCAATCCAGGAGGACCATTTGGTGCGTTCTGGATGGGCTTATCTAGACCTCATTATGGTATCCACGGAACGAACAACCCGTCATCTATTGGGCACGAGGTTTCTCATGGTTGTATTAGAATGTACAATTCAGATGTTCTTCAATTAGCACAGCTTGTGTCTATTGGAACGAGTGTGACGATCCGAAAGTAATAACGTAACCAGTTTACGGTTAAGATGGTATTTGATTAAAGCTTTAGTTAGTAATCTATTTTGTTAGCATTGTAAACTAGCCAAAGAGCACGCTCAAAATTGTGAGCGTGCTTTTCTATGTGTTCGTTTGACAGACTTATTAGCTTTCAAACATTTACTAACAGCTTCTTACCTTTTTTGAAATACACATCTACAATACCTGATTTATTGAAAATCCTTACCGCCTGAGTTTTGTAGCAGTAGGCCATAAAACGCTTATCTCCTGACATTAAAACTTTAATATTGCGAGTAGAAACGTTTTTTTTGCTATCTACATAAATGAGCTGAACACTTTCACCAATATACTTCTGCATAAAAACACCCCGTTGTTTTTGATTTAATTATATACGAACATATGTTCCGTTTCAAGTGAAAAATAAAAAGAAATGATTCTCTTGAATTCCCAAAAGGATCATTTCTTAATTGCAAAATATTATTTAGTTAAATTTCGTTATATCCAGTATTCGCTACGAATAACTCAACGCAGATTCTATCTTCTGTTCATTGAGCTCTTGATCAGTAGCTATATTGTTAAATTGGCCATTTCTCAGTACAAAAATACCATCATCTTCATTGATCGGTCGATATGTGCCATCACTTGATTGGCGCAAAAATAATACAACCTCTTGTTTCTCCTTTAGATGAGTAGAATGATCAGACAGCACATCAACCTTACCATCTGTCCCCCCCATTTGAGAGATTGTAATCGTCTCTCCAGCAAGTTCAGCACCTTTAACTACATCAGACAATTGAATATTAACTCTCGTGTTGTAATCACTATAGTTGCCCTTAAATGCATGATTACCGATTATTTCTTGTACAGTCCCTCTAATAACGAGATCAGCTGCTTTTGTTAGTGCCTCTTCATCTTCATAATAAACCGCCCACGAAGGCTCCAGTTGAATAGTTTGATCATCTGAAAACGACTCGAAATCAACTCTATTGGCAGCAAGTTTTGCCAACGGATATAAATTATTAACAACTGTTTTATCAGATGTAGATGGAGATAATGCCCTTGCAAGAGTACCATTGTCGTTAAATGTATAGGGATGCATAATCGATGATGTTTCAACAACCGATGTATGATTTAACCCTAATGAATGACCCACTTCATGACCAGTCACTCCTGCAATAATACTATTTGTATACTGGCTTTGGGACGTGTAATGATTATTAAGATTTAAAATTGCTTTTGTAATAATCCCGCTCGTTACAGTAAATGTGCAAAGCCCATCCCAATCAACATCAGATTTGTTTACATCTAATGTGTAGTAAGTTGAACCCAACCCTGACGTCGTGCTCACATTATAATTCGTACTATTCTTCCACTTTGCTGCACCATTGCTCCAATGAGTTAGTGAAGTAGTATTAACAACATACATAGTCTGTGTTCTACTTGCCCACTTCCCATAAGTAGTTACCGTTGCTGATACGGGGGTACTGTTAACAAATAACGTAAGTGCAAGTAGCATGGAAACCGAGCTTGCTACAATCTTTTTTCTTTTACTTTTCAAACTATTCATTCTCTCACCCTTTAAATAATTATTTCGTTGCACAAAATATAATTCCCTACAAATATCCTAAAACCTCCTACAATTCCATAATTTTTATTATTAAATTTAATGTTAGTTCTTTCGTGCTGCCATTGTAGTCTATTTCGTTGCTCTTAACGCAATCGCTACTGATCGCTATCCTTCGAGCGTCATTTTCGATTTCTTTTTTCTTTAAAACAAAAAAGGAGACGAACTCTAAAGTTCGCCTCCTACACTACTATAAAATATAAGTTGGCACGAAATCGGCATAACCGATTCCCACCACTATATGATCAACCTACAAACCTTGATACAGCAAGGATCTTTGGCTATTAACCAATTGACCCCTCCATTTCGAATTTTATAAGTCTATTCATCTCAACCGCATATTCCATTGGAAGTTCTCTCGTAAATGGCTCGATAAAGCCCATTATGATCATTTGTGTCGCTTCTTCTTCACTTAGACCACGACTCATGAGATAGAACAATTGCTCATCGGAAACTTTCGAAACTGTTGCTTCATGCTCAAGAATGATGTTATTATTCAAGATTTCATTGTAAGGAATCGTATCCGATGTGGACTGATTATCCATGATCAATGTATCACACTCAATAGCAGATTTCGAACCGTCAGAATTGCGTCCAAAGTGAACAAGACCACGATAAGATACTTTACCACCGTGCTTCGAGATCGATTTGGAAATAATCGTAGAACTTGTATCAGGTGCTAAATGAGTCATTTTCGCACCAGCATCTTGAAGCTGACCTTTACCTGCAACAGCGATAGAAAGAACAGTACCTCTAGCGCCACGACCACGAAGAATAACTGCAGGATATTTCATCGTCAATTTAGAACCGATATTACCATCGACCCATTCCATAGAAGCATTCTCATCCGCTACAGCACGTTTCGTAACTAGGTTGTAGATGTTTGAAGACCAGTTCTGAATCGTAGTATAACGTACACGAGAATCCTTCAAGCAGATGATTTCTACTACAGCAGAGTGTAGAGAGTTCGTACCATATACTGGAGCTGTACATCCTTCAACATAGTGAACAGATGAGCCTTCATCAGCAATAATTAGCGTACGTTCGAATTGTCCCATATTCTCAGAGTTAATACGGAAGTAAGCTTGTAGTGGAATATCACATTGTACACCTTTTGGTATATAGATGAAGCTACCACCAGACCATACTGCACTGTTCAACGCAGCGAATTTATTATCTTCAGGAGGAATAATTGTACCGAAATATTCTCTCATTAATTCTGGATATTCACGAAGTGCAGTATCCGTATCTGTGAAGATAACGCCCTGCTTCTCCAAATCCTCTTGCAGGCTGTGATATACAACCTCAGATTCATACTGAGCAGATACACCAGCTAGAAACTTTTGTTCAGCTTCTGGAATGCCTAGCTTATCGAACGTTTCTTTAATTTCTTGTGGAACTTCTTCCCATGTTTTACCTTGCGTTTCAGAAGCTTTAACATAGTATTGAATGTCATTGAAATCAAGATCGCTCATATCGCCACCCCATGTAGGCATTGGCATTTTGAAAAATGTTTCCAAAGATTTCAAGCGGAATTCAAGCATCCATTCTGGTTCGTCTTTCATGGAAGAAATGGTACGTACGATTTCTTCAGTTAGACCTTTACCTGATTGAAAGATAGATTTATGCTCATCGCGGAAACCATATTTATAATCTTCCATTTCTGGCATTGACTTAGCCATGTTCCGTCACGCTCCTTATTTTTGAGATTCGATCCCTTTACGAAGTGCATTCCATGCTAACGTAGCGCATTTAATACGAGCAGGGAATTTATTCACACCAGATAAAGCTTCGATATCTTCAAGCTCCTCGAACTCCTCGTCGCCGCCCTTCATTAATGAAGAGAAACGTTCAGCAAGCGCAAGTGCTTCCTCATATGTTAAGCCTTTAACAGCTTCTGTCATCATTGATGCTGAACTCATACTTATTGAACAGCCTTCACCAGTATAACGTGCATTGGTTACAACGCCATTTTCAAGCTGTAATTGCAAGGAAATACGATCGCCGCAAGTAGGATTATTAAGCTGAATCGCTACTGACTCGTCTTGCATTTCTCCACGATTACGAGGGTTCTTATAGTGATCCATAATGACACGACGATACAAATCATTCAATTCCATAGCCGAAGAACTCCTTTGTCTGAATTAATGCTTCGACTAATTGATCAACATCATCTGTTGTATTGTATACATAGAAGCTTGCTCTTGCCGTAGCAGAAACATTAAGCCAGCGCATCAGCGGCTGACAGCAATGATGTCCTGCACGTACAGCAATACCCTTCGTATCTAACACGGTCGCTACATCATGTGGATGCACTTCATCTAGATTAAAGGTTACTAAGCCTACACGATCCTGCTTTGGACCATATATCGTAAGACCATCTACATTAGACAATACATCATAAGCATATTTGGTCAATTGCTTTGCATGCTCATCAATGGCTTCCATTCCGATTTCCTCTAAGAAGTCAATTGCAGCACCTAAGCCGACAGCACCAGCAATTATAGGTGTACCCCCTTCAAAGCGATAAGGGATTTCCTTCCAAGTAGAGTCATACAACTCTACGAAATCAATCATTTCACCGCCAAATTCAATTGGCTCCATATTCTCAAGCAAGCTGCGGCGGCCATACAATGCACCAATTCCAGTTGGACCACACATCTTGTGACCAGAGAATGCATAGAAGTCAACATCAAGCGCTTGTACGTCTACACGCATATGCGGCGTACTTTGTGCTCCGTCGACAACCATAATTGCACCATTACGATGGGCAATTGCTGCAAGCTCTTTAACAGGATTAACACAGCCAAGCACATTAGATAGATGAGTAACAGAAACAATTTTCGTGTTACTCGTAATTGTAGCCTCGGCATCAACAATAGAAATGGTTCCGTCAGCTTGAAGTGGAATATATTTCAATGTTGCTCCAGTAGCTTTGGCCACCTGCTGCCAAGGAATTAGATTGCTATGATGCTCCATCTGAGTAATGACAATCTCATCACCTTCACGACATACAGAACGAGCATAGCTAGAGGCAACGAGATTAAGAGCAGTTGTCGTACCTCTTGTAAATACGATCTGCTCTGGCGAAGGCGCATTAATAAACTTTGCAACCTTCTCACGAGCACCTTCATAAGCATCAGTTGCACGAGATCCTAAAGAGTGTACACCACGATGTACATTCGCATGATCAAGCTCATAATATTTACTCACCGCATCAATGACCGAACGCGGCTTCTGAGAAGATGCCGCGCTGTCTAGATAAACGAGTGGATGCCCGTTTATCTCTTGATGCAATATCGGAAATTGTTCCCGAATCGCATTTATATTCATCCTTGAAGCTTCCTTTCAAGCAGACGTTGCAATTGATCACGAACGGCTTCAACTGGAACTTCTGACACGACTGGAGCTAAGAAACCATGTATAATCAAACGCTCAGCGTCTTCCTTAGTGATACCACGGGACATTAGGTAGTAGACTTGCTCAGGGTTAACCTGACCAGCACTTGCCGCATGACCTGCCGTTACATCATCCTCATCAATTAATAGAATTGGATTGGCATCACCACGAGCTTTCGGACTAAGCATCAGAACTCTCTCAGTTTGCACACCGTTAGCTTTTTTTGCGCCATGCTCGATTTTCGTAATCCCGTTAATAATTGCGGTTGAAGAATCCCGCATAACGGCACGAGTAATCATGTTACTATCTGTGTTTTTACCAAAGTGAACAGCTTGCGTAGTTAAGCTTAGTTGTTGCTTATTCTGACCGACACTAATAATTTTCGCATCTGACGATGATCCTCTGCCAACTAGCACAGATTTCGTGTCAGAAACGGTATTGCCATCGTTCAAATCACCGATAATCCATTCAATACGACCATCATTCTCAACTATTGCGCGACGCAGCGATAAGTCAACGCCATTGTCAGATAAAGCATGTACAGTTCCAAAACGAACTAGTGCACCTGCTTTAACAAATACTTCAACAATTGCTGGGTGAGTAAAGTTAGCTGTTACAGATTCTTTAATAGAAACCGTCGAATCAACGTAAGTTACTCGGCTATTCTCATCCGCAACGATGACGATATGTGGAGCAAAAGTAGCTTCTGCATTATCATTGTATAGAACCGCTTGAAGTGGAAGTTCAACTTCAACGTTTTTCGGTACATATACGAATACGCCGCCATTCCATAAAGCAGCATTCAAAGCTGTTAGCTTATCCTCATCTACCTTTACCGCTTGGAATAAATATTGTTGAACTAGCTCACCATGCTCTTTGCATGCTGTTTCAAGATCAGTGAAGATAACACCTTTACTAGCTAATTCAGCAGATAGTTGCGACCATACTACGCCACTATTTTTCTGAATAAGTAAGTTTTCTGTTCCTTCAGCAATCAATTCTTGCACAGATGCAGGTAGCTCGCTAATAGCGTTAACTGCTGTTGCTGTTTCGTATTGTCCAACCGCCGTAAGATTCCAACGCTCGATTTTCACCTTTTCAACCTTAGGCCAAGGTAACGTTGCTGATAATTCAGCACCTTGACCACGAAGTTCCACTAGCCAGCCCGGTTCACCCTTACTATGTGCTAGTTTCTCCGTAGATTGACGATCGGTTGGAGAAGTTAATTGTGTAGTCATTGCAAATGCCTCCTTGTCCGGTCCGATTAGGCCTGGCCAACCGTTTCATCAGTAATGCCAAGTTCTTCTTTAATCCAGTCATATCCATCTTTTTCAAGACGTTGTGCAAGTTCAGGTCCACCAGATTTCACAATGCGACCTTGCATCATTACGTGTACATAGTCAGGAGTAACATAGTCAAGCAGACGTTGGTAATGCGTAATAATTAGGAAAGCACGATCCTCAGAACGCATAGCGTTAACGCCAGCTGCTACGATACGAAGTGCATCAATATCAAGACCGGAGTCAATTTCATCAAGAATAACTAATTTTGGATCAAGTAGCATCATTTGAAGAATTTCGTTACGTTTCTTCTCACCACCAGAGAAGCCTTCGTTCAAGTAACGGTGAGCGAACTCAGGGTTCATCTCAAGTTCTTTCATTTTTGCTTCCATTTGACGGATGAATTTAATAAGTGAAATTTCGCTTCCTTCTTCACGACGAGCATTAATGGCACTACGTAGGAAGTCGGAATTTGTTACTCCAGAAATTTCTGAAGGATATTGCATTCCAAGAAACATACCAGCACGAGCGCGCTCGTCAACTGCCATTTCAAGTACGTCTTCACCATCAAATGAAACTGTACCACCAGTTACTTCGTATTTCGGATGTCCCATCAATGCAGAAGCTAACGTTGATTTACCAGTACCGTTAGGTCCCATAATTGCATGGATTTCTCCACCTTTAATTTCAAGGTTGATTCCTTTAAGAATTTCTTTTCCTTCGATCTCTGCTTTAAGACCATCGATGACAAAATGCGTCGACATAATATTCTATCCCTCCAAAGGTTATTAGTAATATAAAAGTTTATTGATTCTCATTGATTCTCAATAATCATTATAATGTAGTTTTAGTTATAAATCAATGAGTCATCGTCCTTATGCCTATTTATACCTCTTATAATGAAAGTTCTAAACATTTGGTTGTTAGTATAATCATCGTGAGCACAAGCGACTGTATTAAACTACATCTTAAGTGCTTCTTTAATTTCATTATATCTTTGTTCAAACTGCTCGTCCGTCAGAACTGGCTCTAGACTACTCGCCTTAAGCTCGTCCTCAATTTTCACCCATGATTTACAGCCCATATATGGCGTACGCATTGGCGGCATTGCAGGATTTTCCAAACGATATACCCGCATAATTAGTAGATGCAACGGATTTTTCTTCTTCCATTTCAAACGTTCTGTTGCAAATTCATCTGTCCATATATGTAAATCACGAAGTGCTTGTAGCTGCTCTTCACTCATTATTTCAATATCTTCAACAACTTTAGCATATCCCTCAAGCTTCATATGTGATTGTGTAGGGGACCACTCAGTCATCGTAGCCGCTATTCTCCCTTGAAAGGCTTCCTTCAGCAGATGCTCCTTTTGATGCTCATATGCAGGCATTAAGTAGAATTGTGGAGAAATAAGTTCGAAATCTCGTGTTTCTTCGACAATTCCACCTTTTCGCATTACAAATATTAACTCTCCTTGCAATAAGGCTCCTACCGTAACCGCCCATTCCTTTAAAGCAACAGATGTATTGGCTGTTGATATCATTAATTTTGCCCCCTTCGATTTCTCATGTTGCAAAAAACGAGTAAAAATCATATAAATTCACTAGGAATTATTAATTACGTATTCCACGCAGTAGCAATATCTATTATACTATAAGTTATGATGTATGAACGATATTGATTATGGAGGTGGACGGTATGTCATCATATCATCCTTTAACAGAGCAAAAGGCCATTGAAATTGCTCGCGGTATTGAACAATTTTTCCCTGCGGATGGGACTTTGAATTGTAAAGAAATCGGCGATGGAAACTTAAACCTCGTTTTTCATATTACAGATGACGTAAGTGGCAAGGGCTTAATTATGAAACAAGCACTTCCATATGCTAAAGTCGTTGGCGAATCTTGGCCGCTGTCACTTGACCGTGCCCGTATCGAAAGTGAAAAATTAATCCTTGAAGGGAAGCTTGCTCCTGGATTAGTACCTCAAGTATATCAATACGATGCAGAGCTATCGCTTACCATTATGGAGGATTTGAGTGATCATGTTATTATGCGTCAAGGATTAATTGACGGTAATCAATATCCATTGTTCGCAGATCATATTTCAACATTTATGGCTAATACTCTTTTCCTTACATCAGATCTTGGTATGAATCAGCAAGACAAAAAGCTTCAAGTGAAAAACTTTATTAATCCTGATCTATGCAAAATTACGGAAGATTTAATCTTTGATGATCCGTACACAGTATCTTCTAATAATAACTACGAGGATGCTATTGAAGACGCGGCAGCAGCATTACGCAGCAATGATCAGCTTCATCTTGAAGTTGCTATTCTAAGAGAGAAGTTTCTTACGAAGGCAGAAGCATTACTGCACGGTGATCTTCATACAGGTAGTATCTTCATTAAGCAAGATTCTACTAAAGTTATCGACCCTGAATTCGCATATTATGGTCCAATGGGCTTTGATATCGGCGCACTGTTCGCTAACTTAATATTAAATTATGTTGGTCAAGAACATTGGATTGCTGAAGAGAACAAACGTGAAGCTTTCCGCAACAATTTACTTGATACGATTGATTCCATTTGGAATCAATTCCAAGATAAATTTTTAACACTTTGGAGTGAGCGTGGTGTTGACCGTATCGCTAATGAAGCTAATGGATATAAGGCATACTATATGCAACGTTTACTTCAAGATACTGTAGGCTTCACCGGTGCGAAAATGGTACGTCGCATTGTTGGACTTGCTCATGTCGCTGACATTGATCGTATTCCAGATGATGCTACGCGTAACATTGCACAACGTAAAGCTTTAGCGATTGGTACAGAATTGATTTTGCGTAATCGTCATATTCAATCAATTGATGAGCTCATTCAAATTGTTAATAAAGGTTGTTCAAAAAGCGGACTTTGATAACGAAGTCATACAGGTAGCTTAGTCGGCATCGAATATGAAGCGAACTTGGAAAGTACGGTTCGCGTGTACGTAATCATGTACACTTGCGCTTCCGCCTTTCTCAAGTAACGCTCCATCTTCTTGATTCTGAAAGCCCACTTTTTGAACTTGCACTAAAGGCAACTAGAGGTATAGAACATGAGTAGAGAGGAATTATAATAATGACTGAAAATTATGTTGGACTACAATCTGTAATTTGGAAAGATGGAGCGATTGATCTACTTGATCAACGTCTACTTCCTGAAGAAATTGTTTATTTATTATTAACAACACAAGAGAGTGTTTGGGAGTCCATTCAATCTATGCAAGTTCGTGGTGCTCCGGCGATCGGTATTGCTGCAGCATATGGCGTTGTTATTGCAAGTCAACATGCCGATACTTCCGAGCAGTGGATTACAGCTGTACACGAATCAGCAAAATATTTGGCAACTTCACGCCCAACAGCGGTTAATTTATTCTGGGCATTAGACCGTATGACAGCAGCAGCCGATCAATATATCGCACAAGGTTTCTCGCTTGCAGATTGCAAAGTTGCACTTGAAACAGAAGCGATTGCGATTCAAACGCAAGATGAAGAAACGAATCGTCAAATTGGTGAATATGCACTATCTCTATTCAAAGAAGATATGGGTGTACTAACACACTGTAATGCTGGTGGACTTGCTACTGCAAAATATGGTACAGCACTAGCTCCTTTCTACCTTGCCAAAGAGCGTGGTATGAACCTTCGCGTATTCGCTGATGAAACTCGTCCAGTACTGCAAGGCGCTCGCTTAACAGCTTTTGAATTGCATGAAGCTGGTATTGATGTAACACTTATTTGCGATAATATGGCTGGTATGGTGATGTCTAAAGGCTGGGTTGATGCTGTAATCGTAGGTACTGACCGCGTAGCCGCTAACGGAGACGTAGCTAACAAAATTGGTACGTACAGTGTTGCAGTTCTAGCTAAGGCACATGGCATTCCTTTCTATGTCGCTTGCCCGCTTTCTACAATTGACTTAAATACACCTACAGGTAGCGAAATTCCGATTGAAGAGCGTCCGGCTGAAGAAGTTACAGAAGGCTTCGGTAAGCGTACTGCGCCTAAAGGCGTAAAAGTATTCAATCCTGCATTCGATATTACTCCTAATGAGTATGTAACGGGCATTATTACTGAAAAAGGTATTATAACTGCACCTTACGAAGAAAATCTTCGTAAACTATTCAGTAACTAATATTAGCTTTCAATAGAAGATGGGCTATCCAATAAGCCCTTAAAATGAAAGTTGGACGGAAAAACGCGATGTTTTCCGTCCAACTTTTTTTGTGCGTCTGTATTACATTACTTATTCTTGTATTTTTCTACTACAAATAGCAAGCATCGCTACATGATACAATCAAAAATGACCTTGAGGAATATCCCCAGGGTCATTAATAGACTTTATATTAAGCTGCTTTGCCTAACTATAATAGAGCTACGCATTTTGAACTATTCAGGAAACTTAACTTCTAGCTTAGCCAAATAATGATCACCGAATGGGTTGTCAAATGTAATCGTGATCCGCTCTTTATATTGCTCAGGATCGCGAAGACTGACGTGCAATGGAACGCTCTTATCGCCTTTCGGCTTCCATATCAAGCCATGGTGCATTTTCATCTTCAGGGAAGAAACTATCCCAGCTATGCAGCTCAATCCCCCCTTTATTAATATCAAGCACGAAATCTCGCACCTTCTCCCGACTGGTCAATCCAATACATTGCATCTACTTGGATGGACATAGCGACTTTCAACAGCCGCATCATTTTCTAGATCAGCTTCGCTATTCACTTTCAGCAATGTTAACTACTGTCGAAGGCATGGATGAAATAGAGCTGGTGAATAGTTATGCCGCTGAGCAGAATGTATGCAAGGATGGAGTCAACGGTCGTAACTACATCACCGCAAAGCACGGTCATACATGCTAAAGAGATGCAGCCATCGCTCAGCTCATTCAACATAATATAAGTCTTATTTTACAAGGTTTTCGCGAAGGAAGTGAGGCTAATAATGAGGAGTGGCCAACTTAAAGAATAGGCTATGTTAAATCTCAATGTTGATTATTAGTCAAAAAATAAACGCCCTATAAAGGGCGGTTTAATAAGTTATCGTGCTTCGTTAGGTCGATGACGTAATAAGGAATTACTCAGCATGTTTAAAATTCTTATCATCCTTACCTTCCATAGGAGCAACGCCATTTTGAGTTATATCTTTGTTTTCTGATTTATAGTTATATTTATAACCATAAATTACGTTCGGCTCATCGTTAAAAACTACATTAATGGCGTAAGGACCTCCGAACTTGCCTTCTCCTGATTTATTATATTTAACTTCGATATTAAACTCATTTTCTTTGTAACCTTTTGAAACAAGATGAGCGACCACTTTCTGTTTAACCGATTCTTCAGATTCTGGTGGTCCTGAAAATATATTGCAAGCAGTTGAAAGAATACTCATTGTCAAGATAATAATTAGCAAAGCAACATTTCTCTTAAATATCATGCATATCTTCTCCCCTAAACATTTTTTCAGTAAGGGCATGAACGCACTTACCCGTTAGCCAAACATGCAGCGAAAGTACCGCACCACAGATGATAGAAGTTAATGCATTCTTCCATGGGAGTTTAACAAGAATAAGCAGAAATCCGAAGTTTGGCGTTCGTGTCGGTCACAGTAAACAGGCACGATTTCACCAACATATCTTTCTTATTCGATGCGGTATTCTCATATTCCTTGCTGTCTAAGTAACGAAACCAAGCCAAATAATGTTGCAAATATTTGGTTGCAACACCATTGAAGCGGTCCATCCAGCTTCATCTTCTTAATACGCCCACACCCAAGAACGCCAGAGTAGGTCATTTTCTGACGGTCACGAGCTACGAGTACACATACTTGGTCGTTGCTTATGCCACTTAATTTGGATTTGCCACCGCGTTTTCTTGGCTTGCGTTCAACGATGCTACGCTTGCCTTTTTCAGAGAACAGGAAATAGGTTTCGTCCATTTCCACGATGCCTGGAACGCTTCAGTTGGAATTTGCTTCAGAGCGGCGAGTATTTTATGCCGCCAATAAAACAAGGTGACATGTGTAACTTCACCAAGCAGCTACTCAGCACATTTTCTCAGCGAATAACCCTCAATCATGAATTCAATGAAACGAACCCACAGATGAGGTCTGCGTGTGCGCTGAAGAGGGGGGGGTTGTGAGGTCGTTAAACGTCTGTAAACAGGATTTACAACGGTAACACTGCCGTTTGACCACTCCAGCACGCGTTTGAACAGTATATTTTCCAAACCGCACAACAGCATGGGCTGTGCAATGTGGACAAACAAGCCCATCTTTGTGCTTCTGCTTTTGGATATCATCAATTGCTCTAACTTGAGCCGACATGCCCTTGGTTCGGGACTGCAAGAAGTAGATAAGCTCCCGCTTACTGTTATCGTCCAACGTTTCAGCAAGCTTCTTCAGTTCCTTTAAATCCAAGGGCACACCACCTCCAATTAATGATATTACCCCTATTATAGAACGTTAGTCGTATTTATCAAATATCAACATTTAGGTTTAACATAGCCAAAGAATAAGAAATGCAAGAATGTGCAACTAAAGTTTTATTTTATCGTCTGTAGATATGATGGGACAATTGTTGTTGATCAGCCTGCGTTCCACATTCATTGATTTCTTATAAGATAATGTCATGGTATCAGAAGTAAAAGGGGATGTTTTTCATGAGAAAATTAATAGTGATGGGATGTTTGGTCGTATTTGTGCTCATGTCAGCCTGTGGTAACCCAGAATATAGACCAGATAAAGAACAGGATGACCATATTGAACATTCAAGCTATGAGCTTAGTGAGCTTTTAGAAATGCTAGATCAACAGCTCATTACCGCTAATCAACAATTTGCATTGAATATATACCAATCACTTGGAAATCATGCGAGTGAAGAAAATATGTTCATTTCGCCGCTTAGTATTAGTCTAGCTTTAGCGATGACCTACAATGGAGCAGATGGCGAGACTAAGGAAAATATGGCTAACATTCTTCAACTTGATGGCATGACAGTGGAGGAAGTAAATAAGGGTTATGCTACTTTAGAAAAAATCATTAATGCCTCTGATCCAAATGTAGAGCTTTCAATTGCAAATTCTCTGTGGTCTCGGGAAGGTTTCGAATTCAAAGAGGATTTTATGCAAAGAAATAAAAAATTTTATAATACCGAGGCAAACGTTTTAGATTTTAGCAATTCTAATGCAGCCAAAACGATTAATAAATGGGTTGATCAAAATACGAAGGGGAAAATAAAAGAAATCATCGAGGGACCAATAAGTGAGGATACGATACTTTTTCTAATAAATGCGATTTATTTTAAAGGAGATTGGACTCAGCCCTTCAACGAAAAATTAACTTCAGATCAAGAATTTTATCTAAGCGATGGGACGACGATACAGCATCCATTGATGTCACAATCAGGGAGTTATGATTATTTAGAAAACGAACTATTTCAGGCGATTCGCCTTCCTTATGGGAAAGAGGAACATTTGAGTATGCTTATCTTTTTACCTGTTGAAGACAGTGACTTAACTAAGTTTCACAGTATGCTTACAATGGATAATTGGAATAGCTGGATGGCTCAATTCAAAATGACGAAAGGATCATTCCAAATGCCTCGCTTCAAGTTAGAATATGAAGCAACGTTAAATGATGCCTTGAAATCACTCGGCATGACCGCTGCATTTGAATCATCAAAAGCAGATTTTAAAAATATGATTACAGGTCCGTTCGAAGTTTATATTGATTCAGTCAAACATAAATCGTTTATTGAAGTGAATGAAATCGGTACAGAAGCTGCTGCAGTGACAAGCGTAGAAGCAGCAACAACATCAGCGACAACGAAGCCCGACAACTTTTTCAACATGACCGTCAACCGTCCCTTCTTCTTTACAATCATGAATGAGCCAAGTGATACGATCCTGTTCATGGGTGCGATTGAGATACCGAAACAGTAATGATTAGTAGAGAACTGAGCGTGACTGAAATATTGTAAAAACAAAGGGGCTATCCAATTAGCCCATAAAATGAAAGTTGGACGGAAAAACGCGATGTTTTCCGTCCAACTTTTTTTATTCGTCTGTTTTTGTAAGAGAGTAGCGAGTCGGATGCCTTAAAGCGATCATCGCGTTCTTCATATGAATGAATTATTTCATTGCTTGTAATAGCTTCTGCATCAGCTTCGCAGCTTCAGCACGTGTTCCTAACCCTTTTGGATCAAATTGAGTGGCAGATTTACCATCAATGAATCCTGTGCCATACACTGCATTAATCGATGCGACTGCCCACCCTGCGGCTTTATCCATATCCGCGAATGGAGCTTCTACACCCGTTAATAATTGACCTTGAGCATATTGATAAGCTCTAGCAATCATAACTGCCATTTCTTGACGCTCAATATTATCATTAGGTGCAAACGTTGAGCTTGATTTTCCATTTACAATGCCCGCTTCAACTGCTGCTGAGATTGCAGCTGCATACCAGCTATTGTCCACTATATCATCGAAGGTAGTTGCGCCACTAGCTTCAAGACCAAGCATACGTGCAAGCATTGTTGTAAATTCTGCACGAGTTACTTCTTGCTGAGGTGCAAATTTGTCTAACGAAATCCCTTGAATAATTCCTTTTGCCACTAATTCTTTAATATATTCATTTGCCCAATAATCAGTCGCTACATCATCAAACTGTTTATCAAAGTTAACGATAATATATTTAGTATTCGCTTGTACTTTTGCTTGCAGTTTATTATCTACTATTGTACTTGATACGTAAATTAATGTGCCATCCGCTTGGACCTCATACAGCGCTACAGTTGCAGTTTGCTGCTCTTTAGCTAGCGGAATAGCAATAGTTACCATATTAGATTGATCGCTCACTAGTTTGTTTGCGGCATCCATTGCTTTAACTTCAAATACATTACTTATTGCCGTGACTTGTGCATTCGCTTTATTGCCAGCTACAGCTGCAAGTTGCTCCCCATGTTCAGTCTCATTTACAACTTGTACTTGAATAGTAGAAGTTGATTGGCTCCAGGTTGAATATACGTCACTTGGAATGCCCATTGTCCAAAGAGCAGTGTTCACTTGAAGGCTTTTGCCATTAAGTAGCGCCGCTGCACTCGCTGGTAATACTATCGCTGTTACTTTATCCTTCGTAGTAATAATAATCTGCTCATTATCACTTGAAGTTAATTGCTCAGCTGTAATTGTTAATATACCTTCTTCACCAGCTTCCGGAACTTCAATCGTGCCTGTGCCTGTGTCAGTACCTGTACCTGGATTCGGAGTAGGTTTTGGATCAGGCTTAGGTGCTGGTTTTTTATCACTGGATAACATGAACTCATCCAATACTTCTCCTGCAACGTTTTTCACAACGACATGAATACCTTCAGCATCAGACAATACTTCTGTATAAATTTGTGTATTCTCTTCATATACAACATCTTGCCAATAATAAGGAGTCAAGCCATAGAACTTAGGCCCAGAAGAACCGCCAATCACATACATAGTTCCTTCTTTGTTGTTATCTACGATCTCGCCACCATTCATATTGTAAGTACGAAGATAAATATGATCGTGCCCATTCATAACAAGATCTACACCGTATTGATCAAAAATCGGAACCCAATATTTTTGTACATTCTTGTTCTGATACGTACTTCCATAAGGTCCTTGATGGAAGAAGACAATTGTCGATGTTGCATCACTTTTCGCCAAATCTTTATCTAACCATGCTGCTTGTTCAATAATCCCTTCCGTTCCCATCTCTGTATTCAACACTACAAAGTGAGTATCGGCAATATCATAAGAGAATGAAGTACCATTTGTTAATGCAAGCCCGCTGTCCGGATTATTGAATTGCGCCAAATAATCGCCAGCCCCATTATCTCCATACACTTCGTGGTTACCGATAATTGGAACTAAAGTAGTGTTCATTAGCTCGCTTTTTACAGCATTGAACCACCAGTCCCATTGCTCAAGCTCGTAGCCGCTATCGACCATATCACCAGCATGAACGATCATATCTACATCTGCTAGCGGAGTACCCGTTACTGCTTTATCTACTACTGCACCCCAAAGATCGAACCCAGCGGCATTAGCAGCTTGTGAATCACCAAAGAATAAAAACTTAGCTGAATCCTGCTCCACTCCAGTTGTTTTGAATTGACCAGAGCTACTTACATTATCAGCTCCATCGCCTACACGATATACATATTCAGTACCTGGTTTTAGTCCAGTTAATTCTACTTGGTGAATTCGTACTGTGCCATCATTAGCAGTTGTATATAAATAATTCGTACCTTCTACTTTTAATACATTATCTGCTGTAAAGTCTGTAAACTCTAATTGTTCCACAAGCTCTACTACAGTAGTTTTCGCATCTGCACTTGTTTTCCAAGATATATTGCGATCAGTTGTCGCTTCATTACCGAATGTCACATTGATATGCATTGGAGCAACTGTTCCTGCAGATGGTGCAACGACGAATGACATCATTGGACTATAGTTATCATCCTTCATCGCTTGTATATTGTACGTACCTGACGCCGTAGTTACTTCATTAGATAAAAGTTGACCATTAACATCTGAAGTGGCAGCAACAAGTGTGCCATTGAACAGCATCTGTACGCCCTCTATCGGCTCTCGACTTACTTTATCTACAATTGTAAATACCGCAGGCTCGCCTTTTGAAGTTGCATGATGATCCCAAGTTAGCTCATATTTACTTTGCAAGTCCAGATTAAATGTGTCACCTTTATAATTAATATCCGATTTCGTTGCCGTTTCAACGATCCCATTAACAACTTTTAGCTGAATTGATTTTTTCGGATTAGCACGTAATTCTGCTAACGTATAAGGACCCAAATAATCTGAATTGATGCGATAAGATATACTACCGATTGCATCTGTAGCCGAAAGCTTTGCAGCTGCCAGATCGCTTAATGTCAATGTCAGTAGTCCATTTGTCTCATCAACAGTGAAATCTACCATACTATTTGCTAGTTTACTATTTGGAAGAAATTTAATATTGTCCATTGCGTTTGGCATATAGCTAAACTCCAACTGACCAGCTACTAGTTCATCTGCTACCTTTGCATTGATATCAAATGAATATGTTTGACCTGTATATACAATATCTTCTGTCGTATATTCGTAGTACGGAGAGCCTAGATTAACTTTGAAACTCCATTCCTTGATCGTTTGGTTACCTGCCAAGTCACGAACAGCAACTTTCACCGTATGATTACCTTCGCTTAATGGTTCTGTTGGTACATAACTAATTTCACCTTTAGGTGGATAGAAGCCATGTGTTACTAGAACGCCATCCACATATAGACGAGTCTTTTCAGGATCTATCAATGTAGTTCCTGGATGAGTTGCTGCATCATAGCCTGCATCCTGTGCTGTAATTTTAATGGCTGGCGCAGCTGTATTAACCATTGCAGCTTCTGCTGGAGAGAACGATACAATTTCTGGCTCGTCATAATCAATACCTTCAACTGGGCCATACGTAACGGTAATATCATCGATATAAATAGCACCGGCATCTTTCTTCGCAGAACTTGTCTCCATATATCGAACGAGTTTCTCAATTGACAACGGTAACGCACGTCCTGCTGGAACCGCCGCTTCAACATACTTCCAACCAATCCAGTCAACACCCTTTGTTCCATTCGTAAAGTCGATGGCAATGCCCGCATTGTTACCATCGCGCAGCTGAGCTCGTAGCCAATGACCTTTACCATCACCATAGACCCACATCCCAATTTTTTCAGGATAGCCAGGTATTGCAATTCTAGTATCGACATTTTTTGATTGTAGATAAGCACCTGAAGTAGACTCTCTGCCTGTAAAATCATAAGATAACTTTACTGCTGCATCTCCATTTCGCACGAAATCTTGGTCCGTAATCAAATCAATTGCATATGAATTTGCACGATCTGCTGCAGCTACATAATTACCAATGCCATTCTCAAAACCTTCTAAAATGACAGGTGGAATTCCGACATTAACTACGAATGAATCTGTTACATCTCCGAAGCTAACTTGGATTGATCCAGCTTGACCTGTGTCAGATGTTGCAGTGTATATGCCATTGTCATCTACTGTACCTATATTTCCTGTAACGCTCCATATTAGATCATCATTACTCGCGGCCACCACTTGACCATCGCGTGTTGCTTTAACAGTTAGTTGAACCATTTCACCTGAAGAATATGTTTTCTCGTCATCTGGGAAATGTAATGCTGTTAATGTATCTATAACTTCGACTGTCGCTTCGCCAGTAATATCAGCAGCTGCTACATGAATCGTTGCTTCCCCTGCTTGCTTACTCGCAGTAAATTGACCAGCATTATTAATCGTTCCGAAAGCTTCATCTACTGACCATTCTAGTCCTGTAGCAAGACTAGCTGAATGATAGTTCGCATCAAGTCCCGCTCCTGCAAATGTAATAGTCGAGCCTACAAGAACACGTTCCACGCTAGGTGTAACTGCAATTGAAGACGCAGTTTCTAATTCAGGAGCAGTATTGACTAGTAAGAGACCATTACCAATACTACGCTCATATCCATCCGAGCCTGAGTTAATCATAGTCGCTTGTTGTTGACCGGGAAGCTTCGCAATAATTGTTGACGAACCACCGCCGTCCAAATTCATCGCTTGAACAACACCCATCTCAATCATCAAATTAGCAACCTGCATCATTTCAAGACCTTCACTAAATCCAGGCTGACGACCATCCACCTCGAAAAACACGATCGTTCCATCTTCTTTCGTACCAATTGCAGTACGCGGATGAACTCCTTCAGGACCTACATTTTGTGAAATTCCATTATCTACAAGTGGTCCATTGCCTCCAATTGCAGTCGTTACATCCGCAAAATTGCTTGATAATTCAAAATTTGCTGTTACCTCTTGTCCTACTTGCAAAGCTTCAATAATTGAAGTTTTATCGCCAGACGCCGATAATACAACTTGATCATCAGATAATTTCGTATTACCTTGACCTATTTTCACTTCAGATACTGTCATAACCAGATCTGAGCCACTCGCTACTTCACCCGAAACAATATCAAGAACAACTTCAACACCTTGGGTAGACGCACCCGTTGAAGCGCCATATCTGTTAGTAAACATTACTAGTTGATTCGTATCACGATAGCGATTCAAACTAGTTAATTCTGCATCTGTCCCATCTATCGTAATTGATCTATTTAATGAAACTGTGCCATATACTGATTCTCCAGCAGCAGTCATACCAAATGCATAGCTGCTTTGAGGACTGATCAATATTTCACCATCTGCCATAAAAATACCTGAGGGCACTCCCGTTGCCTTACCTGAGATTTCATAGAAGTCACCATTAATACCTGCAATAACGCGGCTACCTTCAGCATCAACATAATCAGCCATTTCTGAAAGTCGCTTCATACCTGACACATGACCATTCTTTGTAGCACTAACTAATTCAAGATTAGAATTCGTTGGATCAAACTCTACTGTATGTACTTTCTGTACTGAATCCTCAACATCCATATCCATCCAAGTATATGTAGCTCCAAATCCGAGATCACTTTGTCTCATATCAACAACTTCACCATAGCTCCAACTAGGAGCGACTGGCATTGCCGCATTTACGTTAATAGCGGGTTGTAACATTGATATCGCAATTGCGATCACCATCAAACTAGAAATAAACTTGTACATCTTTTTCAATATTTTCAACTCCTAATTATGTATGATTCTAGCTAAGTATAATCAACAATAATCAAGAGATTGTTCTCACTATATTAATAAATTATATATATTACTGAAATAATTGTTGAAAGCAATATTATTACAAGGAAGCAATTGGTTAATATATGTTTTTATAATTACCAATTTTGATCATATGATTAGATATTACCCCATTAACCTCATAGCACGACATGACTATATTTTATAATCATATCGTGCTATTTTATTTGCTACTATAACATCTTTTCTAGCGCATCTTTCCCTTTCATGCCGACTGTTATTCCTAGTGCTCCAGCTGCATCCGTTATCGATTCTAAGGGGGCATCCATAAGTTCTTCCAAGGTTCGCACGCCTACAGCACGTCCTGCAATAATTGCTCGATCTTTAAGCTTATTATTCAGTAAACTCACATCAAGTGCTCCACACATAATATAGCCATTATCTGTAGAAATGGATAATAACGTCGTTTTTGGTAACTTTACTTCCGTACCAATAACTGTAGCACCACTACGCAATTGAAACGGTATCATCTTAATCATCTCGAATGCACCTCTCGTAGTTCATTGGAATTGTTAATGTATGTTACTATATGCATCATTTGCTTGTAAGTGAACAACCTATATAGCATATGCCTAGTAAACATATATTATTTCCCGTAATACTGCATAAACTATTACTAGAGGTTCATTTATTAACGGAATAACTTTGAAAACAAGGACTTTTCACTCAATAAATTCTCTTATTAATACCATTTGAGTAGGTCTACAGAAATACGTTAAATCATGATATAGTAGAACAATCACGTGACGCGGAGGGAGTTAATATGACAATAAAAAAACAAAGTTCATTTCTATATAATGTTGAAATTTTAATTGAGAATGAGCATCATGCAATCGCGTTACAACAATTGATCGAACAATTGAACAAAGCTAATTTTTTAGATTATAAAATCACTTCTGGCATTGAGCTAGGTGACGTTATAGCAGAGCGAAAGGCAAAAGCAAAAACAACGAAGCCAATTGCTGTCTCTGTCGAATCTAATGAATACGAATTAGGACTCGAAGCATTTAGACAGTGCAAAGAGCACAATAAACTAGTACGACTTATCGTGAATCGCGGACTAGGTGTAAAGCTAAATATCCCTTGCCGAGTCATCAATATCGATGAAACCGATCAAATCATTACCATTTACCATGTCGATGAAAAACAAGTATATACTTTCCGGTTGAATGAAATTGAAGACTTCATAGAGGTCTAGTAGAGGTAGTTCAAAACATTCACTTATAGAAACAGCCTATCTTGCAGCGGTATTCGCTACTAGATAGGCTGTTTTTATTTCCTTTTCCAATGAAAGTTCAAAAAGCAGGCTTTCAGAACCGAGAAGATGGAGTGCTACTTGAGAAAGGCGGAAGCGCAAGTGTACGTGTTTGGTACACGCGAACCGTACTTTCCAAGTTCACTTCATATTCGATGTCGACTAAGCTTCTATAGCATGATCATCGTTATCAAAGTCTGTTTTTTGAACTACCTCTATACTGCAACTAGTAATTCTTTGAAGTACTGTCCCGGTACAGGCGGGCTTTTCAAATAGCCTTGCATCTCATCACATTGTAATGTGCGAAGAAAATCTAGCTGTTCAGTCGTTTCTACACCTTCTGCGATAACTTGTAAATTCAATTTATGTGCCATTGCAATTATTGCCGATACAATTTCCGCATGACTTTGTTCATTCAAAATGTCAGTAACAAACGAACGATCAATTTTCAAACGAGTAATTGGGAATGACTTCAAATAATGGAATGAGCTATAGCCCGTACCAAAATCATCAACACTAATGCCAACACCTAGTTCGCTTATCGCAATTAATTTACGGTTCATCTCATTCATATCAATGCTCATTGATTCCGTAATTTCAATGTCCAAATACTGGGATGGTAATTGCGTCTCCTCGAGAATTTGCTTAATCTGTAAATCCATCTCGTTTCGCACAAATTGTCTAATAGATAAATTCACAGCAACTGGTACGATTGGCAATCCAGCGTCCAGCCATTCTTTATTTTGACGACAAGCTTCTCTAATAACCCATTCACCAATCGGAACTATTAATCCACTTTCTTCCGCTAGTGGTATAAAGTGGATCGGGGATAGTAATCCTTTAGTCGGATGATTCCAACGAATCAAAGCTTCCCCTCCGACAATACGACCGTGAATAACATCATATTGAGGCTGATAATATAGCTCGAACTCATTGCGCTGTAAGGCACGATGAATTTCATGCTGTAATTTTAATCGTTCATATGAGGAATTATTCCACTCTTCGGAGTAAATAAGAATATGACCTCCCGAAGATTCCTTAACCTTGACCAATGCCATATCCGCTTTTTTGAAAATTGAAAACCCATCATCGCTAGGATCAAGATTCAAGGCAATTCCCATACTAGCTCCCATATGTACAGGTACACCTTTCAAATCATACGGTTCACTAATAACATCTAGAATATGCTGTGATCTTACTAATAATTGATCGATACTATCAATTTCATTCAGAAGCAATGCAAAAGCATCACCTTCTAATCTTGCTACAACATCATTAGGAGATAATAATCGATTCAATCGATCCGCCATTTGTAGCAGCATGAGATCAGCATACTCTCTGCCGAATGAAGCATTTACAAGTTTAAAATTATCAAGATCTATGTAACACACACTTAGCATCTGCTGATCTTCTTTTGCTCGCATTAGCCATTCATCTAATTTAATTTGAAACAATGTACGATTTGGTAAACCAGTCATATCATCGTAATAAGCCATATAGCGAATACGTTCTAAGTTTCGCTTATGATCACTTAGATCATGACTTACAATTAAGGACCCAATGACTTTGTGATGCTGGATAACAGGCTCACAGCTAATTTGAATCTCTAAAGGGAATGACGATCGGTGCAAAACATGAATATTAAGTTTTTCTATTTGGCCCTCTTTAACCTTTTCTAATGCTTCCATTACGGATTCTTGACTGGATTGCTCAATAACATTCATAATTGGTTTCCCGATTAATTCTTCAATTCGTTCATAACCAAGCATATGTGCGGAAGTATCGTTCAATTCAATAATATTTCCGTCATGATTAATTAATGTTAAGGCAACGGCATTAGATTGAAACAGTGTACTTACAATTGATTCATGAAAGTTTCTAGTTGATGTTATTCTTCTAGAGCGAAGCAGCAGTACAATCGCAGTCGTAATTAGAACTGCTCCGACTGTGCCAAGTATAACTTGATATTTCAGCGTATTTACACCAAACATCGCGATGACTATCCAAGCAAAGGAAAGAACAATGAGATAGCCTGAAACTAGCGAAGGCTCCAACCAATTAAACTGTTTTCGCTTCAACAACTGTAATCCCTCAATTCATCTCGCTGTGGATTTATATTAATGAGCACACTACATACACCATTATAATCGAAATATGTCAAATAACCTAGAAAAAAATGTTAGTCTACCTTATTTACTACAATTCCCCATATGACAAAACTCCATCCAGCTATAAGTGACACACCGCCAATTGGTGTAATTGCTCCAAGTATCGTCACTCCCGTTAAAGCCATTATGTACAAACTACCACTGAAAATAATGATCCCAATGACAATTAACATTGCTCCGGTAGCAAGCTTCTTATAATCTTTTACTACTGTAGATGCGAGTGCAATAAGCATTAGCCCTAAAGCACCATACATCTGATAACGAACACCTGTCTCAAAATTTTGCAGCATCCTTTCAGACACAATCTCCTTTAATCCATGTGCGCCAAATGCCCCCAATGCTATTGCAATTGCTGCAAATATTGCCCCAATTAAAAAGTACTTTCTAAACATTATCATCATCCTGTTCATTTTTATTGTATAATAGTAAAAACTAGTTTAAAGCTTATGCTTTCGATGCTACTTTTTATTTACGAGAAGTTTCGTTAACAAAAGAAAACAAAAAAGTTTAAGGAGTTTGTTATGGAAGACAATAACCAATCAAAATCTAATCCCACTCCGAGTAACGACAATCAACCCTCTCAATCAGCTGAGAAAAATTCGGAGCAAGTAACACCGCCACAAGGGAAGTCGTTCAAAGCATTTGGAACGTTCAATCCGAACCTTTCACAAGAGCTTCAACATGCAGGGGCACAAAATGCCGCTCCTACAGCGTATCCAACTGGTGATCAACCACAGTATTCACAAACATATGATCCAGCCGCTGGAAATAATGCTTCTGGGCAGTATAATCATTCGCAGTATCCGAATGGAGCGCCACCATCTGGTCCCATTCAACCTTTGAAGCATTCTGGTCTTGGTATTACGAGCTTTATCTTCGCATTAGTTTCAATACTCGTAATCGTTATCGGGCTTATCGTTATGTTCTCTGGTATATCATCATTAAGCATAACAGATCTTGAACTAATGAGTGATCCAACCTATATCGAAAAACTAATTTTGAATAGTGATGGTTTCCCTCCATCCTTTGTCGGGATCATTGTTGGTGTATTGCTAATGTTCAGTTCAGGATTCTTCGGCTTCATTGGACTAATCTTTGGAGTTATTAGTTTATTCATGAAAAACCGCCGTAAAATTTTCGGTATTTTAGGTACAATTTTCAATGGTCTATTAGTAGTCGGTGGATTTATATTTTTCGTCTTTTCAATCGTGGTATCAGGTTTATAAGTAGCAATGGTATCGTTAGACTCATCTACTCTCCTTGTGAGAGATTGATGAGTCTTTCTTTATTTCACTATAAATCTAGTCTGAGAATGTCCGTCGCGATTTTTCGATACTTCTAAACATGCAGGTAATGCATCCTTCAATTCCTGAACATGTGAAATGACTCCAATCATTCGACCTGCTCGCTGTAAATCAATTAAGGTAGTAATCGCTTTCTGCAAAGACTCCTCATCTAATGAACCGAATCCTTCATCGATAAACATCATTTCAATCGAAACTCCACCTTGATGAGATTGAATAACATCGGTCATTCCTAAAGCAAGACATAATGCAGCATTGAACTTCTCTCCACCAGATAATGTTTTGACATCACGATTTTGACCCGTATAGGCATCGTACACATCAAGCCCAAGCCCACTTTGCTTGCCGTGTGTTTCTAGTCGATCACTACGCCTAAGTTCGAACTGCCCATTGGATAGCGCAGCTAGTCGGATATTCGCCATCTCGATAATTTGTTCTAAATAATCAATAAGAATATATCGTTCGAAAGATAGCTTCAGCGGGTTATCGCCTTTCATTGTCGTATATAGATCAGCAGTAATCGCCAACGACTGTTCAAGCTCCTGTAATTGTCCATTATTACTTTGCAGCTTAATGATATATTGCTTAATTTCATGTAAATAGTGGACAGTTTGACTATCCATTGTAATGAGTACTTCAAATTGCTGCTGTAGCTGTTCTAGCTTCGCTTGTAATGGAATACAGTCGACAATTTGCTTGCCTGCAATCGTTTGCTCTAGCCACTCTAATTGCGTAGCGAGTCTAGTAAGCTGATCACGATATGCCGTATAGGATGACGTCATTTGTTCTAGCTCATCTCTCGATAGCTTTGCAGCACTATATTGATCCTGGCTAGCGAAGCCCGCTTCCACTAATTGCTGCTTGAATTCCGCATCACTAATAGTTAGCTCTTGCTCGTCGCCGGCTAAGCTTTGCATAGTATGCTCCACTTGAGCGGTAGCTGCTGCCATTAGCCGTTCTACTTCAGCCTTTTCCTCTACTACCAGCTTCCACTCATTCTCAAGTGTTGCGAGTAATTGCTGCTTTTCTACTAATTGCATCTGTAAGCTACTAACGTTTCGCAGATCTACCGGCACACGCAATTCTAACTGCTCAAGCTTTGTACTTAGCGTCGCCTTATGTACAGCAGCTTGCTGAAGTTTATCTTGATATTGAACTCTCTGTTGCTCCTTGCGCTCAAGCTCCTGTTCCAATAGCTGCAATTGCTGCTTCTGCTGCTCTGCAAGTTCTAGCTTACTTCGTAATTGATCATGTTGCTCTTTGAGTTGCTTCCAGCTTACACGCAGTTGCTGCTGCTCATTCTCTAATCTTTGTTGCAGTTGTAATTCAACCGGCGCATCACCCTTCAGAAATGCCTTCAGCTCCTGCTGCAAGGAAGATTCCAAACCAGTTAGTTGCTGCTCTAATAGCTCATACTTTGCAGAGCGCTGAGCCTGCCATAATAATAGCTCTTGCTCACGCTTCAAATGATTCGCTTTATATACGTCGATTTGAGCTCGAGTTGGCATCTCCACTAATGGTTTCGCTTTATGCGGATGATCCCCACTACCACATACTGGGCAAGGAAGACCATCGTGAAGATGACGAGCAAGCTCGCTAGCTTGACCTTCAATCCATAATTGCTCCTGCTGCTGTAGCTCCTGTAAAGCTAGTTGTGCATATTCACGAATCGCTATTTTTTTTCCTTCCAGCTGCTGTAATTCGTTAGTATATTCCAGCATTTTACTTACTATTTTGCCTTGTTGCTCAACTTCACTCATCGCAGACTGCAACTGAAGTGAGTGCTGCCCATAATCATCAACATTTTGCAATAATTTCTGTAATTGAAGCCGTTGCTCTTTCCCTTGAAGAACAAATACATCTAGCTCTTGAAGTACTTGGCTGCTCCGCTCTTCTTCCTGCTGCGCCTCGACTAGTTGCTGCTGAGATTGACCATATTGCTGTACAATCGGTAATAGCTGCTGCAATTCATGTAGCTCTAATTCTACTTGTTTTCTTACCTGTTGTTTTTGTTCCTGCTTTGCATAACGCAGTTGCACACTTGCTGCCCGCTGCTCTACCTCGACGAGCTGCTTCTTTTGCTGCACACATTGTAATTGACGCTCTTGAAGCTGCTTGCAAGCTCGCTCATAGCGCGCTTCATATGCCGATACAAATAATGCTTGCTCGCCACGTCGAATTTTTATTTGAACCGCCTCATAATGCGTCTGCTGCTCAAGCAAACTAAGCTGCTCCTGCTGCTTCTGCATATGTTCATGTAGCTTGCTGTTTGTTTGTTCAGCTTCTTGCAGCTCGCGTCTTGCTCCAGAAAGATGCTCAGCTTGGATAATTTTCTGCGCTTCCAGACGTTGCTGCTCAGCCTCGTAATAGACTTGCTCTTCTAGCAATCCTTCTAGCACTTGAAACACATTACGTTGCTCCTGAGCGAACGTAGCTGCTAGCATGGATTCTTCGCGTAATGGCAGCTGCTCAGCAATATGCAAGATCGTATTGATCTGTGATCCTTGCTGCTGCCTAAATTGCTCCTGCATCGCCTTATATTGATTACCAACAATTTGTTCAAGCTGATCGAATCTTTCCGTACGGAATATTTTCCGCAATATATCTTCCTTGTTATCCGTACTAGATGTTAATAACTTACGAAATTCTCCTTGTGGCAACATTACAATTTGACTAAATTGATCCTTCGTTAATCCCATTATGTTAGCAAGCTTCATATCGACATCACGTATAATGAAACGGTCGACAGCTGGTACTTCTCCTTGAGCCGTTACTTCATATAGCTCAATCTTTTCCCCGGTCTCGCCTTTATTGTTACCTTTGCGATGCTTCATTTGCCGTAATACGCGATATTGCTTATCCTTAACCATAAAGCGTAGCTCTACTGATGTATGAACTGCCTCATCGGCAAATTGACTACGCAGCATCCGTATCTCCGCACGATCCTCGCCACTTGCAGTGCCATACAGCGCAAAGCAGATCGCATCGAATATCGTTGTTTTCCCCGCTCCAGTATTGCCGGATATTACGAAGAGGCGATGATCCTGCAATTCTAGAAAATCAATAACCTCACGTTCACGGTAAGGTCCGAATGCCGTTAATATTAATTCTAATGGTCTCATTCGTTATTGCTCACTCCCCTGCATCATCTGTTCATACGCCTGGGCAAATCGTTCCCGCTTCTCGGCAGCTAACTCTGTACCTCTCACCTCTTCGTAGAAGGCTGCAAATAGCTCCAAAGGCTTCAGCTCTTGTTTCATAACGCTAGTCGTCCGTTCTTGATTGTCCTCGGAATTACGGCGCTGGGAGGCAATACGATCGACATGCATCGCATTCGGATACACAGCTCGAATTTTTTCCATCGGAAACAGTACGGGATTTTCATCCGTTAATGTCACATAGACGTAATCTTCATTAATCGAATGCCGTTCAATATCAGCAATAGCTCCAACAACACGGCGCATATTTCGTCTTGGTTCAAGTAAAATTTTCTCAGTCGTAACCTCTTGACCAGCTAGATTAACGACGATATAACCTTTATAGTGATTCTCCTCAGAGATCGAATATTTCAACGGCGATCCAGCATATCGAATATGCGGGGTACCAACATGATGTGCTTGATGCAAATGACCAAGCGCGACATAATCAAAATCCTGTAATAGCTGTGCGTTTACATATTCCGCACCACCAATTGCTAAAGGGCGCTCCGAGTCGCTTGTATTATGCTCTTGTTCACCATAAGGCGTAACAAAGGCATGTCCAATAAGTATATGTCTTGCAGTTGGGTCCCAATTGCTTTTAATATGACTTACGATTGCTGCCATCGCATCATTATGCGAACGAATGGATTCATCACCGATTAGATAACGAATAATGGCAGGATCAGCATACGGAATAAGATAGAAATGTACTTGCCCGTATTCATCATGCATAATAATTGGCTCTATTGGGTAGCGTAGCTGTCCACTCATATACAATCCGTTACGCTCCATTAATTTTACAGCAAAATCAATACGGTCAGGACTATCATGATTACCTGCGATCGCAAGTACAGGAATTTTCAATTTGAGTACTAGCTGTTCCAATATATCATTCAGTAAATCTACTGCCTCTGTTGGAGGAACTGCTCGATCGTATAGGTCACCTGCAATAATAACGACGTCAGGCCGCTGTTCTTCCACTTCCTTAACAAATTGATCAAGCACATACGCTTGATCCTCCGTCATATAAACACCTTGTACTATTTTGCCGAGATGCCAGTCTGCTGTATGAAATATTTTCAATGCCGTCATCCTTTCATACATTTTATTCTAATAATTTTTCCTAGCTCTAGTGTACCATCATGTGCTTATGTCATACTAGTAGATCGTGATGTTCTATGCTCAATTTCGTGTCGATATTTAGAACACTTTATGTTAACTTTTTAGAGTATAAAGAAAGTTCTAACCATAGAGAAATAACTATTTACATGCTATGATTTCATTGTGGACTAATTTATGTCATACGCGTTCCAGATGCCTACTTATTAGTTTTAGAACTTTTGAACATGTATTCATGTACTAAATCACTTTTTTTGTTAAAGGAGCTAGACACATATGAGTTTACAAAGAAAATTTAACAATGATTGGTATTTTACGAAACAACCACTACATACTAATTTAGAAACAGTCGTTGCTGGTGGATTCGCTTGGATGCCGGTAACTATTCCTCATGATTGGCTAATCTATGATTCGAATAATTTATATGAAAATGGTGAAGGCTGGTATCGCAAAACGCTACACTTAACAGAGCTTGACTCACATTCGATAACATCACTTTACTTTGAAGGCGTCTACATGGACTCCACTTTATTTGTCAATGGACGAGAGGTTGGCACATGGAAAAACGGCTATTCTAGCTTTGAGCTTGATATTACACATTACTTAATCGTTGGCGACAATGAAATCTATGTTCAAGTTATTCATCAATCACCCAACTCTCGCTGGTATTCAGGCGCAGGTATTTATCGTAATGTATGGCTGAAATCGTATCCGAAAAACCATATCGTATCCGAAGGAATCTATATTACTACTGAGCAAAGTGGAACTGACTGGACAGTCGCTATTGATGCCGAGTTTACGTTCTCTGAGCAACTTGATACTACAGCTACATATAAAGTTCGTCATCAAATTATTGATGCTGCCAATGCGATCATTGCTGAGCAAGAAATTGTTATTGCTGCTGAAGCTAGCCAGACGATAACCGTTAATGGCAACATGTCTGTAAGCGAGCCAAAGCTATGGGATGTGATCTCCCCTAATCTGTATCGACTTCAAACCGAGCTACTTGTTAATGAGGCTAGCACAGACATAGAAACGCAAAACTTCGGATTCCGCAAAATGGAATTTGATCGTGATAAAGGTTTCTTCCTTAATGATCGTCATGTGAAATTATATGGCGTATGTCAGCATCATGATCTTGGCAGTCTAGGTGCTGCGGTCAATAAAACTGCACTGCGTCGCCAAATTACGCTATTGCAGGAAATGGGCGTTAACGCCATTCGTACCGCTCATAATATGCCTGCTGTCGAGCTAATGGAATTAGCGGATGAAATGGGTGTTCTTATCGTATCTGAAGCATTCGATATGTGGGAGCGACCGAAAAACCCTTATGATTATGCGAGATTCTATCAAGAGTGGTGGCAAAAGGACATCGCTAGCTGGGTTCGTCGAGATCGTAATCGTCCAAGCATGCTAATGTGGAGTATTGGTAATGAGATCTACGATACACATGCTAATGTACGCGGTCAGGAGCTTACTCAGGAGCTATTAGATGAGGTACTGCTTCATGATCCCCGGAAAAATGCTGTCGTAACGATTGGATCGAACTATATGCCTTGGGAAAATGCTCAGAAATGTGCGGATATCGTTACATTTGCTGGCTATAACTATGCAGAGAAATATTACGACCGTCACCATGAAGAACATCCTGATTGGATCATCTATGGAAGCGAAACCGCTTCGACCGTACAAAGTAGAGGTATCTATCATTTCCCGCTAGCACAATCTGTCTTAGCTGATGATGATGAGCAATGCTCAGCGCTTGGCAATAGCTCGACTAGCTGGGGAGCCAAAAACACGGAAAATTGTATTACAGCAGATCGTGATGCAACGTTCTCTTTAGGGCAATTTATATGGACAGGCTTTGACTATATCGGTGAGCCTACTCCTTACCATACGAAAAACTCTTACTTTGGACAGCTAGATACTGCTGGCTTCAAAAAGGATTCATATTACATTTACCAAGCGGAATGGACCAACTATAAAGTAAGTCCGATGGTTCATATATTCCCGTATTGGGATTTCTCAGAAGGTCAATTAATCGATGTCCGTGTTTGCTCTAATGCACCGAAAATCGAGCTGTTTTTCAATGATGTATCGCAAGGCGTATACGATATCGATCATCTGCATGGTGTACAGCTATTAGGTGAATGGCAAATTCCTTATACGAAAGGTATTTTGAAAGCTATTGCTTACGATGAACAAGGCAACATTATTGCGACTGATAGTCAAGCTTCATTCGGAGATGCAGCAGCACTTGTACAAACTGCTGATAAGGAAACTTTACAAGCGGATGGCTCAGATCTCATCTTTGTCGAAATTTCCGCGACCGATGAGCATGGTCAGCCTGTTGCGAATGCAAATAATCGCGTTCATATTACCGTTGAAGGTGCTGGAAGACTTGTTGGCTTAGATAACGGCGATAGCACAGATTATGATAGCTACAAAGGTACGAATCGTCTTATGTTCAGTGGTAAGCTACTTGCTATTATTGCTAGTACACTAGAGCCGGGTGAGATTAAAGTTCGTGCTGAAGCTAATGGCTTGCCGAGCAATGAGTTGACATTGTTAGCTGTCGCACCAAAGCAGACAAGCGATACTGAGGAACAATCTTCACTTTATTCCTATGCTCCTCAGCAGCAGGCCGATCATACTGTAGTAGACGTTGCTTCAGATGATATTCCTGTTCGAAAAATCGAGATTATTTGTCCACAAAGTAATCAGCTTAATGCAGAGAAGCAATCCGTTCCAGTTCAAGTGAAAATCCATCCGAGCAACGCTACTCATCAAGACGTTCAATGGAGAATTACGAACGTAGCCGGTGTAGATGCTAATATGGCAACACTTGAAACGAATGGTCATCAAGCTGTTATTACCGCTCTAGGTGATGGTGAACTTTATATTCGCTGTGGAACGACGAATGGTTCGGATTCGATTAAACATTATTCGCTTATGGAGTTCAGTATCTCCGGATTAGGTCAAGCTTTTATTAACCCATATGATTTCGTTTCTGCAGGCTATCACAATGAACAAAGCTCTAATCTAACGAATGGTAATGAGCGTGGAGTAGCTACAGCTCGTGAAGGCGAAAGTATTATTTTCTTCGATAAAATTGATTTTGGTAGCTATGGCACTAATGAAGTGACATTGCCTGTGTTCTCGTTGGATGGTGAACCATTCACGATGGATCTATGGGAAGGCCATCCACATGAACCGCAATCAATATTGCTCGCAACTGTGCCTTATCATAAGGAAACGATTTGGAACGTCTATCAGCCAGAAACGTATCAGCTGGGCAAACGACTTACAGGCGTCACTTCATTTGCTATCGTGTTGAACGGCAAAATCCATTTGAAAGGATTGCAGTTCACGAAAATTAATAAAGCATTCGAACAGCTACGTGCGCTAGATCATAATCATCTTTACGGTGACTCCTTCACAATTACAGAGCAGTCTATTGAAAATATTGGTAACAATGTGTCGATTATTTTCGAGGATATGGACTTTGGCGAAGCGGGTACATCAAAGCTAACGATCTGTGGACATTCACCAATTGATAAAAATACAATTACTATTTTGTTCAGCGGTGACAATGGCGATAGTAAGCAGCTAGTAGAGTTCAGTTATTCAGATGACTATATGGTAAATGAGTATGAGCTTGAAGCAATTAAAGGCCAACAAACGGTAACCTTCGTCTTCTTGCCAGGTAGTCAGTTTAACTTAAGCTGGTTCAAGTTCTCATAGTATTTATTGCAGACAAGAAACGGGGCAGTTCCATGTCATTAGCACAATGACGAGGAACTGCCCTTTCTTAATTAACTCCACTATTATTACTCAGCCTTCTTCTCTTCACTAATACAATAATTAGAAAGATACCATATGCCATATAGAAAACATTAAGTATAGAAACTACTTCTACCGATCGCTCAGCAAGCTCAGGATTAGTAAGTTGTACTAATTGCTATTGTCCTCTCCGCTGTAAATTCCAACATGAACATTTCATCATACATGCTTAAGCTTTGCATACAATGTATACATAGTAATGTGGATACAGAAATGAGGTGTACAACGATGCAACAGCAGCCCCTATTTATCGTATCTCGTGAGGATTGGTCCTTACATCGTAAAGGCTATAATGATCAAGCAAGACATCAGCAGCGTGTTAGAGAAGCGATTAAAAATAATTTACCAGATCTAGTATCTGATGAAAGCATCATCTTATCTGATGGTCGCCGCACCGTTAAAGTGCCTATTAAGAGCCTAGATGAAGCCCATTTCATCTATAATTACAACAAGAAGCAACATGTTGGGCAAGGTGATGGAGACTCTCAGGTTGGTGATGTACTCGGTGTAGATCCACAGCTTAGCAAAAAACCAGGTAAAGGACAGGACGCTGGAGATCAACCCGGCGAAGATGTATTTGATACTGAGATCAGTATTGATGAGCTAGAGGATATGCTGTTCGATGAGATGGAGCTCCCTAATTTGGAACAGAAGCAGAAGGATCAGATGCAAACAACCGAAATTGTGTTCCATGATATACGCAAGAAAGGGATTATGTCCAATATCGATAAGAAACGTACACTGCTCGAAAATTTACGTCGCAATGCTAATGAGGGTAAAGCAGGTATTGGCGGTATTTCACCAGATGATCTACGCTATAAGACATGGACAGAAATTGTAAAGCCCCAATCCAATGCCGTTATTTTTGCAATTCTTGATGTGTCCGGCAGTATGGGCGCTTTCGAGAAATTCTGTTCACGTTCCTATTTCTTCTGGATGAGTCGTTTTCTAAGACGTAAGTATGAGCATGTAGAGATTGTCTATATCGCTCATCATACGGAAGCGAAGGAAGTAACCGAAGAGGAATTTTTCACTCGTGGTGAAAGTGGCGGTACGATCTGCTCCTCAGCCTATCAACGTGTGCTTGATATTATTGAGCAACGTTATGCGCCTGCACAATGGAATATCTATCCTTTCCACTTCTCAGACGGTGATAATCTTACCTCAGATAATGAACGCTGTGTACGGTTAATTGAGAAGCTCATGGAAGTAAGTAATATGTTTGGCTACGGTGAGATTAATCAGTACAATCGGAATAGTACGCTAATGAGTGCGTATAAACATATTTCGAATAAAAAGTTCAAGTTTTCCGTCATTAAGGATAAAGGCGAAGTGTATAAGGCACTCACCCATTTCTTTGCCAAGCAGCCAACGACATAAGGAGCAAACTTTTTTATTCCAGACATTAAAGCCCCTCTATTCCATTAACGTGGACTAGAGGGGCTCCTTGTATCTACCTATAAGTTTTTCATGCTAATCTATCCATTACTTCTTGAGGTAGTTCAAAAACCTGCTCTTTGAACTTAAACTTCTAGGGAAATAAATTTTCTAACAATCTTTCAGCCATTAGCTGATCTAAGCTTTCAAATGTATATCCCTTTGCTCTTGCATCATCAATAATACGTGTTAGCGCTCCTGCATTATCACTTGATACGGAATGAATAAGCATAATACTACCAGGATGAATCTGCTTCATCACCTGTTGATAAGCATAATCAGCACCTCTTTGCTTATTCACTTCCCAATCCTTATAGGCAAGTGACCAAAAGGCACTTATATATCCTTCCTCATGGCTAATTGCTAGAACTCGATCGTTAAATATGCCCCTTGGTGGCCGTAAGTAATTCATCATGGATTGACCTGTTAACTGAGCTACACCGTCTTTGACTTTTGCCAGCTCTTGTCTAATCTGATCGTTGCTCATCGTCGTCATATCAGGATGACTCCATGAATGGTTGCCAATAATATGTCCTTCCTTAGCCATTCGCCTAATAAGATCAGGTTGATCTTGAATATAATGACCCGTAACAAAAAACGCCGCTGGTACTTGTTTTTCCTTCAAGATATCAAGTATCGGTGTAGTAAAACCATTCTCGTATCCATTATCAAAGGTAAGGTATAGCGCCTTTTTCGATGTATTACCAAGAAATAAAGCGTTATTCTTCTCAATAATATGAGCAAAGCCTTCCTCTTGAATCGAAGGTAGCTTCTCATCAACACTTTTCTTAAATCCAAAATGATGCGTTTTATCTTGTTCAGCCGCAGACACCTTTTCAGACGAAAACTGTGCTGTTGCACTCAATAAGAGTACCAATAGCATAACTATTATCCTCATACTAGATTTCACGAACAATTCCTCCTATAGATTTTTTATATCTACTCGCTATATTGAGTTAAGTTACCCATTTTGGGTAATTTTCATACAATCATTATCATTCAAAGCAAAAGCAGAGCTTAACGAAAAACGAACGGACATACGATGCGCTAACTAGATAAATTAGCTACTATTTGGATGTTAGCGGACAGGAGAGACGTTATTACCTCAAAAATCAGATCTTGATAAGTAATTAAAAAACACAAAAAAACTCTCTAGCAAAATGCTAAAGAGTTGACTGTAATAAACTGGTCGGGATGACACGATTCGAACATGCGACCCCCTGGACCCAAACCAGGTGCTCTACCAAGCTGAGCTACATCCCGTAAATATGGAGCGGAAGACGGGAATCGAACCCGCGACCCTCGCCTTGGCAAGGCGATGCTCTACCGCTGAGCCACTTCCGCAAAAAAATGGTGCCGTCGAGAGGACTTGAACCCCCAACCTACTGATTACAAGTCAGTTGCTCTACCAGTTGAGCTACAACGGCTAATGGTGACCCGTAGGGGACTCGAACCCCTGTTACCTCCGTGAAAGGGAGGTGTCTTAACCACTTGACCAACGGGCCTTACTATCTAATATAAATCTAGCATTTTACCGCTATTCTTTCAAAACATGAATTATATTATTATGATATTTCATTTACTTTAATATCTTTGTAATATTTTCGATGTTTGCCAGAGTAAAAATGGCGGAGAAGGTGGGATTCGAACCCACGCACCACTTGCGCAGCCTAACCCCTTAGCAGAGGGTCCCCTTGAACCACTTGGGTACTTCCCCACAATGGCTCCCCGAACAGGACTCGAACCTGTGACAACTCGATTAACAGTCGAGTGCTCTACCAACTGAGCTATCAGGGAACATTAATCGTTCGTATACTTATGTATATAGAACATTTATTGATATTGGCTGATTCTTATCTAAATTACTGTCGATGAGATCTTAGCCGCAATCTATCGGGCTTGCGCCCTCAAAACTGGATGTGAAAGGTAAAACACCAAAGTGAATCATTGTGGAATTATAGACTCTTGAGCAGATGCTCTGAACTTCTATGCTTCCGATGTATTTTTCTATCTTCGCTTGCGCTCCGTCTAGAAAAATTGTAGGATAAGCCCTCGACCGATTAGTATTCGTCAGCTACATGTATTGCTACACTTACACCCCGAACCTATCAACCTCGTCGTCTTCAAGGGGTCTTACTAATTGGG